>JBCBVC010000081.1:0-19792 GCA_039817845.1 Cyanobacteria bacterium J06642_2
GATTGAGAATGCTACCGTTCATTGCTGCCTTGCTCAGATCGGCATCGGCAAGGTTGGCCCCGGCAAGCTGCGCGCCGATGAGAACTGCCCCTGTCAAATTGATCCGCTGAAATTCGCGATCGCCACGTGCGTAGTTCTTGAGCAAGTCACTGGCAGCATCGAGCGGAGAAGAAGACTTCGCCATCTGGTTAGAACGTAGAGATACAGAAGAAGTACGAGTTCAAACTTTCTGTTGCATCTGGGCAGCATGTCGTACGCCCCAATCGTGCATGACAGTTAGCACCGGTTGCAAACTTTTCCCCAAAGGAGTGAGCGAGTATTCCACTTTAGGCGGAACTTGCGCGTATACTTCTCGACGAACGATGCCATCGGCCTCAAGTTCTCGCAATTGCTGGGTCAGCATCTTTTGGGTAATCTCAGGAAGCGCTCGGTGTAGTTGATTGAAGCGACGTACGCCTGTCATCAGTTCGCCAAGAATTAGTGCTTTCCAGCGACCGCCAATGGCATGTAGTGTCGTTTCGACCGGGCAAGTAATAGATTTAGTTGCAGATGTGGGTTTCAAGCTGCGACCTCAGAGCACGGTATCTTTTTAGTAAGTATCTATCCAAATAGTGCATACTTACTAAATTCTATATTTCACTCTAATGTAGATATAGAACGCAAACATCAAGCATTTATTTTCTTCCCTACTCTCGCGTTCCAGATGTTCGAGGACAACGAGATTTGTATGACTCCTGCGATCGCCTAGTGCGAGCCCAGGGAAGCAAACTCAAGCCTAGAGCACACCATTTTGACGTCCTTACAGCCCGTCAAGGTATCTCTCCGACGGCAAGCACCTTACCAGGGTAGCGAGTTCCTCTAGTGGGGAATTCATATTATGAAAGCTTGGGTGGTGGTTCTGTACTCGTGCTTTGCAGGGTGTAGATGGCTTCATGAGTGAGTCACGCGTCATTCCAGATCGCAATTGTTTCCTTTTGGGAGGAAATTACCATGATTGTCATTCGTAAGTCTGAAGAGCGCGGTCGCGCCAATCACGGTTGGCTGGATAGCTACCACACCTTTTCCTTTGCGAACTACTACGATCCCGCGTTTATGGGGTTTCGTTCGCTGCGAGTCATCAATCAAGATCGAGTCGAGGGCGGTAAAGGATTCGGCACCCACCACCACCGCGATATGGAAATTATTTCCTATGTCTTGGCTGGGGAGCTGGAACATAAGGACAGCATGGGCAATGGCTCCATCATGCATCCTGGCGACGTACAGCGCATGACGGCAGGAACGGGAGTAGCCCACAGCGAATACAATCATTCTGGAACTGAGCCCGTGCGATTTCTCCAAATTTGGATTCAGCCCGATCGCCTCGGCCTCGAGCCCGGCTACGAGCAAATTCGCTTTGAGGACGACGACAAGCGCAACCGCTTGCGGACCATTGCTTCCCGAGACGGTCGCGAGGGTTCAGTGACTGTGCATCAAGATGTTACGCTCTATGCTTCGGTGTTAGACGTAGGCAAGCAGGTCGAACACGCATTAGCCAGCGATCGCCACGCTTGGATACAGGTGGTGCGCGGCCAGCTCGATCTCAATGGCATCACGCTTAAAGCTGGAGATGGCGCAGCCATTGCCGAGCAGGAGAAGCTCGCGCTGAGTGCAATTGACGAGGCTGAGTTTCTGTTGTTCGACCTAGCGTAGTTTGTCGTGACTTCAAGACCGAAGTTGCGGGGCGATCGCGTCAGTCGATCGCCCACTTACAAGTCACTCGTTGCAGTACTCTCATCGAAAGATCGATGGCAAACCCGATAAGCCCTAGCACGATCAAGCAGGCAAAAATTTCATCTGTCTTAAAAAATCGCTGCGCCAACTGAATACGTTTGCCCAACCCTTCGTCTGCAGCTAAGAGTTCGGCGACAACGACGAGATTCCACGATGCTGCCATATTGATACGAAAAGCATCGAGAATATTCGGTACGACATAGGGGGTAATGACTTGAAATAGAACTTGAGGTCGAGTTCCTCCCAGCGTATAAGTTGCCTCTAAAAGCTCTTTAGGGACAAATTTGACTGCATCCATAATCATCAGCGTATTGAAAAAGATCGTGCCAATGAAAATCAAGGCGATTTTGGGAGGTTCGTCCAGGCCTAAATAAATGATTAGCAAGGGCGTGAATGCTGGTGCAGGCATATACCGAATAATCCCAATCGCGGGTTCGAGTAACGCACGTACGCTTGCAAACGATCCCATCGCAATACCCAAGGGTACGGAAAGGATTGCCGCCAGTAAAAATCCAGTGACGACGCGGAAGAAACTGGCAAACGTATCCTTAATCAGAAAGCCTTCCGACCAGAGACGTTCGAAGGCAGCTATCACATTTTGGGGTGAGGGCAAAAACTTGGCGTTGACTAATGCTTCACCGTTAACTTGACCGTTGGAGATAGCCCACCACAAACATAGCGGTACGGCTACCGAGAGAAACATCAGTAGTGCACTTAACGAACGAGGAATAGCTTCGCTGATGCGCCAAAACACTGTCGGTCGCAGACCGCCTCGCGTTTCGGGAATGGTAAATGCGCGTTCGACAGCGTCTTGGGTCACGAAGCAAGTCTCTGCACTACTCTGGAAAGTCGTCGCTTACTGCGATTCGGCGTAGGCTTTTACGAAGCGATCGTCGAAGATTTTCGACAAGTCTGGACCTTCAGGGATAAAACCGACACCGACCATAAATTCGGTCATTTCTTCGGCAGCAAACGGCATGTGCGTCATGCTGTCTCCAGGGCTAAAAGCTTCGAGATTATCCTCGATCGTGAACATGCGGGTGCCTTCCTCAAATTGTTCTAATTCCTCCACCGAAACGCCTACTCGCTTGGCAATAATTTCGTCCGAACGCTCCGGATTTTCCTGCATGAATTCGAGCGTATCGAACCAGGTGTTGACGATCGCTTGTACCTTCTCTGGTTGCTCGTCGACCAAAGTCTGCGTCACCACTAACAAATCGGGAATAGCGCCAGGGAAATCAGCTGAGCTGAAGAGTTCTTTGCTACCTTCACGTTCCAGAGCCGTGGCCCAAAATGGCGGAAATGCGCCGACCGCATCCACCTGACCGGCAGCGAAAGCAGCGGCAGCCGCCCCGGTTTCTAGGCCGCGAATCACCACGTCATCGCGAGACATGCCATTGTCTTCGAGGCCGAGGGTCAGCAAAAAGTCATCGACCACCCCTTCTTCAACTGCTACCGTTTTTCCTTTCAAATCGGCAATGGTGTCGATCCCTTCGGCCACGATGATTTTGTCGTTGCCTGCAGAATTATCGTTCACGAGCACGACCACTTCTCCATTGACAGCATCAGCCGCAAACGAAATCGTGTCGTTCAGAGTCTGAGCATTGCCGTCGAGCTGTCCGGCTGCTAACGCTTCCATCGAGCCGAGATAGCTGTCAAACCAACGCATCTCGACGTTGACTCCGTTTTTCTCAAACAATCCTTCTTCTGCCGCGATCGCCCAGGGCCACCAGCCAGCCCAGTTACTATAACCAATCACGATCGGCTCGTGGCCGTCAGCTCGAACGGGTGCGTTCGCGACTGAAAATGCACCGAGTGCAACAAGGGCTCCTCCGACCAGAGCCGTTCCCTGAGCTAATAACGCACGTCGTTTCACGATGGTCTCTCCACAAATCAACTGAACGTGTAACTTCTTCAGACGACAACTTCGGACTTTCGAGTGTGTCGTATCGTTGCCACCCGATCGCGCACCCACTGCACCCACGCGTCAATCCCGACCCCCGTTTTGGCCGAGAGTTCCAGAATGTCGACATCCGGGTTGAGCTGGCGGACGTTGCTCGCTATGCGATCGCAATCAATGTCCAAGAACGGCGCGAGATCGGTTTTGGTAATTAACAAGCAATTGGCTTCCTGAAACATGAGCGGATATTTGAGCGGCTTATCTTCGCCTTCCGTCACGCTCAGCAGCGCTACTTTGGCGTGTTCTCCTACTTCGAATTCCGCCGGACAAACCAAATTTCCGACATTCTCGACGATGACAACATCAAATTCGGTCAGGGCGGCGATATCTTGTTCGAGCTGGAGCAAACCGCCGCTCACCATCTTGGCGTCGAGGTGACAGGCTCTGCCGGTATTGATAGCAATCACCGGGACGCCACAAGCCCGCAGGCGATCGGCATCGAGCTGGGTCGTCATATCGCCTTCCACGATCGCCACCCGCAACTCTCGCGTCAGCAACGGCAATGCGGCTTCTAGTAACGCCGTTTTCCCAGAGCCAGGACTGCTCATCAGATTGAGACAGACCACATCCGCCCCATCAAAGCGATCGCGGTTGTGGGCAGCCAAATGCTGATTGGCGTGGAGCAGGTTCGTACCGAGCGCTGTATCGAACACTTCGTGCACTACGTCACCTCCATTGCAACAGGAGCTCGCCACTCCAACCGGTCGATCTTGAGCTCGCGCCCGGAGCGAATGTCCTCTAGTGGCGATTGACAAGTCGGACAGGCATACTGTTCGCCGATCGCGGGGGAATACTCTGTTTGGCAGGTATGGCAGTAAGCCACAAACGGAACCCGCGCGATCGCCAACTCCGCCTCCTGCAAAAACGTGCCCTGTTTGCGAGCGTTGAAGGCAAATTCCAAACTAGCGGGTTCGACGCAGGTGAAATCTCCCACCATCAGGTGCACGCACTCGATTTGCGGGCGTTCCGGCTGAGACACCCACCAATCCTCTATCGTGACGAACAGCGCTTCAGTCATGTCAACTTCGTGCATCAGCGCCCCCGCCAGTCCGCCACGAGTTCCGGCTGAGCGTAGTCGCAAATGTAGTCAGGCTTTTGCCCGCCGCGCGGCAGCTGCCCCGATTGCACCAGGTGAGCCAGCGTATCGCAAATGACCCGCGCTGCCATGAGAGCAGTAATATCGCTGACATCGTAGGGTGGCGATACCTCTACTATCTCTAAGCCACATACGGGCACGTTCGGCACGATGCGAGCCAACAAGCCTAAGGCTTCGCGTGGCAGCAGACCACCCGGTTCCGGCCAGCCCGTGCCGGGGACGAAGCCCGCATCGATGCAGTCGATGTCGAAACTGATGTAGACGCAATCCGTTCCTGCCGTTGCTTTTTCGATCGCGAATGCGGCCGCGGCATCCAGCCCCATCTCAGTAATATCGGTCACGGTCAGGATGTTCGTTGCTCGTTCGCGACAGACTTTGACGCCTTGACGCGGTACCTGCCAACCGCCAATGCCCAGCTGTACTAAGTTTTCTGGCGGCGCGTTGCGAATATTGGTGGCGTGAAACCAAGGACAGGTGTGCATGCGCTCGTCCAGGTCGGTTTCTTGGGTGTCGACATGGCGATCGAAGTGAATGATGCCGACCTTCTTATCACCCAAATGCCGACAGAGACCCCGCACGGTGGGATAGCCGATGGAATGGTCGCCGCCAAGAATGACGGGAAATGCGCCACTGGCAAAGACGTGGGCCACAGCCTTAGAAATCTGATCGAAAGATTTTTCAATATTGGCCGGAATCGTAAACACGTCTCCAATATCCGCCATCGTCACGGACTCGCGTAAATCTATGCCTAACTCGAAGTTATAAGGCGTGTACAACGCGGAAATGCGGCGAATCCCCTGCGGTCCAAAGCGAGTACCGGGGCGGTAGGTCGTGCCGCAGTCGTGGGGAACCCCGACAATCGCGATATCGTAATTTCCGACCGCGCGCGCGTCCTCGACATAAGGCGCTTTCAAAAACGTGTTGATCCCGGCAAAGTGAGGCAACTCACCGCGCGAGAAGGTCGGAATCGATCGATCGACAATACTCTCTGCTGCTTCTAAACCGAATTCAAGCACGCGCTCGACCTCGCGTTGCCAGCCCTCCTCAGGCAATTCGCTCTCTCGTGCGAGTCCTAACTCTGCTTCCCGCGACGGTTTGTTCTGTTCTGACATGCTCTGACCTCGTGACCACGGTGCATTTGCGCCTGCGCAGACGTCAAACACAAACCTCCCGGGCTTTTATCCCGCCGTGTCACCAGTCTGCTAAAACCACTGGCTGCCTCTCTCGGTCCAGTCAGTTAATCCAGAGATTACTCGGAACCCTAGAGGCTACTCAATACGAGTAAGCCCGATTGTAGGGGGGCTAGCCGTACGCAACAAGTAGCAACCGATACCGATGGAATGGCCCAATCGGATTTTGCCATCGAGCCTCCCCCGCCAGATGCAAAGAATGGCGATCGCTATTAACGCAAGTTTGATTTTTTTATACAGTCACAACCTCAGCCCAAATTGGAATCTCTGAGGCTGACGTAGTAAGGTAGATCGACTCCCATTCGTTCGACTGTAACAATCGCATTTATGCAACTCATTCCTCCTACCACCACCACGGGTCAGTACCGCGCCCTCGGTCTCGTTTGCGGAACCTTGACCCCCAGTTCGAGCTATGCCAGCGCTACGCTGACGACGCCTGACGGTCGCGTGTATCCAGCTACGCCCGGACGTTTCGAGCTGCTGGCTAAGTTCCAAGCTTGCGTCGAGTCAGGACAAACCTACTGGTTTTACGTTCATCCCCAACCTCGGGGCACCCGCATGGGCTTGGGCATCATCAAGATTATGTCTACAGCTGATGCCGAGCCTGAAGAGGGATTTTTGGTTGCCCCTGAAGATGCTGAAGCCACATTCAACATTCGCGGCACGATCTCTCCTCAAGGCGACAGCATTGACGTTATCGTCGAACGCAAACCCCACGATGGCAAGCACTTCCCGCCTCTAGTTATCCCCTTGCAGGGCTTCCTACCGGGTGCCGCAGAGGGCGAGTTTTGGGATTTGTGGGCCGAGCTAGAAGGCGACGATTTGATCTTGGTAGACGGCAGTCGCGTGGAATAGAAAGATAGGAGGCCTCGGCCCGACAATTTATACCGATGTAGCAACCTCAGGCAGATGCTGCTAGTTGAGTCAATAGAGCGGTTATCAGATAAAGCCATACTCGGAGCATATTCGATAAATCTGGTGCAGCGGATGCCGTCGAACCTTTGCAGGCTGAAATAATAGCAAATATAAATTTCACGCGCAGTTCTGTTGCACTATCTCAATAGAGATTGTCCACTCACGATTGGTGCGAAACGGAAGAGCCTGTTCGATGCCGTGCGTTTTGAGTGTTTTATTTATTGCAGGGGCAACATAAATGCAGTCATCTAATGTACCAGATAAGATGGCTGTTCAACTAAAGCTAAAAGGCATCCAATAATGAGTAAAAATACACCCAAAAGGTCTTCAGAAGTCCGAGAGGCATTGTCATCAGTTGGAGTAGGCACAGCCGTTGGAGCTGGAACATCAACGTTGTTTGGTGGTATGGGGCTTGCTGCAGGAGGAACGGCAGTGGGTATCGGTATGGCCCCAGTAGCAGCAGTAGGAGCAGTAGCAGGCGCAGCAGCTTATGGTGTCAAGAAGGCCGTGGAAGAGCAAGATTCCACCGTAATTGGTGCAGCGACCCTTGGTGCAGGTGCAGGTGCAAGCGTATCAGCTCTAGTTGGAGGTATGGGGTTGGCGGTAGGAGGAACAGCAGTTGCGGTAACCATGACTCCAGTTGCCGCTGTTGGCGCAGTGGTTGGAATAGCTGGTTACGGTGTCTCTAAACTATTGAGAAAGTAGACAATGGCTAGAGAGCGTAAAGAGAAACCAAACTTCTTCCAGAGAAAAGCAAGAAAGGAACTTCGAAATTTTTTTAATTACTTGAATGGGACTAAGAATGAGTCAGCGATCAATTCACCCATCGAGGGCTCAGAAGCTTGGTATAGGGATAAGTTAGCCCGGAAGTTAGGTGGGGAAACTGAAGTTCACATAGATCAATTAGGAAAGATAGATATATTGACACGTACTGAGATCATTGAAGTTAAAAATGCAAAGAACTGGAAACATGCAATTGGTCAGATTACAGTTTATGGCCAGCATTATCCCGATCGCAAGAAAAGGATTCATTTATTCGGAAGACTAACCCAAAGTAAGCTTGCAGTCATCCAGAAAGCATGTGGCGAGACAGATGTAAACCTCACTTGGGAATAAGTGCATTAGACCTCTTACATGAATAGCAATATCAGTAAGGCCGGAGCAGAATGAAGTCTCGCTCTCAGATTTTGCCAAACAAACTACTCCCACCTACAAACTCTCAATTCCAATGACTTTCACTGAAGTTAGCTTGTAATTTGAAATACAGTTTTTTGCGTTAGGGCCCTCTAAGCTACATTTCAATCAATGACAGATTTGCAAGCGACAGTTGCGCGCAAGGACCTGTCGATTATTAACTTGGGAGGTAATGGTGTCAGTATTACTCCCAGGAGGAATTATTGTGTTCCTTCTAGCTACCTTAGGTATTGGGTTTTATGCTGCGAAGCAAATTAAGGGAGATAGCGTTAATTTTTTAGTGGCTGGACGGGGCCTTACCCTCCCGCTAGCAGCAGCGACCTTAATGGCTCAATCTGTCGATTCTAATGCAACTTTGGGCAATACAGATCTGTCGGCAGAGTTTGGCTTCTGGGCCGGAGCATCATTGCCTCTCGGGTTGGCTCTGTGTCTGTTTCTCACAGCCCTCTTCTTCGCCAAACCTATGAACAGGATGGGATTAATTACCCTACCTGATTTCTACCGCGTCAAATACGGCCGACTGACTGAATGCGTAGCAGCCATTTTGATGGTGATTAGCTTTTCATTTCTCTTGGCAGGCAATCTGGTCGCCGGAGGGTATCTGTTCCAGTCCTTTTTGGGAACTGGTTACGTTCTCGGCGTCATTCTACTAGCAACCATTGTCTTGGTATACACCGCGAGTGGTGGTTTGTTTGCTGTGGCCTACACTGATGCCATTCAGGTCGGGATCGCTCTAGTAGGTTCTCTTCTCTTATTTAGTTTTATCGGCAGCAACTATGGATTAGATATCGGTGCTGCAACCGGTCCATTTGCGTTCGAGCAATTGACTGAACCTAGCGCTGGAGCCCTCATTAACTGGGCTACGCTCCTTGCCCTCGGATTAGGAGATATCGTTGCGATTGACTTCATGGCCCGTATCTTTGCGGCAGAAAGTCCTGAGACTGCCCAGAGAGCCTGTTTTGTCGGAGCTTTAGGGACTGTGATTATTGGCGTTCCGTTTTCCCTCATTGCACTCTCAGCCAATCAGATTTTGGCACAGGCTGGCGTAACAGCAGATGGTCCGGTTCTCTACGCGCTCTTGCAAAATGTGGTACCGCCTGCGTTAAGTTTGCTAGTCATCATTGCCATCCTCTCCGCATCTTTATCAACTGCAGACGGTGCCATCTTGGGAACCTCGTCTGTCATTGCTCACAATGTGCTCGGGATTCGACATACCGAGCATCACGGCAGCGGCGATCGCTTATTAGCACTCACGCGAGCCATGGCTGTTGTCATTACGGTTTTAGGTGTATTTTTTGCACTAAGAGTTCCACAAACTGGTGTCTTGCTGTTGCTGGCATTTGATTTAGGATTTGCTGGGCTCATAGTTCCATTAACAGGTGGACTTTTCTATCCAAAAGCCACTAGGGAAGGGGCTCTAGCTTGTATTATCTTTGGTTCGCTCACGCGCTTAGCATTGTTTGCGTTAATGCCAGTCACATTTGGAATCGACAATACCCTGTTGTATATTCCAAATCCAATTTTCACCAGTGAGTTCGATGGGATGCCAACGTTGATTAGCCCATTAGTTGGTTTAGCTCTCTTCCTGATATTTTCCCATCTCACTTACAAACGAGATGGGGTGAAGGTTCCTGAAGAGCAAGCCGTTAGAGAACTTCAAAGACTCTAGAAAATTGCCCCGTTCAATATTGCTCTTGACGTTTTAGTTAGGACACGGAGGCTCTACTGCGCCTGGTTTCTGGGTAGCTAAAACGTCCTAAACAGCTTGACGGCTACTATAGCAACCCACATAACCTACATAACAAAAGCCCGAGAAACTCTCGGGCTCGTTCGTTCTTAAGCTAAGTGAGTTAGTTGTTTAAGCTGCTTTAGCTTTGAGCTTTTCAGCCTTTTGAATGGCTTCATCGATGTCGCCCACCAGGTAGAACGCTTGCTCGGGCATATCGTCGAGTTCTCCAGCCAGGATGCGCTGGAAGCCTTTGATGGTTTGCTCCAGGGTGACGTACTTGCCGGGAGAGCCGGTAAACACTTCCGCCACGAAGAACGGCTGAGACAGGAAGCGCTCGATTTTGCGGGCACGAGCCACTGCAATCTTGTCTTCTTCCGACAGTTCGTCCAGACCCAAAATCGCGATGATGTCCTGCAACTCTTTGTAGCGCTGCAAAATGGACTGCACCGCACGGGCAGTCGCGTAGTGCTCGTCGCCAACCACCGAAGCCTGCAACATGGTGGAGGAAGAAGCGAGGGGGTCAACTGCAGGGTAGATACCCTTGGACGCTAGGGCACGCGACAACACGGTGGTCGCATCCAAGTGAGCAAACGTGGTTGCAGGTGCGGGGTCAGTCAAATCGTCGGCAGGAACGTACACGGCTTGCACCGAAGTGATCGAGCCATCTTTGGTGGAAGTAATGCGCTCTTGCAGGTCGCCCACGTCCGTACCTAAGGTGGGCTGATATCCCACAGCAGAGGGCATGCGGCCCAGCAGAGCGGATACCTCCGAGCCTGCTTGTACGAACCGGAAAATGTTGTCGATAAACAGCAGCACGTCCTGCTTACTAACATCGCGGAAATACTCGGCCATGGTCAGAGCCGTCAGGCCGACCCGCATGCGGGCTCCAGGAGGCTCGTTCATCTGACCGTATACCAGAGCCACTTTGTCGAGCACGCCCGACTCTTTCATTTCGTTGTAGAGGTCATTGCCTTCGCGAGTGCGCTCGCCCACGCCGCCAAACACGGACAGACCGGAGTGCTGCTGCGCGATGTTGTTGATCAATTCCATAATCAACACGGTCTTGCCCACGCCAGCACCACCAAACAAGCCGGTCTTGCCGCCCTTCTTATAAGGCGCCAGCAAGTCCACCACTTTGATACCAGTTTCAAAAATTTCGGGTTTGGTCGACAGCTCGACAAACTTAGGTGCCATGCGGTGAATTGGCAGCGTCTCGGAGCGATCGACGTCGCCGACCTCATCTACCGGGTCGCCCAAAACGTTGAAGATGCGGCCCAAGGTCGGAGTGCCAACTGGTACGGAAATCGGAGCACCAGTATCGAGAACATCCATACCGCGCACCAAACCATCGGTGGACGACATGGCCACCGCCCGAACGCGGTTGTCTCCTAACAGCTGCTGCACTTCGAAGGTCACGTCCACGGCAATGCCGTTCTCGTTGGTTCCCGACACTTTGAGGGCATTGTAAATTTCGGGCAGCTTGCCGTTGGGAAATTCGGCATCGATGACGGGGCCGATCACCTGGGTGATATAGCCGGTATTAGTGGCGGTAGTCGTGACCATGCTGGCAATTAGCTCCTGATGATTCAGTCTGGGTAACAACAAAATTGTGGCGATGGGGGTAAGGAGTGCGATCGCGCCTCGAAGCTCCAGCCGTTCGACCTTAGGAGGCTGCGTCACTACCCAGCTCGTGCCGCAGTCTAGGCTATCACCAGACTGTAACCAACGTAAACAATTGTCTCAGTTCTCAGCCAGCACTCAAGCTGTTGAGCTCGGCTGAGGGATGATACGGCCTGTGATACTGCACTCGCAGAAACTCCATGTAGGATGTGGTGTGGATTTTCGTTTGGCCGGGAGGCTGGTTCGCGCATGGCATCTTCATATTCGTTTGACGTGGTCAGTGAATTCGATCGCCAGGAGTTGGTCAATGCGCTCGACCAGGTCAGTCGCGAACTGAAAAGCCGTTACGATCTTAAAAACTCTGACAGTAAGGTCGAGCTCAGCGAGCAGACGTTGGTCATTGAAACTGACAGCAAGATGACGCTGACTGCTATTCAAGACATCATTCGTACCAAAGCTTCAAAGCGCAATCTCTCTCAAAAGATTTTTGACTTTACTCAGCCTGCTGACTCCGCCAGTGGCGGTCGCGTCCGCCAAACCGTCAGTCTCAAGCAAGGTATTGAAAAAGATCTAGCCAAGCAGATTAGTAAGACGATCAAAGACAGCTTTAAAAAAGTGCAGCCCTCTATTCAAGGGGACGCTGTCCGGGTCACGGCGAAAGATAAAGACATCCTCCAAGAAGTTATTCAAGCTCTCCGTCAAGAGGACTACCCCGTACCGCTACAGTTCACGAATTATCGGTAGATTCCATCCTGTATCAAGCGCGCGTTCCTTTGGTAAGAGACTGTTCTCAGCGACATGATGACGTGTCCGTATTGCGCACGTTCGCGCGGATGGCGTTCTGAAGACTGGTGGAAAAGCTGATGGAGTAATCAAACGGTGAGGCTCCGTCACAGTTGAACGGAGTGCGATCGCTCCGACGCGGCGAATAAAACGAGTCAGCTCGCACGGTCAACTCGTTACTGCTGAAATCTAACTCCTTAACAACGACAGTATTACTGTTGCCGTTGCTCAACTGTGCGGTGAGAAAACTCGCTCTTTCTACATCACCCGTATCGGGATCGATGCGAGCGATTACTGCAACCTTGGGGCCGCCGCCTCGACCATAACTGCTCAACCAGCCGTCGCGGGCAAACTCGCGGAAGTCTTCTGAAGACTCCCCTTGGCTTCCCGTTGCACTAAAGACCGCGTAGAAATGGCGATCGCCATCCCAAATCAGTCCGTATCCCTGACTGTCGTCACCCGTAACTTCATAGTCATCCCGACACCAAGTCTGTCGGCCATTATCGAAGCGGGCCAAACGCGGATCTTGATTGTTGCTCGATACTTGCTGATAGCCGATGTAAATCGAAGTCCTGTCAAACGTCACGCGCGGACCATTTCGAACCCGGATGCTAGCTTCTGAATCGGCACAGGAAAAGGCGATCGGCTCCCCTACGGCACTACGAACAGAAGTAGGGCTTGGCGTAGGTTCTGGATCGGAACACGGCGTTTCTGCGCTGGGAACGCGGGAGATCGCCTCGTCGTCGAGCGGTACGGATGAAGTCAAAGTCGCGATCGCGCGGGCGAGGTCTCTGTTGGAGGTAAAAGGCTCAAAAGCTAATTCGGCAGCCACAAGCGCTGCAACGTCTAGCAATGTCAGTTTGTCAAAAGGCGCGACGATATCAGCGCAAGGCTGAAAGAACTGGGAACTGTTGGAAATCGCGCTCGGGTCGCCCAGGATCAGTCCGGCGGCGAGCTCTGCATCAGCGGAATCATTGGGTAGGTTGAAGGCTGCCAATGCCAAAGCGGCATGAGTGAAGCGATCGGCGCTCTCTTCGTTTGCAGCACGCACGGAAACGATAGCGGGCGTGCGGGTCGGCGAATGCACTATTGGAACACTCGCGTCACGCCCACAGCCCGTACAACTAACGAACCCGACGGAGAGCAAAATTGCTGCCTGACGTTTGATGCCTTCGCGATGCATACTTTCCCTGTCGCCAAACTTCAGATAGTATGCCCAGCACCAAAGTACAGGGACAAAACTTGGTCGCGTCGAGCTACAGCCGATACATAAAGCAGATTTGACAGTTTGAGGGGCGAGGAGGTGAGCTAAGGAATCATCACACCCCTGAGCTTGACCTCCTCATGCACGAGATTAGCCGAATTCAAACCGCTCTGAGAGCCCACCTCCCCTGGCATGGGGCTCGTCTGAGTTTCCTCGCTCTGTTCCTGGTCGCCTTGTTCCGCGTCGAGACTGTCAACTTGGATAGGCTCGCCTCGGTGTTTGCCAATCGGGCTCAAACTGAATCCAACCACAAGCGATTGACCCGCTTTTTCAGAAGCTTTGACATCGACTTGGATGAGATTGCCCGAGCCATCGTCGGTTGGAGTCGGATTCCGCAACCCTGGACGCTGAGTCTCGACCGTACCACTTGGTCATTCGGCGCGGTCACTTTCAACATCCTGATGCTGGGGATTATCCACAAGGGGGTTGCCTTTCCGTTGATGTGGACGATGCTCGACAAACAGGGCAATAGCCACAGTGACGAGCGCATGGATTTGCTCGAGCGCTTCGAGCGCGTCTTCCCGGAGGTCAAGATTCATTGTCTAACGGGCGACCGAGAATTTATCGGCCAAGACTGGTTCAGTTTCTTGATGGTGCCTAAAGCGCTTCCTTTCCGGCTCAGAGTACGCCAAAGTGACCGGAACACTTCCCGCTCGGGAAAGAGCTCTTGGACGGGCGAGCAGATGTTTGCCAGTTTGCCCGTGGATGAGCAGCGCATCCTCACTGGCAAACGCTGGGTTTGGGGGCGTCATGTCTATGTTGTGGCCACTCGCTTATCGGATGGAGAGCTACTCATTGTGGCAACCACCCATCGTCCTCAAACAGCGCTGGCGGACTACCGCTTGCGCTGGGGGATTGAGACCTTGTTTGCAGCGCTCAAATCCCGTGGGTTCAACCTCGAATCGACTCATTTCTGTCATCCCGAGCGCCTGAGTAAGTTGGTGGCACTGCTGGCTTTGGCGTTCTGTTGGGCTATGCTCAGTGGGCTTTGGCACCATCAGCGCTCTCCAATTCCCCTCAAAGCTCATGGGCGGCGAGCCAAAAGTCTGTTCCGCTGCGGCTGTGACTTTCTGCGCCGTACTTTCTGTGATTTCTCTCTACGGCGCTCCGAGGTCAATCAAGCCATACAACTTTTGTCCCCGTACTGAGGGCTGTAAGTACTTATTAAACAGGAAGCTGGTGACAAGACTCGAACTTGCGACCGGCGGTTTACAAAACCGCTGCTCTACCAACTGAGCTACACCAGCAAAGCGCTAATGAATATAGCATACCCACCTGTATGGGCCTAAAACAGCATGGGCGTTACTGTGGACCCAACCCCCAATCCCAGTACTGCCAATTGACCCCACAAGCTGCTATGGCTACTGCTGCTGCATACTCGGGATGAGCTTGAAGGTCTTGAAACGACCAGTTTTGAGATGCATCAGCGACCCAGTTAGTTTGAAGCAATGCTGCTGGGCGATCGCGCCGAAACTCTACGGTGAATTGGTCGAGTGGTACGCCAGCCATGCCGCCTCCCAGGGCTTTGACGAATGCTTCTTTGCGCGTCCAACAGTGAAAAAACGCCTGGGGTTTGAGTGCATCAGGAAACTGATTGAATTGCTCGCGTTCGTTGGGCGAGAAAAAGCGTCGCACGATGTCTTCACAAGGATAGTCGGCGCGCATCTGCTCGATATCTACCCCGACGGCTTTTTCCTGTGAGAAGGCTACCAGCGCCATATCTCCTGAATGCGACAGGTTGAATTGTAGAGGATGGTCTTCTAGCGGTGCTGCTAGCTCGGGCTTACCGTACTTACCATAGACAAATTTCACTTGTCGAGGCTCTCTACCGAGATACTGTCCCAAAAGCGTCCGTAATATGCCACGTACTACCGTGAATCGATCGCGATCGCGCTGAAATTTAAACCGATCGGCCCGTTCTCGTTCGTCGTCAGACAGCAGGGCGCGCCAGCGATCGCGTCGGGCAATTTCCTCAGCCACGCGCACCCGCCAGACGTGGACTTCGCGAGCTCCGATTTCGATGTCGGATGCTGGTGGTATCGACCACTGGTGTTTCACCTGGAAGCTAGTCGATCGCAGCAGAGACGACATTGACAGCAGCAATGGCTTCTCCAGCGCCTGTTGTTAACAAACGCTTGCCGGTACTAGCGCGATCCTCCACCGGGATATCAGTCACGGCCAATCGCAACATTCGTCCAGTCGTCGTCGTCCATGACAATTTTGCTGCGGCTGGAACTGCTACCATCCCAACTAACGAGTCCGTTTTGAGGGCAAACTGTACGGCCTGCATGCCTACCGACCCCCGCTCCATCAACCGAATTGAACTAACAGGCATGCGTTTGGCATGTCCCTTCGCGGTTACGAAAGTAATCGTGTCATTCGCCTGCACTACCACCATGCCGACAATTGTTTCTTTTCGACGCAGGCGCAGCGCCTGATGGCCGATCGCAGTCCGGCCCATCACGGGTACCTGTTCGCGTAGAGGTAGCCGTAAAACTCGGCCAGACGAGGTGGCGATCGCGACACTAGCTGAAATCGGAGCGTCGCAGAGAACAGCCCACCCAAGGGCATCGTCTTCCTTTACCTTCAGTACGGTCAAGCCGCGTGCTGTCAAATTCGTACATTCCGCTAGAGGAAAACGCTTGACGCGTCCACGACGAGTGAGGAATACCCAGTCTGTATCTTCAGAATAGTCTGCCAAGGTGACGGTGGTTGCCACCGGGTCGCGAGTGGGCAGCAGGGTGACTAACGGGGTACCTCGCGATCGCCCCGATGTGGCTGGAATTTCGTGGACTTTGAGCGAAAATGCTTTACCCGTCTCCGTGAGCGCGAGGAAATCTTGATGGAGTTCGGTGGCTTGAGCCTGAATGACGAAGTCCTCGACATCAGTTTGGATGCCCCGGTCGTTTTTTTCTTGACGCTCGAACGCAGAGGGTTGTAAACGGCGCACGTACCCTTTTTGGGTGAGCTGCAGCACGACCGGCGCATTGGGAATGAGATCGGTTTCCTCTAATTCCGGTGTTGTTTCGGTATCGGCAAACGCCGTCCGGCGAGGATTGTTGTAAGTTTTCTTGAGCGCGCGCAGTTCTTTTTTCAAATACTCCAGCAGGCGATCGCGCTCGTTCAATAACAGTTCGAGTTCGGCAATTTTGGCAGCAACTTCTCCGCGCTCTTTCTCCAGCCGTTCCCGCTCTAGGCCTGTGATGCGTCGCAACGGCATGGCCAAAATCGTATCAGCTTGACTGGGGGAGCAGTCTAACAAGTCCTGCAGCTGAACTTTGGCTGTCGAGCCGTCCGGAGCGTTGCGCAAGAGATCGATAGTTTCATCTAAATTCTCTAAAGCCATCAACATGGCTTCGAGTTCGGCGAGGCGATCGCGATCGCGATCCAGTGCTTGGGTAAAGATACGAGTTAAGGTTTCGATTCGAAAATCGAGAAACTCTCGTAATAGTTCTTTAAGAGAAAATTGCCGCGGCTCGCTATCAGCAAGCGCTAATAAAATGGCACCAAAGTTGGTTTGTAAAGTCGTGTGCTTATAGAGCAAATTGAGTACGATGTCAGGCCGAGCGTCTTTTTTTAGCTCTACCACCATGCGAATGCCGTCTCGATCGGATTCATCGCGCAAGTCGGAAATGCCAGATAGCCTTCCCTGATTGACTAAATCCGCAACCTTGGCCATCCAGGCTGCTTTGTTCACCTGATACGGAAATTCGGTAATTACAATCGCCGTGCGGCGGTGACGACCTTTGCCCGGCTGGATTTCTTCAAAGGTAGCGACACCACGCAGCGCGATCGCGCCCCGGCCCGTGCGGTAAACTTCTGCCAATTCGTCGCGATTGACAATCTCCCCCCCTGTCGGGAAGTCAGGGCCGGGTAACTTTTTTAGCAAGGCTTCCAGCGTGACATCGGGGCGATCGACCAGCATTAGCAAAGCATCGACGACTTCTCCCAGATTGTGAGGCGGGATTTTAGTCGCCATCCCTACCGCAATACCGTCGGAGCCATTCAGCAACAGCATCGGCAACCGGGCTGGTAACACCGTGGGTTCGAGTTGCGAGCCGTCAAAGTTGGGGACGAAATCGACGATTGCTTCCCCGACCTGCTCCAACAAGCAGGCATTGCCAACCGGTGCCAGTCGACATTCGGTGTAGCGCATGGCTGCAGGCGGGTCGGCATCCACTGAACCAAAGTTGCCGTGACCGTCCAGCATCGGAAATCGACTGGAGAAGTCTTGCACCATCCGCACCAGCGCGTCGTACACGGCCTGATCGCCGTGGGGATGGTATTTACCCAGCACGTCTCCGACAACGCGAGCGCATTTCCGAAACGGGCGATCCGGGGTCAGCCCTAGTTCGTGCATGGCATACAGAATGCGCCTGTGCACTGGCTTGAGGCCGTCTCGTACGTCTGGCAAGGCCCGGCCCACGATCACGCTCATGGCGTATTCGAGGTAGGAACGCTGCATTTCTTCTTGCAGCTCCACGGGCACGACGCGGCCAATGGCATCCTTTAAGCTCAAATCGGTCATGATAAAGCTGCCAGTACGGTGCAGAGACAGTCGTTCACCAACTTACCCCAAACTTTTGGATGTCACGCATAGATTGGCTTTTGTTGACATTCGCTCAATAGCGATTTCTTGCAGGTGGGCGACAACGACTGATGGCAGTGGTTGGACTTCGATCGTGAAATTCACCAATGCGAATTCTACGTTCGGTTGACTGACTGTGGATGACCATCCTGGATGTGGGCAGAAAACCCGGCTGCAGCAATGCGAGCAGTTGAGAGCAGCTCGGCTTTTGGACGGCGATCGCGAGCGGCAGCTGATAATCCCATCAGAATTGTAAAAACGTAGTTCGCTAGCATCTCAGCCTGTTCGGGGAACTCGGTAGCAATACGCTCGCGGATGAGGTCCCGCGTGGCCTGCCGAAATTCCGCACTCCGCTGGCAGACGCGCTCGTCCGTACAGTTGCGCGTACC
Organism: Cyanobacteria bacterium J06642_2; assembly: GCA_039817845.1. Lineage (GTDB taxonomy): Bacteria > Cyanobacteriota > Cyanobacteriia > Thermostichales > PCC-7336 > JBCBTL01. Next base: position 18,499 of record JBCBVC010000081.1, read on the forward strand.
GTCGAGCACCAAACAGCCGAGTTGCAATGGATTTGCCGAATATGCTTCTGCTGCACACTCGAACAAGCACGAGATCGATCCCTCGACAGTCTCAGCTTGCGCGATCGCCGCGGGCAACCAGCCACCATCGGTGCGAACGTAATCTTGCAAGACGCGCTCGAACAACTGACTCTTGCTACCAAAGGCGGCATAAAGACTCGGCGCGGTAATTCCCATTACCTGACTGAGTTCCGCCACGCCAACACTGTCGTACCCCCGCTGATGAAAAAGCTCCTTGGCCGTTGCGACGGCACGATCGAGGTCAAACTTGCGCGGTCGGCCCCGCCCAGATATTTTTTTAGCGACCACTAGGTTAATCCCAAGACTTCTGCTAATTTATTTTTATAGTAGTCGATAGATAATTGAAGGATGCGCAGTTATGGCAGGTCTGGCTGGCAAGAAGGCTTTGGTTTTGGGCGGAAGTCGCGGTATTGGGGCCGCAATTGTGGAGCGTTTGAGTGCAGATGGAGCAACCACGGAGTTTACCTACGGTCGCTCGACTGAGGCCGCACTTGCGTTGGCGGAGAAAACGGGAACCCGAGCCACTCAAGTAGATAGTGGCGATCGCGTTGCCGTGAGTCAGGCGATCTCGGCTCAGGGCCCGCTGGATATTTTGGTTATTAATGCCGGAATTTTAGTGATGGGCGATCCGCTGGATATCGACCCGGCAGACGTGGATCGCATGATTGACATCAATGTGCGCGGCCCTTACCATGCGGCGGTGGATGGCGCGCGACAGATGCCAGAAGGTGGCCGGATTGTCATCCTCGGCTCGGTCAACGGCGATCGGATGCCTTTTCCTGGTGGTGCGGCTTATGCTTTGACCAAATCAGCCGTGCAAGGAATGGTGCGTGGACTAGCTCGCGATTTTGGCCCGCGCGGGATTACGGTTAACAGCGTGCAACCCGGCCCGGTCAATACTGATATGAATCCAGCTGACGGTCCGATGAAGGATGCGATGCATTCATTTATGGCTATCCAACGTCACGCCACACCTGCTGAAATCGCAGGAATGGTGGCTTACCTAGTAGGTCCTGAAGCTGGCATTGTTACGGGAGCACAACATACGATTGACGGTGGTTTTGGTGCTTGAGAGGCGGTGTCTCACAATGCACTCGATGCATTCCCGCTAATCTGCACGTGAGCAAGTTGAAAATTCTAACTTCTGGGACATCTAAACCAAAGTACAGGGACAAAACTTGGTCGCGTCGAGCTACAGCCGATACATAAAGCAGATTTGACAGTTTGAGGGGCG
>JBCBVC010000082.1:0-19777 GCA_039817845.1 Cyanobacteria bacterium J06642_2
CGAATAAATGACGACGATTCTGCTTCTGCGTTAGTTGTTGTTTAATGGCAACTTCTCGAGCAGCAGCTTCAGCTTGCTCAGGTTCTAAGCTTTCCGCTTCATCAGTTGTTGGTGGAATCGCGATTGCGTTTAATGACTCCTCCAGAGCTTCCAATTCCGTGTCAGTTGCTTCATATTGCTGCTTTAGATTCTTCAGATACCTCTCAATCACTTTATTGATAATGAATACCAGTACAATTAGGCTCAGCGCGATCGCTCCTTGACGTGCTAGATAAGCAGGCTGACGTTCCCGCTGCGCTTGCCTCAAGGCAACTTCAACACTGCTTTTTAGATCGTCGAAATTAACGCCGTGAAGCTGTTGGTCGTTAGCCGTGATCGTCATCACGTATCGATCCGATGTTTGTCCTGCTTCAGCCTCAACTCGGACGCTCAAGATCGAGGCATTCGTATCCGGATCGCGACTGACGCGAGCTTGCAGTGTGTTGGGATCGAAGGAGAGTTGGGCCAATATTCGCAACTGTCGTTCGATAATATTGACCCGCTGTTGAATGGGAGAAAGTCCGGTATCCTGGTCAGTTTGGCTAGCTGAGGGAGCCGTGACTACAAATACACGCCGTCCGTCCAGATAAACACCCCCAATGGCAAAGTCTCCCGTCGTTTCGCCACCGTTTAGCAGAGTATTAAGGGGAATATTCAGTGACTCAGCCAAATTAGGCGACTGACTGCGAGCAGTGGAAGGGAACCATCCCCAAGCCAACGCAATTGCTAGACCCAATGCCAGAGCGATTGCCTGCCATTGCTTGACCGCATTCCGCCCCATCTCGATCTCCTGCACGCATATTTCCAGCTCAGCTGCTCTGCAAGCCTGTCGGCAACTGAGGCACTTACTCAATGCTGTGGGCATCTCACAAATACTAGCGAGAATCGACTCAGTCGAAAGACCTGCGACCGTAAGGTAGTTCCACCAATTCTCCCGCGACCGACTCCCCTACCTGCAACGTTAGCCCCGATTCAGCGTATTTCCGTCGTACGTAAGCGAGTCCGAATGGAGCGCTCTCATCAGCAAGAGTGCTAGTCACAACCCCAGCGCGATCGCCCTCTAGTGTCAGTCGAGTTCCAGGTTCGACAACGGCACTTAGTTTCAGGCCCCAAAGATGCTGCTTGACACCGTTGTAAGTCTTCAGCCGAGCTAAGGTCTCTTGGCCGATGTAACATCCTTTGTTTAAGCTCACTGCATGCCACAACCCTGCCTCAAGCGGATTGAATGCTTCCGTCAATTCACGATCGGGCATCGGGCGACCTTGCCGAACGCGCAAGCACTCCCAAGCCGCTTCTCCCATGGGTACGGCCTGCTGCTGTATGCGTTGCCAAACGGACGCCGCATCGACGCGATGACACGTAACCAGATAGCCCGGTAACGCCAATCCGTTGCCGACAACCAGGCGAATCCGGATGTCCGAATCGGGCATCGTCACTTCCAGATGGCTGGCATCAGGCTGGCCAACTAACTCGCTACCGCCTAGTTCGACCACGAGGCGATCGCTCTCCGGTCCCAACAGCTCAAAACAGGCAGTAGTGTCGCTAATATCGACGATGTCAGCTCGACTGAAGCGAATCAGACGCGAGAACCAATTCAGAAGCGTTTGTCGACGCTGGGGTGACGTAAGTAATAACAGTGCATCTGCAGTTGCCAGCACTGTTGTTAAGTCAATCGTGCGCGCCGTTGAAGTGACAACACAGGTATCGCAACCTCGCCCTGGTCGCAGTGATTTTAGATCGTTCGTCGTTTGACCTTGCAGAAAATCCAGCCGTTCTTCACCGCGAAATTCGAGACAGCCCCAGTGCGAGCGATCGCGCAGAGCGACTCCCTCACGCGCGGCTTGCAAGGCTAGCTCGTCAGTGGGAAAACTCAGAGGTATTGCCCGATTGCCAAGTGACGTTAACGTTCCTCCTGCTTGCTGCTGCAAACTCGAAATCGCTTCTACCTCGTCACCACCAGATGTAGCGGCAGTGAGGAACATCTCTGCGGAATTATCTGTCATAGAGGCCTTGCGGAATGTGGCGAACGACCGAGTCACTTCCAGCCTAAAGCCATTTCACTTAGCGTGCGGCGCGTCCAAATTCGCACTGCAAATATTGTATTGACGTCAAGTCGATATCTATTTTCGCGCGATCTGGAGCAACAAAGATTACGCGACCGTTAAGTATGTCCGTCCGATTGGGTATCATATTGGGGCGGTAATTTCCGGAGTAATCCCTGATGTCTTTGTTGGGGAAGCGGGTATGATAGATAGATTTAGCGTACCCTCATGCCGTAAATTCATTTCGTTACTGAGTGTCGTGCCTCATGGTATTCCCGTTTCGCTCTATCTCTAATGTCAATTTCCACTTTGGGTATGCGTCTAGAGTCCCTAAGGCTCTAGCTGGCTTAGGCGCTCTGGCAATTTCTTTAGGATTTACGCTGCCTGCCACCGCTCTACCTACCGTCACGGTCGTCCGCGAAGAGGCCGCCAATCAAAAATGGTCGGAGATCGAGCAGCAATTGCAGCAAGCTGACATCGACTATCGGGTGTTGGATCGCGAGGACGTTGCCTGGGACGAGCTGACTGACGTGCAGGTACTGTTCTTGCCTAATGCCGTACAGTTAACTGCCGAGCAAATGGATTCGGTAGAGGTTTGGATGAAAGAGGATGGCGGTCTACTGATTGCCAGTGGTCCTGTCAGTCAAACGCTTTCGTCCGAAGCCAAAAGTAAATTCCGCGAGTTGGCAGGCGCGTATTGGAGCGAAGCGCTCGACGCTCCCTCCCCTATCGCCCGGACGACTTATCCCGGCAATGATTGGACTGAGAGCGTGGCTTCCACCACCAGCATTCAAGGAGGTACCCTCGTACCGACGGGCATGCTCAGTCGCCTCAGTGCAACCTGGCAGAGCGAGTCCAGTCGTCCGGTGGCTGTTGTCTCGACTCAAAACAGCATTTATTTTGGCTGGAACTGGGGCGATCGCCCCTTCGACCCTGAAGCTGCGGATCTGGACGCGCAGTGGTTGAATGCGGCTCTGAATCGCTTCGATAAAATTTTGGCGATTAATCCTACTGCTGCCACTGCTGCGGCTCAATCGACTGAGCGCACTATCTCTGAATTACCCATCAACACGTTGGAAATGCTGTCGATGCGGTTGGAGTTAGGCAATTTACTCGGCCGCGTTGAAAGTGCCATTCTCACCACTAATGCCAGCGCCGATGCCAGCGCTGACGTGCTACCGGAACAATATCGAGCGGTCGTTTCTGAAGCCCGTGAAGTGGTCGACATGTTGCCGGAATGGGTGCAACAAGGTCGCCATCGCTACGCGCGGCAAGCCTACGATCGCGCGATCGAGGGGTTGTGGAAGAATTATCCCAGCGATCGACTCACGGCTCTGCCCGAGGTACGCGCTATTTGGCTCGATCGGGGCACGATTGTCGAATCGGGCTCTCCCCAGGGCTTGGCTGAAGTCTTTGACCGTTTAGCGGCAGCGGGCATCAATACCGTCTTTTTTGAAACCATTAACGCTGGCTATCCTATTTATCCCAGCCGCATTGCTCCAACCCAAAACCCTCTCACCCAGCATTGGGATCCGCTAAAAGCTGCCGTCCAGCTCGCGAGCGAGCGTGACATGGAGCTGCACGCGTGGATGTGGACCTTTGCAACGGGGAACAGTCGTCATAACGCGTTGCCGCGCATTAATCTACCGCGCAGCTATCCGGGTCCCGTCCTCTCCGCCCATCCCGATTGGGCCAATAAGGACAATCGCGGTCGCTTATTTCCTCCCGGTCAACCGGAAACCTGGCTCGATCCCTCCAACCCTGCCGTACGCAGTTATTTGCTTGCCATGATTCGCGAAATCGTAGGCGAGTACGGCGTCGATGGCGTTCATCTCGATTACATTCGCTACCCATTCCAGAATCCGGGCAGTCGGGCAACTTTCGGTTACGGTCGGGCCGCCCGTCAGGAGTTCGAACGTCGCGCGGGCATCGATCCGATTAAGCTCGATCCCCGACGCGATCGCCAACTGTGGGAGCAGTGGACGCAGTTTCGTGCCGACCAAGTAAGTAACTTCGTCGCCCAAGCATCGCAAACCGTCCGCGACATTGACTCGCGCGTCATTTTGTCCACGGCCGTTTATTCCATGCCCAGCAACGAGCGCATGCAGAAGCTGCAACAACAGTGGGAAACCTGGATCTCGCGCGGCGATATCGACCTGCTCGTTCCTATGACCTACGCAGCCAATACCCGTCGCCTAGAACAACTGGTAGAGCCTGCCTTAGAGGCCGTGAGTGAAGCTCCGGTTCTGTTCCTCCCCAGCGTCAACTTACTCGATCTACCTCGGGTCGAATTCTTAGATCAGATGCAAGTCGTGCGGGATCTGCCGACGGGAGGCTACGCCCTATTCGCTACGCGCCAGCTCAATACTGATTTGCAAAGCGTGCTAAAGCAATCGCGCATTCCATCCGCGCAGGTGCCCTACCGCAATCCGTTTGGGGCTGCCGTGGCACGCTTCGATGTCTTGCAGAAAGAATGGCAGTTTTTGTTAGACAACGAGCAAATTTGGATTGGCAACCAATCTCTGATGGCTTGGCAGGAACAGATTGAGAAAACAGCCCAACTGCTCGCGATGCTGGAACAATCCCCTAGCGAATCGGCCTTGCGGCAAGCACGAGCAGAAGTGGCTGCCATGCGGGAAAATCTCCCCGAGTGGCTGCGGTTGGAAGCTCTAAAGCGTTCTTACCGGGTCAATACCTGGCAAAATCGCCTGTTTGCCCTCGAAGCTATCCTGCGCTATGGCGATCGCAATTTGCCTCGCCTGCAGGCTGAAACCAACAGCCGCCCCTCTCAAACGGCTAGGAAGTGACGGCACAACCATCGTTCTAGGACGTGCGCTAAGCGCTCATTTTCGGCGTTAAGGGATTGGTATAGCCACTGCCCAATTGCATCAGCCGGGGAAAAGTTCTGGCCCGCAGCAAAAGGGTAGCGGCTACCTGCTGAGGTGCCGTGATCGCCAGCGAGTTTCTGGTAGTTCAGTAATGCACAATCGCCTAATCGCTGTTGTAATTGCCCGTGTAGTGTGTCCATATCAGCAATGTCATCGCGTTCGAAGGCGATCGCCAGCGTCGGTACGGCCGGATAATGTCGCACAATGGCTCGTTCGGTTGCCTGCGGTGTTGGCGAGAATTCAGGTGCTAGGGGGGCAGGTACCCAGCCACTCCAGGGCAGTGCCTGACGAAAGCTGGCATTGCTGTAGGCCATCAAGATAGCGCCTCGTAGCAGTGGCGCACTTGCCGCTTCGGTTTGGTAGGCACAGCAGGCATCGAGTAGGTGGAGCTTGCAACCCAAACTATGTCCGAGCGCGATCGCGGGTAGATTACTCCACCTCATCCGCTGACGCGTCGCGCGAAATTGCTGACTAGCGGCCTTAGCGATCGCGGCGTGATCGGGATACGTAGGATATGGCGTCGCCACAATTGCGCAGCCAACCCGGGCCAGTCGCGCGAGTAAACCGTCATAAATTAGATGAGGCAGTCCTCCAACAAAAGCCCCTCCCAAAAAATGTACGACGGCACGCGGCCTTGGCGGTGTTAACACCCAGACCCCGCTCTCGAACTGCCATTGCATATTGCTTATCTCAAAAACCGCTGGCCCCTGCATGGGAATAGAGGTCAGACATGGAGAGCGAACTCAATCATGCCGTCACCGAAGGAACCGCCTCAGGAACTGGGGCGTGAGTCAGTTCGGTATTATCTTCCGAGGGCGGAATGACCTGCCAGAATTGCGGCAAATAGTCAGACCAGTTCGCCAAAATGCGAGCTGCTTTCGGACTGCCCGTGCGATCGTGATGCTGCTCAATCATGGTGCGTAACTGCTGCTCGGCGGCAGGAGACTGAACGCGCTGGATGCGGACAATTTCGCTGTTCACTTTGGCCGGTACATTACCAACCTCGTCCAACAAATAAGCCATGCCGCCGGTCATACCCGCTCCAACGTTGCGACCGACCTTACCCAAAACGACGATGAGGCCGCCGGTCATGTATTCGCAGCAGTGATCGCCCGCTCCTTCGATGACAGCATGCCCAAGAGAATTGCGCACGGCAAAACGCTCTCCCGCTTGACCGCTAGCGTAGAGGGTCCCGCCCGTCGCGCCGTACAGACAGGTATTACCAATGATGACGTGCTCTTCAGGAGCGCGTGGGGAATCAGCCGGAGGCCGAACGATAATTTCACCGCCGTTCATGCCTTTGCCAACATAGTCATTCGACTCACCCATGAGGTGCATCACCATGCCGGGAAGAGTGAAAGCGCCAAAACTCTGACCGGCCGAACCAAAGAAGCTCAGTTCGATGCGTCCGCCTGCTTCGGCAAAGCCATTGTTGCCATGCTGTTTGGCGATCGCCCCGGCAATTCGAGCTCCCACCGAGCGATCGGTATTGACAATCGTGCTTTCAATGAAGAGCTGACCGGACTTCGCGATCGCTGCTTGCAGTTCGGGCGTACTCAATAGCTCGTCATCGAGGACGGGGCCATTGCTGTGCACGTCTTCATGCTCGAGCCAAGTGCGATCGGTGCGTGTATCCGGCAGGTCGAGCAGACAGCTGAGGTCAATCGTGCTGGTCTTAGTCAATTCAACGCCATCGCGGGGCTTGAGTAAATCGGAACGACCCACCAGCTCAGAGATGGAACGATAGCCTAGCTTGGCTAAGATTTGCCGTACTTCAGTCGCAATGAAGGCGAAGAAGGTAACGATGTCATCCGGTGTGCCGGGGAAGCGCTCGCGCAGATAGTCTTTTTGGCTGGCGACCCCAACCGGGCAATTGTTAGTGTGGCAAACGCGAGCCATGATGCACCCTTCCGCAATCATGGCAACTGTACCGAAGCCGAATTCTTCTGCTCCCAACATGGCCGCCAGAACAACTTCCCAGCCAGAACGGATGCCGCCGTCTACCCGCAGGATAGAGCGATCGCGCAGTCCGTTGTCTAGCAAGGCGCGATGTACTTCCGTAATGCCCAACTCCCAAGACACGCCAGCGTGCTTAATGGAACTCAAGGGTGACGCGCCCGTGCCACCTTCGTGACCGGAAATCTGGATGACATCAGCATTTGCCTTAGCGACACCTGCTGCCACTGTGCCAATGCCAATTTCGGCCACCAATTTGACGGAAACTTTGGCTGCAGGATTAATTTGATGCAGGTCGAAGATGAGTTGAGCCAGGTCCTCAATCGAGTAGATGTCGTGGTGGGGCGGGGGCGAAATCAGCGGTACGCCTGGCTTAGAACGGCGCAGCGAAGCAATATAGGGGCTGACTTTATGCCCAGGGAGCTGACCGCCTTCTCCCGGCTTGGCTCCTTGCGCAACTTTAATTTCAATTTGACGGGCGCTGAGCAAGTATTCTGGCGTGACGCCAAAGCGGCCGGAAGCGACCTGCTTAATCGCTGAACTGGCACTGTCACCAGAGCGCAGACCTTTTAGGTGAGGGAAGCGCGTCGATGTTCCGTCTGCGGTCACCTCCGAGATCGTGAGGAAGCGCTCGGGGTCTTCACCCCCTTCACCGGAATTGGATTTACCGCCGAGGCGATTCATGGCGATCGCCAATGTCTCGTGGGCTTCACGGCTGAGTGCACCTAAGGACATGCCACCCGTTGCCAAGCGCTCGTATAGCTTTTCGGCAGGTTCTACTTCATCCAGCGGGATGGGCTCGCGATCGCTCTTGAAGTCCAACAAATCCCGCAGTCCGGTAGGAGGACGCTCGCTGATGTAGCGGTGGTAGATTTCGTAGTGATTGGGGTCGCCAGAGGCAAGAGCCTGGTGTAGCAGCTTTGCCATGTCGGGGCTGTTGATGTGGAATTCGCCCCTGCGTCGCGATTGGATAAAGCCGTAGTTAAACAGTCGGCGAACCTGTAGCTCGGGAAAGGCTTGCTGGTGGAACGAGAGCACTTCATTGGCGAGATCGGGTAGGGTTAAGCCACCCACGCGGGACACCGTCCCCTGGAAGGCCAAATCCACCACATCAGAATTGAGACCGATAATCTCAAAAATCTGGGCAGCGCGATAGCTAGACACCAGGGAGATGCCCATCTTAGACAAAATTTTGAGCAGACCAGCCTCGACCGCAGCACGGTACTGTAACTGCACCTCCTCAAGAGACTGAGCGTCAATCTTGCCCGCTTCAATTTGAGATTGGGTCTTGGGCTTGTGCCACCACTGTCGTGCGGTTTCGTAGGCCAAATACGGGCAGACAGCATCACAGCCATATCCAATCAAGCAAGCAAAGTGGTGCGTACTCCAGCACTGTGCCGTCTCGACAACGATAGAAGTTTGCAGGCGCAGTCCCACTCGAATTAAGTGATGGTGAATCGCACCGACAGCCAACAGCGGCGGAATGAAGGCGCGCTCGGCGTTGAGGCCGCGATCGCTCAACCATAAAATCTCAGCCCCGTCGCGAACGGCTGCTTCCGCTTTGGCGCACAGGTCGGTGACGGAGGTCTTCAATCCAGTGGGTCCGTCGGCGATCGCCCACAAGATAGAAAGCTTTGCGACAGAAAAACTAGAATTTTGAACTGCTTCTAGCTCAGCTTCATTTAAAACTGGGCTTTTGAGGTGCAGCAAGTGAGCGTCTGTTGCCGTCGGTTCCAACACGTTGCCGCGAGCGCCCAAGCAGGTGTCGAGGGACATGACCAAACTTTCCCGCAGCGGGTCGATTGCCGGATTGGTAACTTGGGCAAAGCGCTGCTTGAAATAGTCGTAGAGGGGATGCGGTTGCGTAGAGAGAACGGCCAACGGCGCGTCATCGCCCATCGAAAAGATTGGCTCTTTACCCTTCTGAGCCATCGCCTCAATAATCATTTCCACGTCTTCGAGGGAGAATCCGAACGCGGTTTGCATCTGCACCAGTTCGGCGGTCGTCAATTCGACTTGCGGCGCAAACGTAGCGGGCAATAAGGGTACGCGATGCTCGTCCAACCAGGCACGATAAGGCTGGCGAGCCGCCATCTGCTGTTTGACGTCCCAATTTTTCAAAATCTGGCCCGTTTGCAAGTCCACAGCCAGCATTTGGCCGGGGCCGAGGCGACCCTTTTCGACGATGTCCGCATCGTCCAGATCGATCACGCCCGCTTCCGACCCGACGAACACGCGACCGTCCCGCGCAATCGCGTAACGAGCTGGACGAAGACCGTTGCGGTCGAGCAGCGCGCCAATAGTCTTGCCGTCGCAAAAGACGACTTGAGCAGGACCGTCCCAGGGCTCCTGTAGGCCGCTAAAGAACTCGTAAAACGCAGTAATCTCGGGATAGTTCTCTAACTCTGGCTGGTTTTGATAGGCTTCTGGAATCATGACAGCCAAAGCTTCAGTGGCTGGGTAACCAGACTGCACTAAAAGTTCGAGGGCGTTATCCAAGCCAGCCGAGTCGCTCGCCGTGATATCAACAACGGGTTTGAGGTCTTCGATCGCCTCCGCCAGCGTACTGTTGGTGAACGTGCTCTCCCGCGCTGTCATCCAGTTCACGTTGCCCAAATAGGTATTAATTTCACCGTTATGCCCCAGATAGCGCATTGGCTGCGCCAGAGGCCATTTTGGCAGCGTGTTGGTACTAAAGCGTCGATGATACGTGGCGTAAGCGCTAACAAATTGAGGATTGACCAAGTCGAGGTAGAACTCGCCCAGCACCGCCGAGCGCACCATGCCTTTGTAGACAATTGTGCGGCTGGAAAACGATGCCGCGTAAAAAGCGTCTGGACCGAACTGGCCACTCAAATGCTTAAATAGACGCTTGCGGAGAATGTAAAGCGAGCGTTCCAGTGCGTCACCGCGCAGAGCTGGATGTGAGAGTATCAGCTGTACGATCGCGGGTTGATTGTTGCGGGCTACTGGACCCAGGACCTCGGGCCGCACGGGCACGTCGCGCCAGCCGACGAGCTGATAGTCTGTGGTATTCAAGTACGCCGCGATCGCTTCTTGCACCTGTTGCCGCAAAGCGGCATCTGCGGGTAAAAACAACATGCCAACGCCAAGCGCTTCGGGCTCGGGTAGCGCGACACCCTTGCTTTCAGCCCAATCGTTCAATAGACTCCAGGGGATGGTTGTCAGAATGCCTGCACCGTCTCCACTATCGCTATCGCTACCGCACCCCCCTCGGTGTTCCATACAGGTGAGTGCGCGCAGAGCTTGAGAGATCGTATCGTGGCTAACGTGTCCGGACGGATCGACAATAAAGCCGACACCACAAGCATCGCGTTCCTCAGTCAGCCAGCGCAGCGGAGATTGATTCATAGGACGAGCGATCGAAACAGACAAAATTGACATGTGCAGAAGCAAGCCCGCACGAATGCAACCTGACGGGTTGTTTGCTGTTATGGAAGAGTGCAACCTGATCGTATTTGCAGCCGCAAGCAGATCGATTACATGCACGAACAACCGCAGATGTAAAGGAGAAACCGCGGCAACATTGCCAGGGATACCAGCATAGCTCAGACCCCCAAATCTAAGGAAGGGGAGAAATCCAATTTTCTCAAGTCGATAACGAACTTTGGCACTGCTAGCCTCTGGAATAAGTGACAGCAAGTCGCAGCTAGATAGATGCAGTAAAGTAAACCCCAGAACCGCATCCATTCAACATCGCATGGCTCTCATCGTTCAAAAGTATGGCGGCACCTCAGTGGGCTCGGTCGACCGCATTCGCAAGGTAGCCGAGCGAGTCGCAGCTACGGCAAAAGCGGGCCATCGGGTGGTGGTGGTGGTGTCGGCCATGGGCAAGGAAACCGATCGCCTAGTGGGATTGGCCAGCGAGATAGCGCCACCGCCCCAGACGGACCCGGCCTACTGTCGCGAGTTAGACATGCTGCTGTCGACGGGCGAGCAGGTCAGCATCGCGTTGGTGGCGATCGCGTTACAGCAGCTGAGCTGTCCGGCAGTGTCGATGACAGGAGCCCAAGTGGGAATTTTGACCGAGCGCGAGCACAATCGCGCCCGCATCATCGAAATTGGCTCCGACCGCCTCTGGCGCCATCTCAATCAAGGCGAAGTCGTCGTGGTAGCCGGATTTCAGGGAATTTCGAGTTTGGTGGACTTTGAAATTACCACCCTCGGTCGCGGTGGCTCTGATACGTCCGCCGTGGCGCTGGCTGTGGTCTTGGATGCCGAAGCCTGCGAAATCTACACGGACGTGCCCGGCATCTTGACCACCGATCCGCGTTTGGTGCCCGAGGCCCGACTTCTAACCGAAATTGACAGTTCGGAAATGTTGGAGCTGGCTAGCTTGGGCGCCCAGGTCTTACACCCGCGTGCAGTCGAAATTGCGCGTAACTTCGGCATGAAACTGGTGGTGCGCTCTAGCATGACAGACGATCCCGGGACGGCAGTTCTATCGGCTTGGTCGCGCCGACGTCCGCCCGTGCCGTCGCAGCGCTCGGTGGTAACAGGTATCGAGCTTGCTCAAGCTGTAGATGCCGTCACGGTCGATCGCGAGCAGGCCAAAATTGCGCTGCTACGCGTTCCCGACCGTCCTGGCATTGCCGCTCAGGTGTTCGAGGCGATCGCTGCAGCTGGTATTAATGTCGATTTGATCCTGCAATCGATTCACGCATCAGCAGACGGAGCGAGAAACGACATTGCCTTTACGGTTGAGAATTACCAGCTCGACCGTGCGTCGGAGGTGGCCCATGCTATTGCTCAGGAGCTGAAGGTGGAAGAGCTCTTAGTCGATGCGAACGTAGCCAAGGTCAGCATTTCAGGGGCAGGCATGATCGGTCGTCCCGGCATTGCAGCAGAGATGTTCGAAGTTTTGGGAGCTTCGGGCATCAATATTCAAATGATCTCGATGTCGGAAATTAAGGTTAGCTGCGTGATTGCGGCCGGCAGCGCCAGCGATGCAGCCTTGCAATTAAGCCAGCATTTTCAAATCGTACCGTTCGCGATCGCCGATCCACCCACTCACGAAGCCGAACCCTCCTCCCATCCCGTGCGAGGCGTAGCCCTCGACCGCCATCAATCCCGCCTCGCGATTTTGCAAGTACCCGATCGTCCCGGCTATGCGGCCAAAGTCTTTCGGTACTTGGCCAAAGCTGGCGTGGTGGTGGATACCATCGTGCAGAGCCAAAGCCAGTTCCAAAATCAGGCCGGCCAGGTCACGAACGATATTGCCTTTACAGCGGCATCAGAGCAGGCCTATACGGCTGTAGCAACACTTGAGGCCGTCTCGAAAGAGCTGGGGTGTGGAGACGTGATCCTCGACGAAGAGATTGCCAAGGTTAGCATCGTAGGGGCTCAGATGGAGGCTCATCCCGGTACAGCCGCATTGCTCTTTCGGACGTTGGCAGCGGCAGGAATCAATATCGAGATGATTTCGACGTCCGAGATTAAAGTGAGTTGTGTGGTGCCTGCGAACGATGGCGAAAACGCGCTCCGCAGCATTCACCGCGCATTTCGACTCGATGCCATTTGAGGATCTAGACACCCAGTGACAAAAACGGCAGTACCCGAGGCCTTCTCCCCCGAGCGACGGGCGGCACTCAACCGCAGTATTCGCAAATTTTACGACGCGTCATCGGGGTTGTGGGAGCAGGTGTGGGGCGAGCACATGCACCACGGCTATTACGAACCGGGCGCTGCGCGGGTGTCGCGGCGACAAGCGCAAATTGACACAATCGATCGCCTCTTGGACTGGAGTTATGACGACCAGCTTGACGCTGAGGCGATCTCGACGTTGCTAGATGTCGGCTGCGGCATCGGCGGCAGCAGTTTATATTTGGCCGAACGTTTAGCAGCCGAGGCTACTGGTATCACACTCAGTCCCGTGCAGGCGGAACGCGCTCGCGCCCGCGCGGAAGAACTCGATCTCGGAGATCGGGCTCAATTCCAGGTAGCCGACGCCCTCGCCATGCCGTTTGCCGATAACCAATTCGATCTCGTCTGGACGTTGGAAAGTGGCGAACACATGGCTGACAAGCATCAGTTTTTGGCTGAATGTCAGCGCGTCCTCAAGCCGGGAGGCCGACTAGCGCTGGCAACTTGGTGTCATCGGGAAGGCGAACTGAATGCCGACGAACGCCGCCACCTCGAAAAAATTTGCGACGTTTACTGTCTTCCTTACGTCGTTAGCCTATCGGCATACGAAGAAATCGCGCGATCGCAGCAGTGGCAAGGAATCCGGACGGCGGATTGGTCAGAGCAAGTCGCGCCCTTCTGGGACGTCGTGATTGACTCAGCCAAGGAGTTATTCGTGCTGCCCCGCGTGCTAATGGCAGGATGGCAAACCGTACGGGCAACGCTATCGCTGCGCTTGATGTCGCGCGGCTACGCGCGTGGATTGGTCAAATTCGGCCTGCTGACGGCGACAAAACCATGAGCGATCGCCTCGAAGTGTCGCCTGTTGGCACCGTCTCAGCGGCGATGGCGAAATTGCAGGCTCTGTGGAAATTTTCTCGTCCCCACACGATTTACGGCACGTCAGCTAGCGTGCTGGGGTTGTATCTGCTGGCTCGGGAACCCGGTCAGTTCTGGTACGCCGGTTGGGAAAGTGTAGCAATCGCGTTGTTGGTCTGTTTGAGCACCAACGTTTACATCGTCGGGCTCAACCAGCTCTTCGACATCGAGATCGATCGCGTCAATAAACCGAACTTACCCCTAGCCTCAGGGGCAATGAGCGTCCCCCAAGGCATTGCTGTCGTGGCAGTCCTCGGTACGCTCGGACTCGCACTCTCTGGACTTGTCAATCGCTACCTGTTCGTTACCGTTTTGCTCAGCACCGCGATCGGTACGATTTACTCAGCCCCACCCATTCGTCTGAAGCGCTTCCCGTTTTTTGCCGCATTATGCATCTACAGCGTGCGCGGGTTGGTGGTAAATTTCGGATTGTTTGCCTATTTTCGGGCTGTTTTCGGACAGTCAATTACCCCAACACCTGCTTTGCTAGCACTAGTTGTGTTTATTCTCGTCTTTACCTTTGCGATCGCTATTTTCAAAGACATTCCGGATATGGACGGCGATCGCAAATTCAACATCGCCACCTTTTCACTTCGTTTAGGGCAGGAACGTATTTTCAATTTTTCACTCGGGGTATTGAGCGTTGCCTACGCGGCCATGGCCGTGGCATGTGGCGCTGTCGCCGAGATTTCTGCTATGGCGGTCGCCATTCATTTAGGCGGTTTGAGCATTTTATGGTGGGCGCGATGGCAGCTCAAATCGCGAGACCGCACCGCTATGTATGGCTATTATCAATTAATTTGGAAGCTGTTTTATCTCGAATATTTATGCTTTCCACTTACACAGGTCGTGGGGAGATAGCGTCAGTTTTATTCAGTCGAAGCAGACTGACAAATGTCTCGACCCCATTTCTCCATCACGTTTTGAATGGTCGAGAATGAGAACGGCTTGCTCACGTAATCATCCATTCCCTTAGCTAGCAAAGATTCGCGATCGCCTTGCAGGGCATTTGCAGTCATGGCAATGATGCGAGGCCGATGGTCTCCCCAAATCTCGATAATGCGCTGCGTGGCTTCGACTCCGTCCATTTCTGGCATTTGCACGTCCATAAAGACTAAGTCGTAATGCTGGCGCTGGAGCGCGTCGATGGCTTCAAATCCATTACCAGCAATATCGCCAACATAGCCAACTCGAGCGAGAAATCGTAGCGCAATTTTTTGGTTGACCGTATTATCCTCGGCCACCAACACTCTGAGGGGAAAACGTTTGGCCAGATTGATGTCGACATTATCCGGCATCATCTGTTCGGGCTGCCGAGAGGCGACTGCTGGTTTAACGTATTGGGCGCGTACGGCAATCAGAGCGTCAAATAAGCTCGATTGTCGAGTCGGTTTTGCTAGATACTGTGCGAAGAGACCATTCTCACAGGGTTTACCAATCGAACTGAGCATGACCATCGGCAGTTCCGCTTCCGTCCGAATTTGACGTACAGCACGAGCGAACTGGACGCCATCCATCTCGGGCATTTGCATATCGACGATCGCCAGATCGAGACTAGGAGCGCGACGGATGATGCTCAGAGCTTGCTGGCCCGACGCCGCTATTTCAGTTTTCATACCCCACGCTCGGCACTGTTGTTCCAGAATGCGGCGATTTGTGGCATTGTCATCCACGATCAGGATGTTCGCATTATTGAGTTCGGGAATTTGATTGCTGAGATAACGACGCGGCTGAGATGCGGCGATCGCAGCACGAATGGTGAAGCAGAAGGTCGACCCTTTCCCCACCTCACTCTCAACCCAAATTCGACCGCCCATCAGTCTGCAAAGGCGCTTGCATATGGCCAACCCTAACCCCGTGCCGCCATACTTGCGCGTAGTCGAAGCATCGACCTGGGAGAAGTCTTTAAACAATATGCTTGTTTTTTCTGTGGGAATGCCAATGCCCGTATCCCGTACCGAAAATTGCAGTTCAGCGTTGCAATCTTGCTGAAATACTTGCTGTACGGCAACGACAATTTCGCCTACTTCAGTGAACTTGATTGCATTGCCAATCAGATTCACTAAAATCTGTCGTAAGCGAGTACTATCGGCATAAATAAATGTTGGAGTGTTATTTTCAATCAAATAAAGCAGGTCTAAATCGCACTCCGAAGCCTTATATGCCAAAAGTTCTAGCGCTTCTTCGATGCACGATCTCAGCTCGAATGAATGTTTCTCTAAAACCAGGCTGCCCGCTTCAATCTTTGAGAAATCGAGAATGTCGTTGATGATGGTCAGCAAGCTGTCACCGCTGACTCGAATGGTGTTCACAAAATCATATTGTTCGCAGGTCAAATCAGTTTCAAGTAGCAAGCTAGTCATCCCCAAGACGCCATTCATCGGCGTCCGGATCTCGTGGCTCATATTGGCTAAAAATTGAGACTTGGCCCGGTTTGCCCGTTCGGCATTTTCCCGCTCGCACTCGATAGTTGTAATCTGAGATTGAATTTTCGACGACATTTGTGAAAACGTCTCGGCCAATTGGTCGATCTCGTCATTGCCTTTGGGTAACTCAGAGACGTCACTGAATTTCCCCATAGCGATCGCCCCCATTTTGCCAGAGAGGAGATGGAGCCGCTCAATGACGCGCAGCGCACTGCGAATTTGAACCATCAACAAGACGCACAGCAGGGTAAAGGCGACGACAAACACGAGGTTGGTTCGCCATGCCGAGGCCTGACGTTCGCGCAACAGTGCGGCAGATGTTTCGTCAATGAGCTGCGCGATGGTAGCTTGATTGTCAGCAATCTTGGGTGCAATGCGTTCAAACTGAAGCGTGCTTTCCGCGCTGAGCAACTCCAATTCGACCGTATCGGCCACCAATGTCGACATGCGATCTCGATATAAATTAATAGCTTCATTCAGGTCAGTTTGAAGAACGGCAGGAATTGCAGTTAATTGAATAGTTGCGTTCAGCTCCGACAGCTCCATGAGAATGCGATCGCTCATCCTCATGTCGAGCGAACGGGCGAAATCTCGGGCTAGGAGCTGGATTTGGGCAAACCGCAACTGTAGTGAATTGAGGCCAGTAGTTTCCAACTGCTTTTGAATCTGACTATCCAAGGCGCGCATACCTTGGGGCACGCTACTGTTATCGGCCAACCCCAGGCGTTGCTGAACGTCGACGAGAGCTAGCACAGAAGCTCGATATTTCTCGATCGTTTGCGACAGAGCGATCATGTCAGCTTTGAAATCAGTGTCAGTTTTGAAATTAGTCCGGTCGCATTGTTCTTGAGTATTTGCGAGCAGAGCGCTAATGGTATCGATGCGCTGCTCGAAATTCTTCACGGACAGCGGTTGGCGAGAAACCAGCATCTCTCGTTCGTCTAAGCGAGCCTGCAACATGGCTGACTCAATGCGAGAAAGCTGTTCCTGCCAACTTAGCAGCTGACTCTGGTGCTGTAGAATCGCTGACGTACGTCCCCGGTCGCGAACGTGCAACAATGCCAGCGCGCCCACGGCCAGCAGGGCAACTCCTGCTAAGGTCGAGACTCGATACAACAATTTTCGCTGGCGTTTCTGCATAGGGTATCAGCCCCTATCATCGAGTAACCAAGTGCCATAGCAGGCAGCTCGAGAAGTCCTCCCCAAGCAACGGCGCGCCCATGGCAAGCCATCGTTTTTACAGAGTTATAGCTGGCTTATGTTCGATTTCGGGCCAGTTTGCCACCACCTTACGTAAATTACCAGCAGAATCTTGTAAAAATTTTACTTTAACCTCTTCGTTCAGAAAAACATACAAGCGGTTGTTGCGAATGGACCAAACTTCTGGATCGCCGTCGAATTTTTTAGCCAGAACGACACCAAACGTACAAAAACCACCGTTGGCAGGAGCATATTTGTCTGGATCTTGCCGGAAGGTGTCGCGGTGGGTTTCATTTGCGAAGTACCAAGTGGCACCATTCCACTCCAAACTGATATCTGACTGACCGAGAATGGCGGCACCGTCAGTGAAGTAAGCCACAGGATCGTACCCTCGCAAGGCACGGCCCCATTCATCCAAATTGACAGCATGTACCTCGTTGTCGTCAGTTCGGGTAGATAGCGTAGCTGTGGAAGTATCGTCCCTGGCGGTTGACGTGTTTTTTGAAGTGAAAGCACAGCCCGCTGTCCCTATGGTCAACGCCGCCGAGAGAGTGATCGCACCCAGTTGCCTAGACTTTCGTTTCACGATCTTCTTAATTCCCCTCAACATCAAAACACAGTCAGCTGCACAACCGTGGCAGCGAAAACTGCATACCCAAAGCTTACCTGGCCCTAGGCACGCAAGATAGGGGGCGCATACGATTTGCGATTAGCCAGTTGCAACTCAGTCAAAAGTGCATCAGTCTAGTAGCGCGTTCCGGTCGAACGATGATGGATTGCAGTTTTACCCTTACTGTCAAGAACATTACCAGCCTCAACGATGGCATAAACCAGCCAGTGGTCGTTACAATCCAGACGCTGTTCGACGCGGCATTCCAGATAGGCTAGTGCGTCATCGAGAATGGGGGCACCATTGTCAGCTACTCGCGTTGATACTCCGTCAAACCGATCCTCGCCGGGACCAAAAGGTTTGAGAAAATGCTTCATCAACGGGATATGACGACCATCAGCCAAGATATTCAGCGCAAAAGGGTTGCCGGGATAGAGTAACGACTCAATCGCTCGATCTTTGGCCACAGCAATAGTCAATCCGGGTGGGTTGAAGGTGGCTTGGGCGATCCAATCTGCGAGCATGGCGCTAGAAATATCGTCCTGTCGAGCCGTAACCACACATAAGCTGCCAATAATACGCCCTACTGCTCGTTCTACGCCAGTCGCGGGTTGGGGGCGAGCCTTTACTTTCCGCTCTTTTTTCAACGCCTGCGCAAAGTCAGTGCCTAGCTGCTCGAATTGCTGCAATATTGCTGCCGTCGGCGCAAATTTGATGGCAAGTGGCTCAAATCCAAAGGTATATCCAGCATCGCGTAACTTTGAGGCGATTGCCTCGACGGCTTCGCCACTCCAGCCATAAGAACCAAATGCGCCAACGAGTTGCGTCTTACTGGCTGTGGACAGTGCCACCCCCAAGGCTGTCTGAACGGGGGTCGGGACGTGACCGCCGATGGTGGGAGAACCAATCGCAAACCCAGCCGTTTTCTCCAAAATGGCTTGGATCTCGGCAGGCTGCACGAATTCACAATTAATCGACTCCACCGTAACGCCTGCCTTCGAAATGCCGCGGGCGATCGCCTGAGCCATCGCAGCTGTATTGCCGTAAGCCGATGCATACAGCACGGCAGCCGAGAGCGTCTGACTGGCCTGTTTGCGATTCCAGTTGCGGTAATTTTCAGTAAGTGAGACCAAACCGTAGCGCACTAAAGGCCCGTGAGCGGGAGCATAGAGCGAAATATCCAAAGGCTCGAAGCGATCGAGTACGGCATCCACCTGACGGGCCTGCGTGGCCATCAGCGAGTCGTAGTAATACTGGCGGTCAATAGCATAAACTGGCCAGCCTTCGTCGGCAATCTGGTCACCACAGACATGAGCGCAGAAGAACTTGTTGCTGAAGAGTAGCCGTGTAGCCGGATCGTAGGTACAGACCCCATCAGGCCAGCGAGGAGTGGGCGTGGAGAGAAATTGCAAGCAGTGATCTTTACCCAAATCTAGGCGGCTCTGCTTGCGGATGACCTGAAGGTCGGGCAATGTTTCCAAGCCTTCTTTTTGCAATAAGTTTGGCAAAGATTGAGCTGCGGGACTCGAACAATAGATCTTGACATGGGGAGCTCGTTTTAAGATCCGCGCCAGCGTTTTAGCCCGATTGGGATTGGTATGTCCCAAAATCAGGTAGTCAAGCTGCTGGAGGTCGATCCTCTGCTCCAGAGCTTCGAGAAAAATTTCGACAAACGACCCGCCCGGAGGATCGATCAAAGCCGTCTTATCGCCTTGAAGCAGATATGAATTGGCTGTGGTTCCTTTTTGCAAGGCATACTCAATCTCAAACTTGAGACGAGCCCAGCTGCGCGATCGCAGGATAAAGGTGTCGGCAGCAATACCAGCCGTTTGTACGTCGCGCTGTTTGAAGGCGGCAACGACCATATGAGAGTTCCTCGTGACGGGTGAGAGCAGTCCGTGCAAATAAGCGGGCTTCAAGCTTCAAATGAATGAGTAAAACGAATACTAGTAATAAGTGCCGAGTTTACGGTAGTGAGCAGCCGTACGACCGTCAGCATTGGCAACCTTGCCTTCACTGACCGTACTGTAGACGATCCAGTGATCGCTGGTTTCCATGCGGCTAACCACTTGACATTCCATGTAAGCTAGCGAG
>JBCBVC010000083.1:0-19533 GCA_039817845.1 Cyanobacteria bacterium J06642_2
TGAGATCGGTCGCGACCGATCTCAAACAAAATCAGGCGATCATTTGGTTTTTTTGATCCCCTAATTTTGGAGATTCCTCTTCAGTTCTTTGAGAAAATCACAGTTAAAAACAGTTTCAAGGCTGTAAACTTGAATTCATATCATTGTGATCGCGATCAATTAATACCAGAGACCTAAATCACATATTCCTTATATTTACAAACACTATAATTCGAGCAATTCTCGGAATTTGTCGACAAATAGAGGTCACGGATCCCTATGAAATTCACACCATCAAATCATTACAATCTCACTAGTGCAATCAGCCTGTGGAAAGCGATCACAATGAAGACAAGGCAAGTAGTTTGACTGGTGGAGATGCAGTAAAGCACATTGATGCTGCAGCGAATGCCATAAGGAATCATATAAAAGGCTTTAAAAATGGTATTGACATCAAGCAAGTCGGCTAACAAAGACCTCAGCCAGTCTAGTTTGTTCTTTGCTCAGACGGATCCAACGTTCTACCAAGCCCGATTTATGATTGACCAAAATCATGTGTGAACATCACGTAACTTTCTATTATCAACCAAAGAAACAACTTCAATAATGGAATTTAATGTTTTCCAGATTATTGAATCTTAGAAGCAAAGAAATGTATTATTAATATGATATTTTATTTGTCGATCTTGTTACAAGAATTGATCCATGAATAGATAGATATGCGTATTCATTGCGATCGCCAGTGAGGAACATCAAATTGAAATATCCGCCATCTTCTCCTCTAAACATCAGCAGGAGAAGATGACGTATAACATTCGTTCGGCTACGACAAACTCGAATGTCCGGGGTTACGCATACAATGTTTGGAAGTTCTTATTTCTACGATAGTACATTTCTTTCCAGCTTTCGCCAGCACGGATAGTCTCCGACTGCGATTCTGGGAGTACCTCCCAAAGATCGGATTGATGCATTTCTGTTGTTAAAGAAACCGTATTTCTTTTCAAGCTTTTCATACTTTCTCCTTTTTCCTGCTGTGGCATTGAAACTATCTTTATAGTTACCGAACACGAACAATTGAATGGCGATCGCGATCGCCTCTTGAGTGAGATCGCGATCGCAAATTTATGGTGTAATTTTAAAATCTCAATTTCGATACACTACGCATTTTGAGACAAGGCACAGTGAACCCCTCTTCCAATTGGGTTGAGAAGATGACGTCTACTAGCAGATATATGACTAAAGCGCGGCAGTTCTCAATTACAGCACAGAGGATGCGGACTGAGCAGGGCAACTCGTTCTCGACAGGAACCGTCAAGTCGCTTGGGACGCTTTAAATATGCGGTGTTCGATCTCGAAGACATCTTTGTGTCCAACCAGACCATCAAGCGCTGTATGTAACGGCAGCATAAAGATATCTCGGCGAACCTGTAGGCATTCGTATAATCCCTTTGTATTTGCTGGCTGATTTTACTGGCTGATTAGGTGTGAGCACGATTTATGAAATGGATGCAGAGATCGCGAAGCTGGCTGACGGTGGGTCTGTGTAGTGTTTGGCTTGGAGCCTGTGGCAGTGGCGCGGGGACGGTTACTACGGTTCCCGGAGAGACCTCCAATCCGACCACCACTCAGGGGCAAGGGCAGGCAGCCTTCACTTCAGCTTTATTCGACGGTGACGGCACGATCTCTCTAGACGATGCTGCCGAAATGCTGGCAGTTTACAATTTGCCCGCAGACGGCGCGAGTGAAGTCGCGATCGCCACTGCTGCCCGACTTCTGTTGCTGCAGGAAGAAGCGCTGGCTCCCATTCAAAACGTACCTTCTCTCGTCAATGCCGACATCGCCGCACCTGCTGGCGTCTTGAATTTGACCGATATTGCAGTGGTATTGTCTGCCTTGCAGACGGAGGCGGACGAACGGACGGACGAGGCGATCGCGGCGCGAGTTACGCAGTTGCTAGACGATGGGATCAGCGAGCCGTTTCCAGCCGATGACGTACGCGTGATTCCGGGGCAAGAGCGCTTGGGCGAGGCCGGTCAACCCGGCGGTCCGGCGATTGTGGTAGGTGAAGCGACTGAATTTACCAATGGCGCGATCGGCACCATTAATGGGTTGCCCATCTCGATTACGAGTAACGGCAATGTGTCTTTCCCGCCAGGAACGGAGATTTTGTTCCCCGCGGCTCCCGATCCGAATCAGGCCTTGCAAGTCAGTTTCGATCCCCCTCTAACGCCAGCTCGCAATGACGTCGAGAGCATCTCGTTTACGGCAGAAGAGTTGAATTGCGATGGCAATAGTTGCTCGCCAGACGGCATCGCGATTATTCCCGCAGAAATCGATCCGGCCCCCAATGACTATGTATTGACTTACACGTTTCGATATTCCGATGGTGCCGACGGAGCGATCGAAGAATCCGTACAGAGAGTCCTTACTGTTCTTGAAGCCGCAGAGCCCTTCTTCGAAAACCTCGTGTCGTTTGATGGCACCAACGGCTCTCAGCCTCTAGCAGGTCTGCTTCTAGCTAGCGATGGTAATTTCTACGGCACCACAAGCCTGGGAGGAGCGAGCGATCTGGGGACTCTCTTTCGGATGACTCCCGAGGGTGATTTGACCAAACTGGTGGATTTTGATGGTTCGAATGGTAGTACGCCTGTAGGCCGATTAATTGAGGCTAGTGATGGGAACTTCTACGGTACGACTCGCTTGGGTGGATCGAGCAACTTAGGTACGATCTTTCAACTCACTCCCTCTGGAGACCTGACAACGCTGGTTCAATTTGTCAATAACGGCAGAGATGGCTTCAGGCCGCAATCGCCTTTGTTGGAAGCGAGTGATGGAAATTTTTATGGCACGACCTCTGAGGGTGGGGCATTTGTGTCTGGAACTGTTTTTCGCATGACTCCTGAAGGCGTGCTTGAGACGCTGGTGTCTCTCGACACTAGATTTGATGGTTCTAATGAGCAGCTTGATTCTGATGCTGCAGTGCCCGATGCCGGCTTGATTGAGGCAAACGATGGCAACTTCTATGGCACGACCCGACGGGGAGGGAGTAATGGCGAGGGAGTCGTCTTCCAGGTGTCTCCCGAGGGAGATTTTGCAACATTTGCATCATTGCCCGAGCGAAACAGAATCGGTGGCGATGCCGAGAAGCGTGCCAGACTCCTTGAAGCCAGCGATGGGAATTTCTACGGCGCAACCCCTGATGGAGGATCGACAACAGATCGTGGAGTCATTTTCCGTCTGACACCAACAGGAGAACTAACAAGGCTGGTCATTTTTGAGGGGTCGCCTAACGGGTCAAATCCTGCAGGTGGCTTGATTGAGGCTATCGATGGAAATTTTTATGGCACCACTCGGGGAGGAGGAAACCTCACTGTCAACAATGTCGGCACAATCTATCGAGTGACTCCGGACGGATTGTTATCAACGTTATTCTCCTTTTCAAGGTCAAATAATGACAACGGTGATGCTCCGATTGGAGAATTAGTCGAAGCCAGTGATGGCTCACTGTACGGCGTTACTCGGGTGGGTGGCACGAATTTCAACGGTACGATTTTCCGTTATTCTCCTTAAAACCGCGATCGCTCTCGATTGCGTCGGTCTAAAAATTGAAGTTGACTGTAAAGCATTTCCATCTGCGGCACATTTACGCTAGCTTCTTTCGCTGCTCGGATAGGATTGCCAAGAATCGCCTCGACTTCTAACGGACGCCCAGCATCAAAGTCGAGTTTCATGCTGGTTTTGTAAGGCTTCATTTCTGCCGTATGGTCCAACATCTGCTGCACGAAATCATCGGGAATTCTCACGTCGTAGGCTGCCGCCGCCGCGACGACTTCACGCATGAGGGTTTCGCACAGCGATCGCGTTGCGTCGCAGGTCATCATCTCGTTCGTGAGGGCATCGAGTACGACCGATAAGCTGTTATACGGTACGTTCCACACCAGCTTTTGCCAGCGGGCCATGAGGAGATTGCGACCGAGCTGATAAGGAATATTGGCGACATCGAAGTCAGCTGCCAGGTGTTTGATTGCGGGCGTGATGCCTTGGGGCGCATAGGCTGTGTCGTAGGCTGCTAGCAGAATGCGACCGTAGTCCGAATGACGTATGTGTCCTGGCCCCACTTTATTCGAGCAAATAAAGCAGAGACCGCCGACAATCCGAACGCGATCGCCGTCGACGCGATCGCCCAAAGTTTCTGCGACATCGGCCTCCACTCCTAATCCGTTTTGCAATGTCAGCACCACCGTTCCAGGCCGCACGACAGGGGGTAGCAGCTGGGATAGGAGGTGATTTTGCGTCGTTTTCAGCGCCACGATCGCCACGTCGCAGGGCGGCATTTTGCGAGCGTCGTTGTAAGCATTCACCTGGGGGAGGTTGATATCCCCCGCGACAGACTCCACCTGCAAACCGCGAGCTCGAACATGCTCGAAATCGCTACGCAACAAAAAATGCACGTCAAAACCAGCTTCTTGCAAACGCGCGCCGTAGTAGCCGCCAAGCGCGCCCGTACCGATGATGGCGTAGCGACGAGAGGAATGGGTTAAGCGATCGCCGGAGGTCATGGATTTAACTCCTCATTGCCACACTTACTCGAGTATCGAAGCACAAACAATTATCAAGCTAGCCCGAACGGCTTCAAAACGCTGGGTAGGCTAAAGGTATAGAGGCATACGCAGCCTCTGCCATAGATGTGTTTGTCGAACCAGCTTTGTCGCGCGCTCTACATCGTCCGGGCCGTGAGTTGGGCGACAAAGGAGCAATACGTGACCCATACGTTATTTTCTGAGGCCAGCCAGCGGTTGCAAAAGGCCTTGGCCCACGTGCGGCTGACTGATGACGCGATCGAGCATCTTAAGTATCCCAAGTGCTCCCTGTCTGTTTCCATTCCCGTGCGGATGGATGACGGCAGGCTGCGCATGTTTCAAGGCTACCGGGTGCGTTACAGCAGTATTCGCGGCCCCTCGAAAGGGGGCATTCGCTTTCATCCCAACGTGACGCTGGACGAGGTAACGTCGCTGGCATTTTGGATGACGTTCAAGTGCGCGGTGATGAACGTACCTTTTGGCGGCGCGAAGGGGGGAATTACGATCAATCCAAAGGAACTATCCAAATTCGAGCTAGAACGGCTCAGTCGCGGCTACATTGATGCGATCGCCGACTTTATCGGCCCAGATGTCGATATCCCAGCCCCTGACATGTATACCAACTCCACCATCATGGGCTGGATGATGGACCAATACAGCATTATTTGTCGCCATCTCGTGCCCAGCGTGATTACAGGCAAACCGCTGGCAATGGGGGGCAGCCAAGGGCGCGAATCGGCCACGGCGATGGGTGCCTACTTCACGATGGCGACGGTGCTACCTAAGTTCGAGCAGTTTCCGAATAACACGACCGTTGCCATTCAAGGGTTTGGTAATGCCGGGTCAATTCTGGCGCAGCTGTTGTTTGATGCTGGATACAAGGTGGTAGCCGTTAGCGATTCTAAGGGTGGAATTTACGCGCGCGACGGGCTGGATATCCCTAGCATTCGTCAGAGTAAAGAACGCGATCGCCAAATGCGTGCGGTTTACTGTGAAGGCTCGGTGTGCAGCATTGTCGAACACGAAAAGTTGAGCAATGCAGAGCTGCTAGAACTCGACGTAGACGTGCTGATACCTGCGGCTTTAGAGAACCAAATTACGGCAGAGAATGCAGCGAATATTCGAGCCAAGTATGTTTTTGAAGTGGCGAATGGACCAATCACGCCTGCTGCTGACGACATTTTGGCCGAGCGCGGCGTTCTGGTGGCTCCCGATATTTTAGTCAATGCGGGTGGCGTGACGGTGAGTTATTTCGAGTGGGTGCAAAACCGCTTGGGCCAATATTGGAGTTTGGAAGAGGTCAACAATCAGCTTAAAGACAAGATGGTGGAGGAAACCGATCGCATTTGGCAGGTCAGTCAGGAGAAATCAATTTCGATGCGCACGGCAGCTTACGTGCACGCATTGAACAGACTAGGAGAAGCGATCGACGTGCGCGGCACCCGCGATTATTTTCGGGGGAAAGTGTAGGGGCAATCGCTCCTAATCAAAGCAAAAAGGATAGAGGGAAAGCGTGTATAGCACTCGACACGACATCAAAAAGTTTGCCGGGGTACGGGCAAAAATAGTAAAAAATTACAAATCTCATCTTTAATGGTGAGTTACACGGCGATGGCGGCTTACGATGAGGCAAGTGCCCTCAAACCAACACGTTTCGGCATTTGGTATGACTGAGGCGTTTCGCTTTGCTATGCAGGATGCGTAGAAGATGCGCTGGAATCCTATAGCCGCTCCCTCGCGCTCGAAGCAAACTTCTATGATGCTTGTACGGTCGGGGCAATATTTTAACGAAATTGGACCGATACGCAGTGGCACTGGCAGCCTTTGAACGCGCAATCGCCAAATTGAAGTTATTAAAGGAATATGTGGAGAAATTGCCTCATCGTTGACGCTCAAAAGCTGCTGATAGAACCAAGAATTCAAGACTAGAGAAATAGATGGATGTACTGATAATGACAGGGTTCTGAGCAGCTAAATATCACGAGCAGCATGACGGCTGCTATACGAAAACCCTCTGAATACTACGTGTCTTTTACGCTTTATAAAACTCGACCTGTTTTCCAGCCAGATCGGCAACTTTATCAATCAGTGCTTGGCGCTGCTGTGAGTCCATGCCTGAAAAAGAGCGGGCGAGAGAAATTTTTTCTTGCATCTGCTCGATATTGTCAGGGCCAGTAACGATGACGCTGACGGGGAGCGACCAGGCGAAGTGGATGGACTCGGTTAGACTGACTCGATCCGGC
The DNA here is from genome assembly GCA_039817845.1 of Cyanobacteria bacterium J06642_2. Lineage (GTDB taxonomy): Bacteria > Cyanobacteriota > Cyanobacteriia > Thermostichales > PCC-7336 > JBCBTL01. Next base: position 6,803 of record JBCBVC010000083.1, read on the forward strand.
ACAATTTTGGGCTTGTCACCATGCTGGCCGAAGCGAGAGCCACCGAAGAATCCGCCGTTTGCTAATGTCTTCATGGCTAACACGCCAATTTGACGTTCGACTAGCGCAGGAAGGACGCCTGTGATGAAACTTTCATAGCTAGGGTCGGCCAGATTGACCGGGAGTTGACAAGTGTCGAACATATCAGTTCTCTCTAGTACCCTCAGGTGGGCTGAAGGTCGCTTGTGGCCAGTAAATCCGATATGGCGAACTTTACCAGAAGCCTTCGCCTCTTCCATTACCTCGAACACTCCGGCTTGGATGCGATTGTCGACGTCATCTGAGCCATTTACAGAGTGCACTTGCCATAGATCGAGATACTCGGTATTCAAGCGGCGTAAAGAATCCTCAAGGTGGCCACGAGCACCGTTTGCATCGCGAGCTGTCGTTTTGGTCATCAGGTAAACGACATCGCGATATTTAGGAGTTAGCAGCTTGCCAAAGCGACTTTCACTCCCGCCAGATTGATACATTTCTGCTGTATCGAAAAACCGTACGCCTCCTGCGAGTGCGGCTTCGATTGTTGCTTGGGCATCACGATCGCTCATGCGTCCGATATGCCATCCACCCACGCCGAGCATTGTCACGGCTTCGCCAGTTCGCCCTAGCTGACGCTGGGGTAATAGGGGACCCAAGCGATCGCGACTTTGGCTGCTCCCGCCTGCACGGGCTTGCGATGAGAGAACGAGCCCTGCGGTTAAGCTCGCGATCCGTTTGAGGAAATTCCGCCGCTCCATCATGTTAGAAACCTCCATGGGTTTGTCTTGCGAGGTTCAACGTCTGGATTCTACTGAACTTCTGACAGCTACTGTTATGCCTTCACGCGCAATCTTTAGGGGCGATCTCCATCTCTTTCACAATTGTGCGCAGCCACCGCTCTCGCGTCTATAGATCTGCCTCAGCCATCAGCAATACTGAGGCCAGCCAGTGAGTATCAATATATCCAATGCCCCGCCCCATCAGTTTATGATGCTCGGATGAACCATAGCGTCTCTGCGTTACTTGCTACGGAAGCTGCAAGCATGTCGTACGGCAGAGTCAGTACAGTTTTTCAGTTTTTCAGATTGCGGCAAGCAAACTCGCTGACAATAAAATGATGAGTCAACACTTCTTCGCGGTTCTGTAACTCCACGAAAAGGCTCGCGGTAACGCAGACGATCGATCCAAATAGAAGTGTCGACCAAAATCACGACAATTCTGACTGCCGTGGAGAAATGGGACGAAGCTCCTTCTCACTACCACCGAGCAATGCTAGACGGCGCGCACTTTCCCGTTCGATTAAGGTTCTCAAACCGGCTCATACCGAAGCGTTTTTTTCAGAAATGCTGGTGACATACTGAGCATCCGTAGGCAGTTCGTCATCAATATTTATGCTGGTACGTACGACTGACCCCAGCTTGTATGCCTCTAAATGACATCATTCGATGTTGTAAAGATATGCGCTAAGGAATGGGCAGAGACAACAAACACCAGTCGAGCAGAATGGGGCTGACAACGGCGCCACATAGCGCATTAAGCCTTTTGCGACTCACGCAGTCAACCCGAAAAATGCTGGTTAAGACAGGCGATCGCGCAGGCACCAAACTTCGGACTCTAGGCGTTGGAAACGTCTGCGACGAACTTAAGCGCAGCCGAATTGATGCAATATCGCAGTCCAGTCGGTTCGGGGCCGTCAGGGAAGACGTGACCCTGGTGGCCGCCACAGCGAGAGCAGTGCACTTCGGTGCGCGGCACGATCAATTTCCAGTCGGTTTTGGTGCCAATTGCCGAGGCGTTGATGGGCTCCCAAAAGCTAGGCCAGCCTGTGCGACTGTCGTACTTAGTGGTGGAAGAGAACAAGGGTAGCTCGCATCCGGCGCAGAGATAAGTACCTGCTTTCTTGCTGTCGTGGTAGGCATTGCGGAAGGGAGGCTCGGTGGCTTCTTCTCGCAGCACTTCATATTGCTCGGGCGTCAAGATGCTGCGCCACTCTTCTTCCGTTTTCACTACGGTGAATTGACCGGATTCGCTAGCGATCGCGCGTCTGCCTCGATATAGTCCGGCGAGTACGCCGATAATGGAGAGGGTACCGGCTCGAAGTAACGTGCGACGTTGCATGCGTGACATAAGTGTGACGTTCTCTTCTAGTCTCTTACATAAATTTAACTGTCTCAACCTTGGCGTTTCCTGAGAACGACATAAACAGTTGCGGAAAAGCGCGGGCGATTGTTTGTATTTGGATAGTTGGTGCCCGAGGGAATGCAACAAAACCTTTAATGTTGGGTCTGGTTGGTATCTGCAAACGCTAGTCTGAAGCTAGCTGCTGGAGGTGTTTTCGCTCTGGTAGCGATCGCTTTCACTGGCGTATGACTATGACAACAAATCCCACCTGCGACCTCGCTAAGGTAGCCGTAATTGGAGCAGGGTCGGTGGGCAGTACCCTCGCTCAGCGTTTGGCTGAAAAAGATTTAGCGGATGTGGTGCTAGTTGATATCGCTGAGGGAAGACCTCAGGGAATTGCCCTCGATTTGATGGAAGCGCGCGGCGTAGAAGGACACGATCGCTCAATTGTCGGTACGCAGAACTATGGAGCGATCGCGGGCGCGCAGGTGGTCGTAATTACAGCCGGGTTTCCGCGCAAGCCAGGGATGAGTCGGGACGACCTGTTGCAGAGCAACGCCAACATCGTGGCTAATGTGACGCGGTCGGCAGTGGCAGTGGCCCCCGAAGCCACGTATATTGCCGTCACCAATCCGTTGGACGTGATGACGTACTTGGTGTGGCGGACGAGCGGATTGTCGCGACAGAAGGTGATGGGCATGGCTGGGGTGTTGGATGCCGCTCGCTTTGCTGCCTTTATCTCGATGGAACTGAACGTATCAATCGCCGATGTCTCAGCCATGGTGTTGGGCGGGCACGGCGATTTGATGGTGCCTCTACCGCGCTACACCACGGTGAAAGGCATCCCGCTGCCGGATTTATTATCGTCCGACACGATCGAGAAATTGATAGCCCGCACGCGCGATGGTGGTGCCGAAATCGGTCGTTTACTGCAAACGGGGAGCGCCTATTATGCTCCAGCTTCTGCTGTGGCAATGATGGTGGAGTCGATTTTGCGCGATCGCCGCCGCTACTTGCCTGCTGCTGTCGTACTGGATGGCGAATACGGCATTCAAGATTTGGGCATGGGCGTCCCGGTTTGTTTGGGAACGGGTGGCGTGGAATTTGTGATCGAACTAAAGCTGACCGATACAGAAGCAGATGCGCTGCAGCAGTCTGTCGCATCGGTGCGGGCGCAGGTGGATAAATTGGGCCAATTCGACCTGTTTTGAATCTGCGGGAGCTCCGCATCCTTTACTCGGAAGTAAGGGCTACGACATCAATTTCCACCAACACGTCTTTGGGTAACCGAGCGACTTCGACGCAAGATCGGGCTGGAGCTGGATCGGCAAAAAAGCGACGGTAGACCTCGTTCATGGCGGCGAAATCATTCATGTCGCGGAGAAACACCGTAGTTTTGATGGCGCGAGCGAGCGATGTACCGGCAGCTGCGAGAACAGCTTGCAAATTTTGCAAGACGCGCTCGGTTTGAGTACCGACATCGGCATCTTGCATGACAGCGCCAGTAGCAGGGTCGATCGCGATTTGTCCGGCGGTAAATACGAGCCCGCCCCGTGCGGAGATCGCCTGACTGTAGGGTCCGACGGGAGCAGGCGCTTTATCCGTGAGAACTTCGGTGCGTTGCGACGTTTCGGACATCTCGGATTTCACTCTCTAACGAAAGAAATTGAACCAGCTGTTGGGTCGAGGCATCACCTCGCGGCGATGCGGTAGATGGCGGCGCTGCTGCCACGCCTCAAAATCTGCCGAGATCGCGTAGTCGCATAGCTGCCGCACCTGGGCCTCCGTCCAACCGTGAGAGTCTAAAAGCGATCGCAAGGCCGCAACTCCGTAGGCTTCTGCGGCCCAAGGGTCGTCCTGGAGTAACTGGCCGGCGGCAGTGCGATGGAGCGACCGGCGAGAGGGCGTGACGGCAATAGGGTCGGGGTGAATCTCATAGCCAGAACGAAAGTGACGCGCTTGTTCTTCCCACTGCTGCATGAAGTCTTGGGCATCGGCATAGGTTTTACATTCCGCCACCACATTGCCGTTGACTTTAATGATGAAACGCTCTAGCGATGCGGCAGACCGAGCTTGCTGCCACCAGCCCGATGGAGCAGATGGGTCAGAGACGATATGCTCGACAGTTAATACAGTAGGACCGGGCATGGAGATTGCGCGAGTTTTCGGTACGCTTTGTGCAGGTATGGCTATCCTAGAGTAACGGTTCGTTTGCAGGCGCGATCGCCTCCAAACAGTGAGTTCACGACTGGCGTCACGAGCTATCTGTAAGCTCGCTCATTGAAGGTGAATAATTGAAACATTTCTATTGCGTTTGATGGAGATCGGTTAAGGTGAATTCTGAATCTCAGGCGGATCGCAGTATGGACGGAAACAGTCCGCATCAGGTTCTCGGAATCGCGCAGGATGCCTCATTTGAAGAAATCAAGGCAGCGCGCGATCACCTGCTTCAGCAATTGACTCAAGATGAAGTACAGCAGAGACTCGTCGAACAAGCGTACGATGCCATCTTGATGGAACGCTTGCGGCTGCGGCAGGAAGGTAAAATCCCCATTCCCGACGATATTCGTAATCCTCAAAGAGCCGAACGAACTACCGCCCGACCTTCCCGTTGGTCGTTGCCGTCTTTCAAAACCGACAGCGCGCCCAGTTGGGCCAATCAGTTGCTCGATACGCCAGAGCCTCGCGATATTTGGTTGCCTTTAGCGGTGATGGCTGGTATTTACGTACTCATGCTGCTCGGCAATCAAGCCGATCGCTCCCTACCGCTTACGTTGGGGTTCATGGCTACGATCTACTTCATCTACGTCAAAGAGCGAAGATTTTGGCGATCGCTTGCCCTGGCGCTCGTCGGTCTGATTTTGGGATTGCTGCTGGCCCAAATCCCGCTAGCTTTGGCTGCAGGTGCCGGCACGTATGACTCCTCTATGACCGTAGGCATTGCACTGGCCGTGCTGTGGTTATGCTCGGCTTTCTTGCGCTGAGGGCTTGTCTCCCTTTGAGTCGATTGATTGTGGTTTAGTTTCGTTATCTCGCGTGTTAGTGCTGTGACTTTTCTCGCCAACGTACTCTGGGTGATATTTGGCGGGCTGATCCTAGCCCTCGAATATTGGATCGGCGGTTTGTTACTATGCCTCACCATTGTCGGCATTCCTTTCGGGTTGCAGGCTTTCAAGCTGGGCTCGTTTGCGTTTCTTCCCTTTGGCAAGCGGCTGCGCGATCGCCCCGCTCCCGGACTGGGAGGAGCCGTTCAGCTGGTTCTCAACATTTTCTGGCTGGTCTTGATTGGTTTGCCAATCGCCCTGACTCACATCGCAGCAGCAGTTGGCTGTGCTATCACAATTATCGGCATTCCCTTTGCCATCCAGCATTTCAAGATGGTTCCCCTTGCACTTCTGCCCTTTGGTAAAGATTGGGTTGAAGCCGGGGATTGGAGTGAAATTTAGTGCATCTCCAATCCACGCGAACGTGCGTCAAGATCCGCATTGCCTTACCTCTGCGTTGTTTTGGGGTGGCCAGCGGTCGAAATGGCAGTCTGTGGCCCAAGCCTCTGTAGCCGCTACTAATGCCTGCGCGATTTCTGGCTCGGAGGCGGAATGTCCAGCCGTGGGAGCGAGAAACAAGCGCGATCGCGGCCAGGCACGATGAACGTCCCAGGCGGTTTTGGGCGGACAGACGACATCATAGCGGCCCTGCACGATCGCGGCAGGGAGGTGGTGAATTTTAGCAATGTTGTCGAGTAAGTCATGAGAGAGAAATCCCTGGTGGCGGACATAGTGACACTCAATCTTGGCAAAGGCTCGTGAGCGATCTCCCAGCCGAGGCGAGCCTTGAAATGCCCCCACTCGCAGGTGACTCGTACTGGCTTCCCAGCGCCACCAGGCGTTGGCCGCAGCTCGACGCGCAACCGGATCCTCAGACGTGAGACGATCGTAGTAGGCCGCGACCAGATCGTGCCGTTGCGGAACGGGTATATATTGGGCGAAGTCGGCCCAGGCTTCGGGAAAGAGGGCATTAGCCCCTGATTGATAAAACCAGTGCAACTCGCGAGACCGCATGAGAAAGACACCGCGCAAGACTAAAGCCAATACGCGCTCCGGATGAGCCTGGGCGTAGGCGATCGCCAACGTACTCCCCCACGAGCCGCCAAACAGGACCCAGCGATCGACACTGAGGTGTTGACGAATGGTCTCCATATCTGCCACTAAATCGAGCGTGGTGTTATCAGTCAAACATCCGAGCGGTTGGCTGCGCCCCGCCCCACGCTGGTCGAACAAAATAATGCGATAGCGATCGGGATTGAAGTAGCGGCGATGATGAGCGAAGGTACCGCTGCCGGGACCACCGTGCAAAAAGACGACCGGCGTACCGACTGGCGTACCGGACTGTTCGAGATACAGAGAATGAATGGTGCTGACGGATATCATCTCCATTTGATAGGGCTCGATTGACGGATACACGCCCACCTCTACACTTTTGTTGTCTTTTTTGTTGTCGTGGTTGCAAAGCAGACAGAATGCACGGCCCGACTTATCTTCGCCATCATGACAGAGTCAAGTGACAATGCTAGGCTGGATAAGCGCAAAAAACCATGGCGGGCGTAGCCAAGAGGTTAAGGCACTGGATTGTGGTTCCAGCATTCGTGGGTTCAAGTCCCATCGTCCGCCCTTACTTCATGTCGTCTTTTATCTGAGTGTTGCACCTGACACTCTCAATGACGCAACCGTTGCTAGCCTATTGGGTGCTGAGAGCACGCGCGCTCGGCAAGTGGCAGCATTAGCGAGGATGTATGGCTAGCGCAATTCGATATTTGATGTGCGCTCCCGACCACTATGACGTTGATTACGTCATCAACCCCTGGATGGAAGGGAACGTGCATCGCTCGTCTCGCGCTCGCGCTCGCGAGCAGTGGCAGGCACTTTACAAAAAGATTGGCGATCTTGCCTCCGTCGAACTCGTGCCTCCGCAGCAAGGCTGGCCGGACATGGTATTCTCGGCCAATGCCGGACTGATTTTGAACGACACCGCTATCCTCAGTCGCTTCTATCATCCCGAACGGCAGGGGGAGCAGCCTCACTTTAAAGCTTGGTTTGAGTCGCGCGGTTACGCCGTTAGAGAGCTGCCAGAAACCGTTACATTTGAAGGGGCTGGCGATGCTTTGCTCGATCGCGCTGGACGTTGGCTATGGGCGGGATACGGGTTCCGCACTATGTTGGAAACGCATCCCTACTTAGCCGAATGGCTCGATATTGAAGTGCTGTCGCTGCGACTGGTAGACAAGCGTTTTTATCATCTCGATACTTGCTTCTGTCCGTTATCGGATGGTTCGTTACTTTACTATCCTGAGGCCTTCGACGCGTTTTCCAACCGCTCGATCGAGCTGCGCGTTCCGGCAGATAAGCGCATCGCCATTGCTGAGGCAGATGCCGCGAACTTTGCCTGCAATGCTGTAGACATCGACGGCACGATTGTCGTCAATCAGGTCAGCGACGCCCTGCGCGCCGAGCTAGAACGCCGCGGTTTCACTGTGATCGAAACTGAACTGACGGAGTTTTTGAAAGCAGGTGGAGCAGCGAAATGTTTGACTCTGCGTTTGACCGAACAGCTGGCACCTGAAGCCGAGGCGATCGCGACTGTATGCAGCCGCTCAGTCAAGATGGAAGGCCACCTAATCGATAGCAACGTTCTCAGCGATGCCTTAGATCTGATTGGAGAACGGGGCGGCAGTTTTCAAATCGCCAACTTCAACCTAGGAGAAAAGCGGCAAAGCACGTCGTCGGTAGACTTGCAGGTTTGCGCTCCGAACGAAACCGTTCTGGATGATATTTTGAGCGCGCTGATCGATCTCGGCGCTGGCCTGCCCGAGCAGGCCGAATGCGAGGCCACTCTCGAACCCGTCGTGCGCGCTGGGGTAGCTCCTGATGACTTCTACGTCACCACCATCTACCCCACCGAAATTTTTGCGCGCGGTCAGTGGATTGGGATCGCTCATCAACGCATGGATGGGGCGATCGCGATTGACACCCTGCCGGACGGCAGCTTGCAGGCTTCATGCCAGCTCATGCGGGATTTACAGGTGGGCCAACAGGTTGTCTGCGGCGTCAATGGTATTCGCACGCTACGCAAACCATCCCGCGCTCGCGATCCCGAACAGTCGCAGGAATTTTCGTTTATGGGGGCAGGAGTCTCTAGCGAGCGTCGAGTGGAACTCGCCGTCGAAGATATTGCCTGGGAGCTGCGCCGCATTCGCGATCGCGGCGGTAAGGCCGTTGTTGTGGCTGGACCGGTGGTGATTCATACAGGGGGTGGCATACACCTGGCCTCTCTGATTCGCTCGGGATACGTGCAGGCGCTGTTGGGGGGGAATGCGATCGCTGTCCACGACCTCGAACAAAACTTGTACGGCACCTCCCTCGGCGTCGATTTGCGGCGGGGCGGGGCTGTGAAGGGCGGCCACCGCCACCATCTCAAAACGATTAATACAATTCGGCGGTTTGGCAGCATTGCTGCCGCAGTAGATGCTGGGGCAATTTCGGGGGGCGTGTTCTACGAGTGCATTCGCAACCAGGTGCCATTTGCGCTGGCAGGCTCTATTCGCGATGACGGGCCGCTTCCTGAAACTCAGATGGACTTAATCTGTGCTCAGAAAGAGTACGCTCGCTTGATTGTCGGAGCGGATATCGTGTTGATGCTGTCCACCATGCTGCATTCCATTGGTGTGGGTAATATGACTCCAGCAGGCGTCAAGCTTATCTGCGTCGATATCAACCCCGCTGTAGTAACGAAACTGGCCGATCGCGGCTCGCTCGAATCCGTTGGTATCGTTACGGATGTCGGCTTGTTTCTGAGTTTGCTAGTTCAGCAATTGCACTTGCTGGATCGCCCCCGCACGCAGCCGGACGCGTTGGTCGTCAATTAACGCCGGGGCTAGCGCGACGTAGGGATGACTTTTTTTTGCATGCCGGCAGCAATGGGATCGAAATCCTTGTTGAATTGAGTGCGATCGTCGTAATTAGCCCCTTCGAGAATGATGTTTTTGAGGCTGGCGCTATGCAGGTCGTCCTGTTCGAGATTGGCCCCGCGCAAGTCGGCCTTATAGAGATTGGTGCCGTCAAAAACGACGGTAACCAGAATCGTGTCTCGTAGGTCCGCGCGATCGAGATTCGTTTTCGACAGGTTGCACTCGAATAAATTGGCTCCGCGTAAGTTAGCACGACTGAGGTCAGCATCGCGTAAATTGGCCGAGCGCAGGTCGGCGCGACCCATAGTGCAGCCTTTCATATCGGCGAGTTCTAACGTCACCTGCTTCAGGTTAGCTTCGCTGAGATTGGTTCCCCACAGTGTGGATCCGGTCAAGTCAGCGTTGCTCAAGACCGCTCCCGTTAAGTCAGCCCGACTCAAATCGGCGTAGTTGAGCTGCGCGTCGCGCAGGTCGGCTTGAGCCAGGTCAGCTCCGCGCAGGTCGGCTCCGCGAAAATCTCGTTCCCCAGCCGCATATTGTTCGATGAGTTCGGTCGATGTGGTTACGCTCGGCATGGTTTTCTCCTTTCGAACTTTCGGGGAATGAATACTTAAGTGCGCCACCGCACATATTTTTACACGTGAGCGCGGGCGGACGGTAGCAGAGGGACGACCTTCACGGATAGGTGCTCGACTATACCGAGCTAGCATTCTTTTTTTCTCCCTTTGTCAAGATAAACGGAATGGGGAACGCTAGAGATGCTACTTGCGATGCGATTACTTCACTGGGATAGTAGATTGTCGCGCTTGAAGTATCGTCGTTCCTGTGATGACCTTCTCTGTCCACTATCCCTGTCGAGCTATCTATCCATGACAAGTTCCTCTTCTTCTGCAGAGAAAAAGTTTTCGGTTTCCACCAAAGATACTTTGTTTGCGGTCATGCTCGCGTTCGTCCCCCTGTCGTGGGTGGCCGAACAGCTCGGTTGGGGAGAGTTGGCCGTGTTCGTCCTGGCGGGAGTCGCGATCGTTCCCCTGGCAGGCTGGATGGGAACGGCAACCGAAGCGATCGCGGTCTCGACGGGGGAAACGATTGGTGGCTTGCTCAATGCCACGTTCGGTAACGCAACGGAATTGATTTTGGCGATCGTTGCGCTGCGAGCCGGCTTGGTTGAAGTGGTCAAAGCCAGCATCACGGGCTCGATTATCGGCAATTTGCTGCTCGTGATGGGACTGGCCATGCTGCTGGGCGGTTTGCGTCACAAAGAGCAGATCTTTCAATCCACAGTGGCTCGCGTGAATGCTTCGTCTATGAATTTGGCCGTGATTGCATTGCTCGTTCCGGCGGCCATGGCTTGGACATCTGAGGAGTTGAGTGCAGGCGTGATGGCAGAACTGTCGGAGGCGATCGCGATCGTGCTGATGGTGGTGTACGGCTTCACGCTGCTGTTTTCGATGAAAACCCACAGCTACCTATACGAAGCGGGCATAGCCACAGAAGAGGGAGTGGAAGTCGCGCCTGCTGGAGTCGAATCCCACCAGACTGAGGGTGGCAGAAACCTCTATCTGTGGCTCGGAATTTTGTTCGCCTGCACGATTGCCGTTGCTTTTGAGTCCGAACTGTTGGTGTCCAGTCTCGAAACGGCCACCGAACAGCTCGGATTCACGGCTTTGTTCACGGGGGTGATTGTTTTGCCCATTATCGGTAATGCAGCCGAACACGCGACTGCCGTGACTGTGGCGATGAAAAACAAGATGGAGCTAGCGTTGGCGGTTGCGGTCGGTTCCACGATGCAGATTGCTTTGTTTGTCGCGCCCCTCCTGATTCTCATCGGTCAGGCGATGGGTCAACCGATGGATCTCGACTTCAATCCTTTCGAGCTAGTAGCAGTGAGTGTTGGTGTATTGATTGCCAACTCCATCAGCAGCGACGGTCGTTCTAATTGGCTGGAAGGCGCGCTCTTGTTGTCGGCTTATGCGGTGTTGGGATTGGCGTTCTTCTTTCACCCAGCGATCGCAGGACTATAGTTCAGTCTTAAATAGTTCAGTCTTAAATAGTTCAGTCTTAGTGGGAAGTCAGTCTTGACGGGTCAGCGCGGTTAATTCCGGTAAGAGATCCGAGCGAAACGGTACGGCTGCCAGATTCATCCGCCCCAGTTCTTCTAGAACGAGCGGGTTGACTTGCTCTAGGTACGGCACGAGGACTTTTTCTAACCGCGAGCGATAAAAGCGGTGGTAGCTGTAGTTGGGGGTGGCTGGAAATCCCCGCCGAATTTTGTGTTGACCGCCTGCTCCCGGATCGAAGTTACGGATACCGCGCTCGATTGCCCACTCAATTGGGTTGTAGTAGCACAGACAGAAATGCAGAAACTTGATGTCTTCTAGTGCGCCCCAGTAACGACCGAAGAGGCGATCGCCTTTGGTCAGGCAAAATGACATGCCCACAGGTTTGTTTTCAAATTCCCCGACTACGAACAGGACGCGATCGCGGCAGTATTGCTCTACCAGTTCGAAGAAGCGCCGATTGAGATATTTACTACCGCCCCAAAATTGGTCGCACGTATTGCTATAGAGACGATACATGAGGGAGAAAAAGTGGGTGGGAATTTCGTCGCCTCGGTAGTATTTCACCTCAATGCCAGTTTGAGCGACGGCTTTGCGTTCGCGCTTGAGGTTGCGCCGCTGATTGGCATTGAACTGCTTCAGAAAATCGTCGTAGGACTGATAGCTCTGATTTTGCCATTGGTAATTATGGGTGATGCGGGGCACAAATCCATATTTTTCCAGAGTTTGATGCCACTCCGGCTCGACATACAGAAAGCTGCACACCGAGATCTGTTCTCGCTGGCAAAAGCGATCGATCTCCGCCATCATCGCTGGCAATAGATCCGCTGCGCTGACATCGGGATGAAATAAAAAGCGGTAGCTATCGGTGGCAGGCGTAAAGGGAGACATGCCCAATAGTTTGGGGTAGTACCGCTCTCCCAACTGGTGCGACACTCTGGCCCATTCTTGGTCGAAAACATATTCGCCGTAGCTGTGCGCCTTTAAGTACATCGGCGCAGCCGCAACTAATTCACCGTTTTGCTCCACCAACAGGTGACAGGGCAGCCAGCCTTCATTCGCGATCGCCGAGCCCGAAGCTTCCAGGCAGTATAGCCAATCCCATTCAAAGCAAAATGCCGTCTCGGGCTCGACCAATGCCGACCAAGCAGTAGCAGACACCTGGGTGATATCGTGACACCAACGAAATTTCAAACGGATTGACATATTCAAACGGGTTGACAATGCCCGGCGCGAATCAGTCCAACTCGGCGAGCGATGGCGTCAGATTTGGACGCAAATGGGCCCCAGTACTTCTCTACAGTTTCGATATCCGGGCGCGGGCAAATCGTGCAGTGCCCCTCCGGTTCTCGGACGACGTACCACTGCGGGGGGGAAGCGAGGGGAGAAGGAACGTCAGTCACGTGCAATCACTGGCAATCAGCCTCCATGATATGAGGATTTTGAGGAAACTGACGGACACGTCTGCAACGAACTCAGCCCGGATTCGAACTCAGCCCGGATTCAATGCCCGGATGAAGTTTTAGGCATCGGGTTCGGAGTCCCGTTTCTCAACTCGAGATGAATAGCAA
>JBCBVC010000084.1:0-19367 GCA_039817845.1 Cyanobacteria bacterium J06642_2
CTTATCCCTATGTCACCTCATCCCATCCCATTGCTGGGGGGGCTTGCATTGGTGCGGGGGTGGGGCCGACGACGATCGATCGCGTGATTGGGGTGGCCAAAGCCTATACGACTCGCGTTGGCGAAGGACCATTCCCCACCGAATTGACGAACGGCGTGGGTCAACATCTGTGCGATCGCGGAGCGGAGTTCGGAACGACGACGGGTCGTCAGCGCCGCTGTGGTTGGTTCGACGCTACCATCGGACGCTATGCCGTGCGGGTGAACGGTCTCGACTGTCTGGCTGTCACCAAACTGGACGTGTTGGACGAACTGGACGAAATCAAGGTCTGCACGGGCTACAGCTTCAGAGGTGAAACGCTGCATCACTTCCCCAGCAGCGATCGCGCGTTTGCTAAGTGCGAGCCGATCTACAAGACAATGCCCGGCTGGCGTAAGTCGACTCAGCACTGCCGCTCATTAGACGACCTCCCCACTGAGGCACGTGATTATTTGGAGTTTTTGGCTCACTTGATGGAGGTTCCCATTGCCATCATCTCCTTGGGGGCAGAACGGGACGAAACCATCATCGTGGAGGATCCCATTCACGGCCCCAAGCGCGCCTTGCTGGACTCTTAATGGTGGATTCAATGCATCCGTAGGAAGACTCGTTAATCCAAAGTTACGGAAGATCGCAAACGCGATATTCTGGTGCTGTTTGGCGTTTCTTCGGCCTTAACCCCATGACAGCAGCGATCGCGACTCCCACCAGTGCTCCTCCGATTAAGTTTGGTACGGACGGCTGGCGGGCCGTCATTGCGGACGAGTTTACCTTTCCACAGGTAGCGCGGGTGGCTCAGGCTAGCGCTGACGTATTGGCAAACGCCTACTCTGGCCAAGGTCTTGTCGTCGGCTACGACAACCGATTTTTGTCAGAAGATTTCGCGCGCTGTGCCGCAGAGGCGATCGCGGCAACGGGCGTACCGGTCCAACTTTCCCAATGTGCCGCGCCCACGCCTTCATTCAGTTGGGCTGCTAATCAGACTGGAGCCTTGGGAGCGATCGTAATTACAGCCAGCCACAATCCTCCTTCGTACTCCGGCGTGAAGGTCAAGGGCGCATTTGGCGGCTCGATTCCTCCGGAGATCACCAAGCAGATCGAAGCCAAGTTAGCCGACTTACCCGCTGCCGTTGAATCTGATGCCTCCGCCCCCATCGAGATGTTCGACCCGTGGGAGTCGTACTGCGCCAAGCTCAGCCAGATGGTGGATTTGGATAAAATCCGCAACTGTTCGGCCAAAATTTGGGTCGATTGTCTGCACGGATCTGGGGCTGGTGGCATGCGGCGCTTGTTTGGCGATCGCGTGGTGGAAGTGCGAGGCAATCGCGATCCGCTGTTTGGCGGCTTCTCGCCCGAGCCATTACCGCCGCAACTTGCCAACACGATGGCCGAAATTGCCGCCGATCCGGCACCGCTGAAAGTGGGTGTGGTATTTGATGGCGATGCCGATCGTATTGCTGCCATTGACGGGCAGGGTCATTTTCTCAGTCCGCAGATTTTGATTCCCATCTTGATTCAGCACCTAGCCGAACGGCGCGGGCTGACAGGGGAAGTGGTGAAAACGGTGAGTGGTTCGGAACTGTTTGCTAAAGTGGCGGCCCTCTACGACCTGCCCGTCACCGAAACCGCGATCGGGTTTAAGTATATTGCCGATCGGATGATGAGTGCGTCGGTGTTGTTGGGCGGTGAAGAGTCCGGCGGTATCGGCTATGTCGGTCATATTCCCGAACGGGACAGCATGCTGTCGGCGTTGTATTTGCTGGAGGCGCTGGCTGAAGCAGAGCAGGACTTGAGCGACATCTACCGCAGCTTGCAGGAACGCACGGGCTACACGTCGTTTTACAATCGCCGCGACTTACACCTCAAAGATAAGCTTACCCAGGAGCGATTGATGCAGTCTCTCGACGACGAGCCGCCTACGGAGCTGGTTGGTCGCCATGTCACCGAGCGCATTACCAAAGACGGTCGCAAATTCATGCTGGCGGACGGTAGTTGGCTGATGATTCGCCCTAGCGGCACAGAGCCAGTTTTGCGCTTGTACTGCGAAGCCCCCACTCTAGAGGCGGTGCAGGAGTTACTGGATTGGGCTGAGAACTGGGCGCAAGGCTGAGCCAAGTGTGGCCAACTACAGGCGTGGAGAGCAGACGATTGCCACTCAGGATTGTGGAGGTCGTCTGTTTCCCACTTGCCTACGCGGATGTTGACGGTCGAACCACCACAACGTGACTCGTTGGCGCAGGTCGAACCAGACTTGAGGATTCATCTTGGCTGCAAAAAAGAGATAGATGCCTAGCAATCCCAGCGCGCACAGTTCTCCTAAACGACGATAGGCGGTGATGATGCGATCGCTGCTCCAGCCATAAGCCCAATTCAGCTGATTCATATCGCCGCCGGAATCCCCCGACCCGCCAAAAATCGTGCCCCAAGGAATTTGGGCAACGCCTAAATCGATCAGGTGCCAGCGCCAAAATGCCTGACAAAACGTTGCGGCTGCTATGACCAAAACCACAAATCGCCAAAAGTCCCAGCGCCAACGATCGGGCAAGCGGAAATAAAAACACGCCATCAAAAAGGCACTTAAATAAAACTCGCCGCCAATCCCTCCAAACACAACCCAAATCTGAAACTGACGCTCGGACATCATCCACGTCATATAAAATTGCAACACCAGAAGGGCCGATCCGAGAGCGATGGGCCACCGTCGCTTTTCGCGCCAGCCTTGCCAGATAAATAGTCCCAGCAAGAACAACACGCCCCCATACACCAGCACTTGCTTCTGTCCGGCAATACTCGTCCACCCGAATGGCAGCGGCAACGCCCGATAGCCCGATAACCAAGCCACGGTCGCGTGGCCGAATTCGTGAATCCAGATGTGAAGCGGCAGCATCAGGAATGGCAGCACCGTATTCAAGATTGCGCCGAGTGCCAGTGCTACGGGAAACGCGAGGACGTTGGTCAGTGGATGGTCAAACTGGACGCGATCGACTGGGGTATCGTCTGCTGGAGCCGTAGGCAACCGAAACGCGCGCTTCCAGATCGCCTTACGGGCGCGATTCAATCCGTACAGCTTCGCTTCGCGCAGATGCGGTACGTGCAAATGGCGCAGAGCGTCATAGATTGCCGCCGTCGTCACGTGCGGTTCTGGAAAGCGCTTAGCATCAACTGTGATGCGCAAATCATCTGTAACAACACTTAGTTCGACTCGAATGCCGCGCGCTGCCAAGTTGGCATTGAGAGCCTTTTCGATCGCTTGGGGATGGCTACTGAGATTCTGGATTGGAGCGGGAGAGTTTGCCGACGAGCGATCGCCCGTTTGCTCTGCGTCATTCTCTGCATCAGTCCCTTGCGGTTCCAGTGATAGTTTCCGATCCAGTTCGCGTAGAGCCGCCTCAGGCTTGGAGCAGTAGCGACTGAGCCATGCTGCAACTGACGTGCGCCGATCTTGTCTGAAGGCAGCGAGATCGACCAACCACTGTCGCTGTTCGGCAGGTATGCGATCGGCCAAATTGGGGTTGGGATTTTGAAAAAAGTCCGCCAGTACGGGAGCGATCGCCAATTGGGTTGCGCTATCCCACCCGTGAAAGGCAAGCACGGCGCGGGCAACTTTGGGATGAGGTGGGGGCAGCGGTGCAGACAGCAGCAGCTTGTTTTTGACAAAGCAGAAGTCCGGCAGCGATCGCGACTCAGACATCTCGGGGATTGCGACCGGTTCAGATGTCGCTTGAACTATCTCAATATGTGCGACTGGCGATCGCGTAGGTGAGGGACTCTGGGTTGCCTCTGTTAGTGTGAACGTCTGATAGTGTTGGAAGCCTTCACTGTCTCGGGCACGCATCCAGATGCCTACTTCGTCGACATCAGGAACAAACGTGCCGATTTCTTCCCGAATTAATTCAGCCAGGGCTTCTCGGTCGGGAATGTCATCTATCGTCGAGGCGATTGAGACGCGCAGGTGACGCTCCAACCTTTCAACTTGTAAGGTCAGGCCGGGTTTAGCAATCGCATCTTGCAGCAGTTGCAGAACCTCAGCATCGCGCACAATCGCTTCACCTCTTCTCGTCCGACAAACAAGGGATTACGAGAATCCGTGCGTTCAGAGCAACCACGTCTGCTTCGTAAAATCTTCGCCCGTTTGGGTGGGAGATACTGTTTCACCTACGGGACGGGCGGCTGAATCACGATGCATCTCTCGTTCGATGGTGGCCCGATGAGCGGCCTCTCGTCGAGCTAATCCAGTACTTGGCTTAGTCGACTTGGCTGTTGTCGATTTCGCTGTTGTTGTCGATTTCGCTGCTGTTGTTGATTTCGCTGAGGTTTTGGCGGGTGACTGCGCCTTAAGGCGATCGCGCTCTTTCCGCAACGCTTTCACTTCTTCGGTCAACTCTGTATTAGCTTGCGTAGCGCGATCGAGATCGGCTTTAAGCTGGTTGGCTTGGGCCAAATACTCCTTCAACTCCTTCACCGCAGCGTTGGCTTTATCGAGTTGCGCTTGTAAATCCGAGACCTTGTCGCTGAGGCGTTCCTCCTTGTCTCCAGATTCTTCCAAGGCTGCTTTCATCTCGGCCACGAGTTTTTCCAAATCTGCTTTGGTCGGCACTTTTTTAGCCGGTGCTTTCCTGGCCGGAGCCTTGCGGCGCGTGGTCGAAGTCGAAGCAGCAGTCATGGCAGAGTTCTCCGGAGAGGATGATGTATTGTTCGCCGCCGTCTTTGCCTTAGCAGCAGACGACTTAGTGGCAGTAGATGCCTTGGAGCGCGCGGAGGCAGAGGTAGCAGTTGTGCTCTTAGAGGAGGTTGCACGATCGCCAACAGCCTTATCCTGCGACTTGTTCGTTTCCGCGCGCAACACGTCTGATAATTTTCGCTTAGCCACGGACGCCTCCCGTCTATCGTTCCCAACCTATCAATATCTCACTATCAATATCTCAATTACACGCAGGCCATCTATCCAGCCGCAACTTTCCAATCGCGTTCGAGTTCGTCGGCCACGCGTCGATAGTCTGACTCGGCCTCGCGTGCTTGCTTGCCCCGCCACTGCGTAATCGCCTTGCCGTCGAGTGCGGCCCTTTCGTGAGCTTTGTAGGAGCGGACGAAGGCATGAAAAGCAGGAATACCTAACTCCAACAAGGTATTTTGAGCGTCAAGGGTTTCGCGCACGCTGCGGGGATCGACGCGGGTAAGCAAGACGCGATGGTTTACCCCCACTGGCTGCACCGCCGACCGTACAGTTTCGATCAGCGCGGCCAAGTCCATCGGTGCAGGCGGCGTTGGCAAGACCAAATAATCTGCTGCCGCAATCACAGCGGCTAGCGTTTTTGATTGCAGGGCCGGAGGCGTATCTACCACGATCAATTCGTAGGCATCGGTGCGACACAGTTTTTGCCACTGCTTCGGCTCGATCGCACGCGCGACCTCGAAGCCCATACCCGTATCACTTTGTTCCACCCACCACGATGCCGAACCCTGTGGGTCAGCATCGACCAGCAACACCCGACGCGTTTCTGCAAATGTGGCCGATAAATTCACTGCCGTGGTGGTTTTGGCCACGCCACCTTTTCCATTCGCGATCGCCACAATCCGGCCGCGTCGAACGCGATCACCTCGGGTTGATGGTGGTGGAGTCCGCCCGTTCGAACGTTTTTGCAATCCCGCTCAATCCCATTTACTATCGGCTCGACTATACCCCTTTCTCGTCCCACCGGGCCTTAAGTTTTCTACGTTACAAGCCGTTTGTCCGTACAGACGTGCGAGATGGCTAGCTGCTCACTCGGCCACCACCGACAAACTAAGCAAAAATTCCCGCAGGTCAGCCATTTCTGCCGAAATAATTTGGTGCCCCATCTCGTATTCGCGATACTGAACCGACCCACCTAGGTCTTCCACTGCCGTACGCGACTGCCGAGCTGCAGCAACAGGAATCACCGGATCTTGAAGACCGTGAGCCATCAGGACAGGCGGCGTGGGAGAAGCGAGGCGAACTCGCGGTGGTTCGCCAGCCAAATATCCGCTCAAACAGGCCAATCCTGCTAGCGGCAAGGTCAATCCCACCCGCAACGTCATAGCTCCCCCTTGCGAGAAGCCTCCTAACACCGTTTGCGAAAGCGGCACGCCTGTTTGCGACGGCAAATGTTCTAACCACTCGTGCAGCAGTTTGGCACTGTCCTCGAACCCCGCTCCGGTTTCGATGTCGTACCAGGCGCGGCCGTCGGGCACGTGAGGGTGAGGCAGCGGCGCATTGGGGAATCCAAATGCCCGTCCTGGCAAATTCAGTTCCGCTGCAAGTGGCATTAAATCTCGCGCATTTGCGCCCCATCCGTGCAGCAAGACCATTTGCACGACTCCATTGCCTTCCATTACCGCAGAATCGTCGGATTTTATCCAGGTCACGTCCAATGTCGACATCGCGAGTTCTCTATATACATCTCGTTCTTAACTGTAGCGATCGCGAACGACTCATTCCTCCCCACAGCTGCTATCGTTATCAGCCATCTCGAAGCCCTAAAAGTTAATAAAATATCAAAAATATTCACCTCGAAGATCCGAGCTGAATTATGCATTAAGAGGGGCTTAAGTTCTTGCTAAGAGTCTGTTGTAGGCGCGTGGTAAAGGTGTTACCGTGAGGGCAGGAACGATACAAATGTAATGATTTCTGTTCCGCCAAAGTTACCGATAAATAACGAGTACCAAGCCTTAAAGTCGGCTGGAATGATATTGGTATGGGCCGACTGTTTGTGGAAGCAAGGTTGTTGGGGCTTCAGTCATACACTCAGTTTGCTGTGCGAGAACCTCGTGCTGCTGATTGGGTGCTATCGAAATGGTATCGGTGACGTTAAGCTGGGGGCTGCGAATTGCGATCGCTACTCCTGGTGTTAGCTAGAGGTTGACACACGCCTGGTTTGTCGAACTCCATCCTGCGGGTTGATAGACAAGGTAGGGCAGTCTTGTCGTATCGGGTTCTGCCTGTGCGGCGAGCGGCCATTCTCTAGATACATGTTCCGCAAGTGTGAGTAACTTAATAAATCCAAGGAGGCATCTCATGATGAAGGTCGTGATCCAAGGCAAAAACGTCGAAATCACGGATGCCATGCACGATTACGTTCATCAAAAGATCGAGCGAGCTGTAAGCCATTTCTCTCAACTTACTAGCGAAGTAGATGTCAACTTATCGGTCGAACGCAACCCTCGTATTAGCGAATGTCAGGCTGCAGAAGTCACGTTATATGCCAACGGTACGGTGATTCGCGCCGAAGAAAGCTCGAAGAATATGTATGCCAGCATCGATCGCGTTGCCGATAAGCTCAGCCGCAAGCTGCGCAAGTATAAAGAACGCAACGGCGTTCATCGCACAAAAAGCAGACCCAAGACCTCAGTAGCCGTCAGTCAACAACCTCCAACGCAAGCGCCCAATACGCAGCGCGAACCAGAATTGCCGGCAGAAGTGATTCGCACCAAGTATTTCTCCATGCCCCCGATGAGCATCAGCGAAGCTCTACACAATCTAGAGATGATCGACCACGACTTCTACGTTTTCCGCAATGCGGAGAGCAACGAGTTGAATGTCATCTATGAGCGCAACCACGGCGGTTACGGTCTCATTCGTCCCCACAAGCACTGAGTCTGGCGGTTCAAGCTAACTTAGCGTTTGACTTAGCGTTTAATGTGAAACCGTCAGTCGTTGAAAGAATGGCTGACGGTTGAGCGTGTATTCGAGATTCGGTTTCTGCGAAAAAACAATTCACGCGAGTGGAATGATGCTCAAGAAGACATGTGTTCGGCTGTCTCTGCTTCAACGGCTCGGATGCGCTCTTCCTCTTTTTTCATTTCCTCGCTTTCCGGTTCCGCGCGTTTGGTGGGGGGCAACTGCTTCAGATTCGATTCCATCTCCACCATAAGATCGGTTAATTCGGCAATCTTTGCTTCCTTGCCCTCCAGCTCTTGGTGCATCTGGCGCACTCTTACCACGAACTGTGCCTTCGTCCACACGCTGAAAAACCATGCAATTGAGGCTCCCAGCCCGAGCGACCCTAGCAGTTGGACCACTAATGGAGCTTTAAACTGTATGCCAGGAGCGACTGTCACCATCACAGTAGAGGAGTTCTGCATGGCAAAGAAAGCTACGCCCAAGCAGATCGTGAAAATGACAACGAAGTTGAGCTGCCGCATAGACATCCTACCCGTTACGACAAATCAGGTAGCAATCGCGTTCAATGCCACTAAGGCTGCGATGCCGCTACTCTAACTTAGGTTTACCTCCAGTTTGGAGGTATGAGGCATTAAGTTTATTGCCAGTCTTTCAGTTTTGGGTTCGGTTGTAGGTCATCTTAATTAACAGCTTGCGCCTCAGACTCAATCCTCGATCTCAGAGGCGATCGCTGCAGAGAAGCCCCACCAAAACTCTGCAAGTTCCAAATTGCACCCAGCAGAGTCAGACTGTGGCGTTGGCAGACTTCAACGACGGCGAGAACGACGGCGAGCGTCTTTTGCCTTGCGGCGACGCTTCTCAGCTGTGGTTTCAAAATGACGGCGACGACGGATATCGGCAAAGATGCCCGCCTTTTGCAGTTTTTTCTTGAACCGACGTAGCGCCGATTCAATGTACTCATCTTCGCCAACGTTAATTTGAGTCATATCTGGCCGCAGTGCTGGATTTATAGGGGCTCTACATCTTAGCAGCTATCCGGTACCAGTCGCATCTTCCGCATTTTGTCGCGTAACTATGAAGTTACGCGACAGTATATGATGAACAATGAACAAAAACAACGGCTGAGGTGGAACTGCCATGTCGACTTATCGAACTGACGAACGCGGCGTACTCAACAATTTCCCCATCGAAGTTGAAGATCAAGTGGTCGAGCCTCCCACGAAAGAGCAACAATTGAAGTACGTTCTCGGTGGTCTTGCGGCAATGGTGCTCCTCGGCCTCGTCCTTTGGACTGCTTTTGCAGTTTCAGCTTAGCCAGGAATATTGACTTAAGTCTGTTACGCTCACCTTGATATCAGGGTGGGCGTCGCATTTTAGTATTTTTGACAGATATGCAATCGTTACGTTGTTTGGGCTGACTCAGCTATTCAGACTCCAGACTGAGCAAAGGTCTTGTTGGCCAACTGATACAAAATTCTGAGAGAACACTTCACACCTCTGAATCACTCTGAACCGTCTGATTCGGGTTGGTTCGAAAGGAACTGAGAATCAGGCTGCGGGGAGGTTAACAGCCTGGACTGAGTTTGAGCAACCAAGTGCCAATAATCGCGCTCTGCTCAATCTGACTCGATCGCCACTGCGGTGCTATCTGTGGCAGATGCCGCCCTCGTTACTTCTGCTTCGGTGCTGCTCAGTTCCAGCAAACTGGGCAATTCTGGTTCGTCCAACCCCGCACGTCCTTCTGGCTCCGCTTCCACAGCGGCAGTATCCGGCAACCATCGGAGCAGCGGCAACGGTAGTAGCGTCGTGGCGTTGGCAAGCGCTACTAGGAGCCACATCTGCGTAAAGTCGGTTTCTGTCACGCCGAGCGAATGCGTCAATATTGCGCCCAGTTCTTGCGACACCAGCCCGGCTAGATTGAGGACCGACATGAGTAGTGCAAAAAGTGTCGCCTCGATGCCAGGCGGACACATGCGAGCTGCCAGCACCAAAATGGGCATAAAAGCAATCTGTCCGGCTACGGTCAGCACGACGCTATCGCCCAAACTAAACCAGCGATCGTCGACGCCCCAAGCTCGATTGAGGTGCAGCACGAGAATGAGACTGGTCAAGCCGAGGACAAATGAAATCAAGGTCATCCAGAACAAGATCTTCCGCAGCGGTACAGCTCGCAACCAACGCTGAAAAATAAAGATCCCGAGCAGCGATGCGATGCTAGTTAGCAGACGAACGCGACCTAGAAATTCGGGGCCGAAACCCAAGTCGTTTGTAACGAAGAAGAAGAAGGCTGAATCGGTGCTCGGGGTCGCCTGCCAGCAAAACATGAAACCTGCAGGTAAGAAAATGCTCGGCTGGGCAATCGCTTTCCGTAAAGCGCGCAGTTGCTGAAAGCGGGACGGTGCGGGCGTAGAATCGTCAGTTCTGAGGCGAGCAGCAGGCTTGTCGCCAATGACCCAAGCTGCGATCGCCACCAATATTGGCAATGCGGCGGCAATCTCGAAGACGACCTGGGGCGAAAACCGTTCGAGCAGCGCTCCACTCCAATACGCCGTCACGAGCGACCCTACAGCTGTCGCTCCCCAAGTAAGCGACTGGAGCGTACCTGCTCCCGCACGATCTTCTGCTCGCGTGCGCTCGACGACGATTGCGTCAACAATAACATCGGCAATGGCAATGGATAACGAACTCAACGTTACTGCAACAGTAGCTGCCCAGGCCGAGTGCACTACCGTAGCTAAGCTCCACCAGGCCGCGCAACCTGCCAACCCCGAAAGCAGCAGGTAAGGTCGTCGACGATAGCCTGCGATGGGCAAGTTATCGGAGATGAATCCATAGAGCGGCTTAATTGTCCAGGGAATGACAGCAATCCCAGTCAATGCTGCTACTTCAGCAGGTGCGAGACCGAGCTGGTCTTTGAAATAGAAACTGGTGGCCAATCGCGCAATTCCGAGCGCACCTTGGACAAAATACACTAGCAAAATTGCCGCTAGCTCCGGAGTAAAGCGATGGTGCCAGGGTGACGAGCGAGCCCAAGGAAATGACAATGACACGTAAAGAAATATGAAGTGGAATTAGCCTCACTATAGCGCTTCTCCTCTGTTGCAGGAGAGGATGGTGAGTCTCAATGCTAGTAGAGCGCCAATTAGCCTAAATATTCAGTGACGACAACGGTGACGTTATCGCGTCCGCCACGCTCGTTTGCAGACCGAATGAGGGTGTAAGGAATTTCTTCCAGCACGCTGGCCTTTTGACATGACTCCGAAATCTGGGAATCATTCAGTTCTTCCGTAAGGCCATCGCTGCACAGCAATAGGCGATCGCCAACTTTGAGGTCGATGGTATGAACCTCTGGTAAACCTGATTCCGGTCGTCCCAAACACCGCTCCAGAATATGTCGGTGTGGATGGAGCCGTGACTCGGCCAAGGTTAGATCCCCTTGGCGGACAGCTCTCGCTATCAACGTGTGATCTTCAGTCATCTGCGCGATCTCCGACCCGCGAAGACGATATAGTCGAGAATCGCCGATGTGGGCGCTCCAGCATTGACCGTCATCGTCCATATGGGCTACCACAATGGTCGTTCCCATATCCGCATGTTCGGGGTGGAGCTGTTGGTCGATTAGGATGGCTTGATTGGCTTCCTGTACGGCCAGTGACAGTAACTGCGGCGCCGGTAGCTTGGCACGGGCCGAGCGCAGCTTCGCTTGTACGGCATTAACGGCTAGCTCGCTAGCCGTGGCTCCAGCCGCATGGCCTCCCATCCCATCAGCCACGATGAAGAAATACCCCTCTGGATCGCAGTAAAAGGAATCTTGGTTACTACTGCGAACCCTGCCTTTATCGGTATGCCCGGCAAAACGCATCATGGGGGGGTAAACGAGTCCTCAAGCTATATTACTGCTGCGACTAGCGCCACGCTCGGCGCGCTTCGATCAACAGACGACCGACTGCGATCGCCGCCAGGGCGGCAATGACGAGAACACCAATTGCCAGTTTGATAAATCCCGCGATCAGAAGCTGAGTTGCCGTCAATAGTAGTGTGCCCAATAAGATGGCGTAAATAGTGGCTGTGCCCAAAAGTGTGAGTTGTCGCAATAGGCGCTCAGTTTCGACCGCTCGCGAGCGGATCCGAATATCGCCCTGTTCGAGCTTATCGAGGGTCGCTTCAATCCGCGTTGGCAGACTGAGACTGGTGTTGGTAAACTGAGCTGCTTGCCGACCGATCTGGTCGAGTAAGGTACTAGTGCCCTCAGAGAGATTGTCGCTCATGAGTTCGGTTGCATAGGGTTGCGCCACTGCCATGAAATTAAACTGCGGATCCAGCACTTTGCCCAGTCCTTCTAAGGTAGAAAATGCCCGCATGACGAAGGTAAAGGTGGCCGGGAAACGAAACGGTTGATCCCGTGCTAGCTCGTAAAGATCGTCACCAATGGCGGCCATCGAGACTGCAGCATGAGCATCCAGAGGACGATCCATAAAATTTTCGAGCATGTATTGCATCGAGCGACGCACCGGTCCCAAGTCACCCGTAGGCTGCAATGCGCCCAGCTCGATCATTGCTTCCACCATAGCGCTAGCATCGCGGGTGACGATCGCTGCCATCAAGCCCATCATCTTTTGTTTGGTGCCTGGCTGCACTTGCCCCATCATGCCGAAGTCATAAAAGATCATGGTGCCGTTAGGTCGAACAGCAATGTTGCCCGGATGGGGATCGGCGTGGAAAAAACCGTCGTTTAATACTTGTTTGAGATAGGCTCGCGCACCTAGATGAGCAATATCGGCGCGATCGAGGCCCGCTGCTGACAGCGCCTCAACATCGCTGACTTTAATGCCAGGCATGTACTCTAAAGTTAGCAATGCTGGGGAGCTGTAGCGCCAGTACACGCGAGGCACATCCACCCGCGGCTCATTGCGAAAATTGCGCCGAAAAGTATCGGCATTGCGACCTTCATTAAGATAGTCAACCTCTTCCCAGAGGGTACGGCGACATTCTTCATAAATGCCAACCCAATCCCGGCCGCCTTGCCCCCAGCGGGTACGATACTGAAAAAACTCGGCAATGCCTTTAAGGATAGCTAGGTCAATCGCAAAAAGCCGATGCAGTCCCGGACGCTGTACTTTTACGACCACTTCATCGCCCGAACGAATTTGAGCACGATGCACTTGTCCCAAACTTGCGGCGGCTAAGGGAGTGGGGTCGAAAAAGAGATACACTTTTTCTATGGGTTGCGCCAACTCGCGTTCGACAATCTCAGCAACGAGGTCGTAATCGAAGGCGGGAACGCGATCCTGAAGTTTGGAAAGCTCCTCAACATACTCAGTGGGAAACAGGTCGGCTCGGGTTGAGAAAAACTGACCTACTTTGATGAAGGTCGGCCCCAGGTGCAGTAGCGTCTCGCGCATCCAAATAGCTCGGGATCTCCGCCGTTTTGCTCGTTGCTCGTCTGTTGGCGGGCGAGAAGAACCACCGTAGCTCCAGTGCTTGGCGTCCAGCCAGTTATAAAATACGACCAGCAAAACAAAGCGCCAAATATCTATCAGGCGACCGGTGCGAGTATAGTTATCGCGCGCCCAACGATAGGAACCGTAAGGCTTTGCGATCGCATTAGATTCGCTCTCCGCTGACTCAGCTAGTCCTGTTGCCGTCAAGACTGGCTCCGATAACGCTGCAATTCCGATCTCAGCTGAGCCACTTCTGCCCTCAGCTCGTCAAGAACCGCTTGCAAATCTACTGGCCCGTCAGGAAATCCAGCCCCACCAGCATTGGCGGTGCTGGTCGTGTGTTCGGCAGCAATTGCCTCTTCAGCCGCTGCTCGTGCCAACGCTTCTTCGCCAAACAAGCGCCATTGCTCTTGCCACTCAGCTGTGGCTTTACCCATTTCGCTGACAACGTTAGTAAAAGTAGCTTCAGCGCGCTCGCTCAGTAAGGTTGCTGTCGCGCGTCCGAGAAAAAAGGCACGGGTCAAGGGATTGCTCATAGGTATCAATATTTCACGAGTGCCTTCACATTAGAAAGTATAACGAACCTCGGACGCTTGCAGATAATGCTTCGGATGAGTTCGAATGGAGTAATTTCGACGAGGCGAACCGCTGAGGTGCCGGGCGCATCATGTCCGTCGTTTCTGCTCTGATACAGGTTTCGTCGCTAAAGTCCGATGCTGCTTGGACGTGAAAGCATTGACTGCGACTAGGCTCTGGATACTTAAAAGAGGTCCTAAAGTAGCGTAAAAGCTGGTTCCGCATGTTGCGAGCTTTCACCAACTGAGATGGCCCGTTCTGGACCAGGATGATAATCTCAGGAAAACTATATGCAGGCACTAGATTTAGCGTTAATGTCGCTAGATCTGAATGGAGTTGAGATGTTGCTTATGTCTCACATCTTACAAAATTAATATGTATTTTTTCGGCCACTTATTGCCTGTATAAATTGACAATCCCACGAGGGGAAAGATTTGAGATGTTGATTCCAATATCTTTGATTCAGTCCGATAGATCTAGCTTTCTCCTAAAAATGAAATTGCACGTTATCTAAGCTTTACGAAAAGAACATCAAGAGCAGAGGTGTCGACCTCTGCTCTCATCATGCATGCACCTGTGGCTAAATTGAAGGTCTGAATCTGTAGCAACGATTCTGGATAATGAATCGAGACAAGAAAGTCACATTAGCTACCCAAATCTTTCCACAGTTCAGCTTGATGAGGAATGACTGGAGAGCTAGTTCCCGAAACGGGATCGGTAGGCTGACTGAGATAAGCGCGGGTAGCAGTGTAACCAACGACAAATGTAGCGCAGGCCACTAGTACGGCAACGAGTGCGCGATCGGAGGTAGAAGTTTGAGTCGTTGTCCGAACGTTCATTAAAGTAAAGCCCAATAACTGCTTCGCTTTTACTATCGCAGATTATTCTGTAGCAACAGATACGCTTTAAGAAAATTCACTCAAACAGGTTGGGATTGGCCTGTAGCGGCGGTACAAATTGTTCGACAAGCGACAACGGCAATCCTGCATAGTGGGTGACGATACCGTGACCGACTCCAGCGACAAGGCCTAACATAGCGGGCAGAAATAAGGATTTCAGTTGGGTCATGATGCTGTAATGAACTGCGTCACCAACCTCTCAGTCGAGCAGGACATCTTCTGTAACAAAACTCACATTTCAAATGGAATCTATCTTTGTTTATGCGCTTTTCGCATTATGAATATGTGTTTTATGAGGCGTAAGCCAATTTCGGACAGGACTCCGCAGCATACTGGCTTGTGAGGCTCCTGTTCAAGCTGGCGTGATGTCGTTCTGCCTATTCGGTAAAGGCGATCGCAGTGTCCGGACATCTTCATCGATTCGGGCAACTGCATCGATATCGAATCAGCTACCTTGCACTCATCCGCATATCCTCAGGAGAGCATCAGGTTCGCCAACATAAGTTTGATTTTGGAGACCGCGATCGCATTCCACTTCTACCCAGAATTTGGATGCTCTCACGATGTCGATTTCATCTATCTCTTGTAGGGCGAGCGCGGCATCGGATAAAGGTGCGTCCTGTGGGATGGAAATCCGCAATCGGGTTATCTCGCGACAACCGTTGTCATGCTCGAGGGGTTGAGCGCGATCTCCGGATAAGGTATCGGGGCGGCGACTGAAGGGAGTCGCAAAAATCATGGGTTCTGTCGGGAGCGTTTGGCTGGCAACGTCAATGCTGAGTGTAGGTGGGAGGTAGGGCGGATGAAAGTCCCAAATGGCAAAGGGGAGAGATTGCGATATGGCATCCTCAGGCGATCGCCAGCGCACGCAAATGCCAAAGGGAGCATAGCCAGTTTGCCCATATCGACCCCGTTCCCACAGTCGGGTGCGAGCGATCTCGGTCGATCTCGCTTCGACTTCGTTGCAGATCCAAAGGAACTCCAGTTTGGCATTGCGAAAAAAAATGCGGCGATTGGCCGTACCCTGACCTGGATGAGTGTTGGGGCTGCCTTCCAGAAAACCCAGCTCGATGAGGCAATCGACTTCTGGCGCGCCAACCTCGGTGCAAACAAATAGGTGATCGAGTTCGAGTGGCATGTTGGATGAGTGCAATGCCTAAAGCTCGCTGCCCAGCCATGTCGGCAGCAGCAGACAATCTCGTCAGGTTCACGGTACCTTAGCCAAAGTGACCGCTGACGTAGTCTTTCGTCGCGGACTGGACGGGCGTGTTGAAGATGACTTCAGTCGCGTCAAATTCCACAAGGCGTCCGACGCGCACCCCTTTCTCGTCCACTTCCGCATTGTAGAACGCGGTCATGTCCGATACGCGGGCAGCCTGTTGCATGTTGTGGGTGACGATGATGATGGTGTAGGTCTGCTTGAGCTCGTCGATCAGCTCTTCAATGCGACGAGTGGAAATAGGGTCGAGCGCGGAGCAGGGTTCGTCCATCAGAATTACTTCTGGCTTTACGGCCAAAGCACGAGCAATACACAAGCGCTGCTGCTGTCCCCCAGAAAGAGCCAAACCGCTGTCGCTCAGCTTGTCTTTGACTTCATCCCATAAGGCAGCCTGCTTGAGCGACTGTTCTACGAGCTCGGCCATATCGTTGCGATCGCCCTTATAGCCATTAATACGAGGGCCAAAGGCCACGTTATCGAAGACTGATTTTGGAAAAGGGTTGGGTTTTTGGAATACCATGCCGACACGACGACGCACTTCGACCGGGTCAATCGAGTCGTCGTAAAGATTTTGACCGTGATAGAGCACTTCCCCCGTGACTCGCGCGCTCGGAATCAAGTCGTTCATTCGGTTAAAACACCGCAGCAACGTGCTTTTTCCGCAGCCGGAAGGCCCAATGAATGCGGTAACTCGCTTGGAGGGGATCGCCATAGAGACATCATCAACAGCGAGATAGCTACCGTAGTAGACGCTAGCGTTGCGGGTTTCCATCACTGCCTGAGTGGCAACGCTATTCGCAGGTTGAGTATAGGTCATGACATCCGGACTCCAAGAGGTTGATAACAAAGGTCAGCTAGAGTTACTTCTTCAGTTCGTAGCGACTACGAATAAAGATGGCTAGAGCATTGAGGGAGAGCAGCAACCCGAGCAGGACGATAATGCCAGCTGCTGCTAATTCTTTGAAAACTTCTTTAGGCAAGCCCGTCCAGTAATAAATCTGCAAAGGCAGAACGGTAAACTGCTGGTTCCAGATCGGCCAGGAGGGGTCGAACGTGATAAAAGTTAGCGCGCCGATGATCAGCAAGGAAGCCGAGTCTCCGATCGCGCGCGAGACCGCGATAATCACTCCAGTTAAGATACCCGGAATGGCATTGGGCAAGACGTGGTTGGAAACTGTTTGCCACTTGGTCGCTCCAAGTCCGTAAGACGCTTCTCGCAGCGATCGCGGTACGGCTCGAATGGCTTCGCGAGAGGCCACGATGATCACGGGTAAAATCACCAGCGCCATCGTCATCGATCCTGCTAAGACAACGCGACGCAAACCCAAGGCACGGACGAACAAACCTAGACCCAAAATCCCATAAACCACGGAGGGTACACCAGCCAAATTAGCGATGTTGAGTTCTAGTAAAGACGTGAAACGGTTCTTAGGTGCATATTCTTCCAGGTAAATTGCGGCTCCGACTCCAATGGGGACGGCGAAGAGAATCGTAAACACCAGAATGCAAATACTGCCCAGTAGGGGCGAGCGGATGCCAGCAGACTCGGGGTTGATTTGTGAGGGGTAATTGGTGAAAAACTGGGGGTTGAGGTAGGGGAGGCCCTGCAGAAACGTGCGCGCAATCAAGGTAAATAGAATGGCCAAACCAATGACCGTTCCCAGAGCACACGCACCCGCAAAGATCTTACCGACGAGATGGCGCCGCTCTAGGTTTGGAGCGAAATCACTCGATGCAGCGCCTTCAAACTTGCTAGGAACCAATGGTTTAACCTCTTACTCACGTCACGCGCGTTAGACGTAATCTTCGCGAATGCGACTGGCAATCACTTTGCTGATGATGTTGGTCGAAAGCGTAATCACAAACAGCACCATTCCTACCGCAAACAGGGTTTCGTATTCAACCGAACCGTAGGGAGCATCGCCCAAGCTTACCTGCGCGATATAGGCAGTCATGGTGGCAATGGTCTGAAAGGGATTGACGATGGTGCCCAAGACTTCCGCTGGATTACCGACGTAGCTGATGGGTTGCTGACCGGCCGCGATCGTGACGATCATGGTTTCTCCCACGGCGCGGGAAATACCTAAGATAATGGCCGAGATAATTCCGGAGGCCGCTGCAGGCAGAATGACTTTTATGATGGTTTCCATCTTGGTCGCCCCGAGACCGTAAGCACCGTCTCGTAGTGCTTTAGGCACGGAGGTAATGGCATCCAAGCTAATCGAACCCACTGTGGGCAAGATCATCAGCCCCATCAGGATGCCCGCGCTAGACGCATTGAAAATTGCCGTATCGGGTACAACTGCGCGAATCACCGGGGTGACATAGATCAGAGCAAAGTAACCGTAGACTACGGTGGGAACTCCAGCCAAGAGCTCGACCATTGGTCTCAAAAACATCACGATGTTGCGCGGAGCGTACATGCCCAGAAATATAGCTGTCGCTAAACCCAACGGCGTGGCAACCAGCATGGCTACCACCGTCACGAGCGCAGTACCGTTCACGAGAGGCCAAATTCCGAAACGCTTGCTCGCAAATAGGGGCGTCCAACGATTGTCAAAGAAGAAACGAGAAATCGAGGTTTTGAGGGTAATCCAGAATTTGGTTCCGTCAGTTGCCGATTCCTTCAATTGCTCGAAAGCAGTTTGAAACTGCTCGACCGAGACACCGCCGCCTAACGCCTCGGCCACTTTTTCAATGGTGCGCTCGCGATCGTCGATGGCCAACCTGACGACATCATTAAGTGCTGCACCGCTCAGACCCTGCTCCTGTCCGAGTTGACGGGCAGTTTCTTGGAGAAGACCGATGTTCGTAAACAGTTCGTTGGTGAAAAACTGCACCGTCGTTTCCATCAGGACGAAAACGATACCGATGGTGATGATGACGCAGAAAACCGCACATAGCGCCATGACTAGAGCGATGATTCTGCCCCGTATGTTGCGACCCATGCGATTGCGTAGTGCTTCGCCAACCGTATTTCGATCGAGCGTAGGAAATGCTTGACTCATGAACCTCACCGAGCGAACGTGCGCCAAGCGACGAAAGGCGCAGAATAACAAGTACCGGTACCGTTACCGAACCTATACGGCGGTTCCACTTGGCCTGACCTTCTTGGCTTGACCTTCAAGCACGAAAAAAGCGTTTCCAGAACGCTGTGGTGCCTTGGTAGAAGAAGGTCGCCGCCAGAAGACTGAGGTGCCTGCTGGGGAACCATCCACAAAAGAGTAACCTAGAACATTCAAGATTCAGGTTAAGGGCCGGTTAATTCGGATTTATTGTCCTGCTGAGAATAAGGCAGTAAAGGAGTTTTGTTTAGCCGCGATCTATTGAGGTAGTCCCTGGCAATCTCGGTATCGTGAATGATTTAGATCGCACATCTCATAGGAGGTTAATGACTATCAACGATTACTTCTTTTAAACCAGAACACTTAGTTTACTATTTGCAAGTGTATGAAATTCATCTAGTTCTCGACCTGTTTGATTGGCGATCTAAATCATTCACGATACCGAGATTGCCAGGGACTACCTCAATAGATCGCGGCTAAACAAAACTC
>JBCBVC010000085.1:0-18973 GCA_039817845.1 Cyanobacteria bacterium J06642_2
TTGTTGGTGCTGGTGACCCAGTCGCAGAACTGCTCCCAGACGTTGCCGCTTTCGCGACGCTGGATGAGAGTTGTCATGATGGGAAAATCCTTGATTGATGATTGAAGGATGCAAACAAGATAACTAATTTGTATCAAGATGTAAAGATACATAACGAGAGCGTTCACAAAGTAAATCTAAAGATTGCTAATAAAGTTCGAGATCGCCAGTGCTGCGAATCCCTGCGAGTAGGCACGATACAGTGATACGAACAGTTGAGGAGTTATGAGGTTGGCGGATGAGTTGGATGGTTCGGCAGCAGGTAACTCCCGCTCGTCTAGCCGATATGTGGCGTGCCGTCCGCAAGCAGACACTTGCTACGGTCGCAACTACGCCGTCAATCTACCTGTCACGTCAGTGGCATCCCAACCTGAGTCCGGTGCAATGGCACTTGGGACATGTCGGTGTCGTGGAGGATTTTTGGATTCGGCAGCAGTGCTGGCAACAAAGCGATCGCCATCCTGACTACGCCTTACTGTTTGACCCCATACGCACGCCAAAGTGGAATCGGCAAGCATTGCCACCCCTAGCTGACCTGTTGGCTTATTTAGATGAGGTGCGTTCGCCCATCTTGACGTGGTTGTATGGCTTGGATGAGTTTCCTGACGATGGCTCGCTCCTGGAGCGAGGTTGGATTGTTGCGATGGTGTTGCAACATGAATGTCAACATCAAGAAATCATGCAGATGGTGCGATATCTGATGCCGGCATCGGGTGAGCCTGTTGAGGTGAAGCATCCATGCAGCTCGGAAATCGCTAAGGGGAAACCTTCATCTGACTTTATCGAAATTCCAGCGGGCGGCTGTTGGCAAGGCTGTGAGGATCCCATCTGGTCGCTCGATAACGAACGGGATCGGCATTGGGTTGACGTGGCCGCGTTTGCGATCGCGAGACGACCGGTATCCAATCTCGAATATCTGCGGTGGATGGAATCGGGGGGCTACGCACAACAGTCGAGTTGGTCTGAAGCTGGCTGGGCCTGGAAAGTAAAACACGCGATCGCGCATCCTTTGCACTGGCGGCTGTACAAAGAGATGTGGCAACAGCGCTCGCTACGCGGATGGATACCTCTTCAGCTCGATCGACCTGTCATGGGCGTGAGTTGGTACGAAGCTAACGCCTACGCGCGATCGCGCGGATTACGACTACCTACCGAAACGGAATGGGAACGCGCGGCAACGTGGGGGAATGAATGGAAGAGGAAGCTGCACTGGCAGAATAAGTATGTTGAGGAACTGACAGCAGGTGAACCTAGAGGAGGGTTGGAGAACACGGGATGTGTCTGGGAATGGACGGCAACTCCCTTTCATCCCTACCCTGGTTTTCGCGCTTTTCCGTATCGCGAATATTCGGAAGCCTGGTTCGATGGCAACCACTACACATTACGAGGAGGATCGTGGGCTACCCATTCGCTGCTGCGTCGTCCCAGTTTTCGGAATTGGTACGAACCCCACGTTCGGGAAATATTTGCGGGCATTCGCTGCGCCTCAGGCACGTGAATGACGAGATCGGGCAACAGGCATTTAGTATTCAATCGCCAAAGTCACTCGGGCGTTTACCGTTTGCTCGCCACCAATTACAGGAGTAGGGGAACTGGAACGAGCGAGAGTAGCCGCCTCTAATGCAATGGGGGGTGGAGCACTGTTGTTGCCCACTTGAATGTTGCGAATAGATTTGACCTGAAAGTCGAGCGTGCCCAGAACGATATCGGCTTGGCTGCGAGCGTCAGCAACGGCAAGCTCGAGAGCCGCTTTTCTACCTGCTTCTAGCACTTCATCGGTAGGACGGAATGTAACGGACTGAATTTGCCCAGCTCCTGCAGCGATCGCGCCGTCGAGAATCTCTCCTGCGCGTTCGACGGGGACTTCAAACTGCACGATATTTTGACCGCGGACGCCCCGCGGTCGATTGCCGGACGAGCTGTTGTAATCGGGAAAAAGAGAGATTCCTGTTGTTTGTAAGCGCTCTACTCTTTGGCGGCGCAGTTCTTCAAGCAAACTATTCGAACGCTGCGCCACTTCTGCCTGAACTTGCTCGGCAGAGGCTCCAGAGACCTCAACCCCGAGTCGAACCGTCGCGATCGCCGTCTCCACCATGACCAAACCTTGGCCCGTTACGGTCAAGACGCGTTCGCTCATGGTCCCAATCTCCTGAGCGTGCAGTGGCGGCACGGCCAAACACGTGCCCATCGCCAGCACTAATCCCAGCATTTGCAGATACGTTTTTTTCATAGCGATCGCCCCCAGCCGTTACTTTCTCAACCTAACGAATGACGGCGAAAAAGTTGCTAGAGTTACAATTTTTGCAACGCGGGCGGCTACTTCAACTCATTCCATTTCAGTAATTGGCGAAATGAGATCGAGGGCTGATGCAAAATCACGCGATTGCCATCAGGGTCGCAAAAATCAATTTCGCGGCCGTGACCAGCTTCCCGGATTGAAGATACATTCACAGCGCTCAGGAAAGACGAACGCAAAGCCTCATCAAGATCGTCAACTTGCAGGCAAATACTCGTCGCACCTAACCGCGCCTGAAAATCGGGATGAGTTGACGCGTAAAGCCCCAATCGCAATCCCGACAGTCGAAATTCAACGTACTTATTCGACCAAACAATCGCAGGAAATATACCTAGCAATGATTCATAGAACTGCTTGGATCTCGCGAGATCGGATGTAGCAAGACTAACAAGTGCAGATTGAATTTTCATCAAAAAGCGCAGATGGCATGAACTTTCTCAACAAAATCTCGCGTTTTCTGTAGAAAACAGTAGTTATGACTTCTACATACTACGTTATTAAAAAGATGCCGTTGCCAAGTAGGTATAAGGCTAGACTGTGTGACACGTTCGCTACAGCAGTACCCGTACTCGTTCATTGAACGAATCATCAAAAATTGGGAGCGGCAGACGCGATCGATGTTGACGAAGATCATCACAAACCATGCGAGTCAAGGACATTGCCATGCTGCCGGGAACTGCATCAATTCGCGAGATCGGCACCCAAGTTATTATTGCTAGTGCACTAGGGCTGTCAATCATGGGGCCAAGGGCGGTAGCAGAAGAGAGAACGACTTCTGGTGCTGAGTTGGGTCAACCTGTAAGCATCGTAAACGAGAATCCTTACGCTAGCTGGCAATCCATTGCCACTGAAACTGAAGCTCGACGTACCGTGACTCATAAGAATTCACGCGCTTGGACATTACAAGCAAAAAGGCCACGTCAGACGCAAGCATCTTTCGCTGACCCGACCCTGGATAGCATGTATCGATTCGTGCAAGCATTCCCGGTCAAGCTTGAAGGGCTCGGCGGTGCATCTATCCCCGGTATCGTGCAAGCGGAGTGGTAGCCTTTAACGAGCTGGTATCGACACAGCTAACGACATTGTACAGCCAGGCTGCGAAAATCTATGAGCGAACGTTCGTCCCGTGAAGACGCACCTCTTTCTTCGCGCCTGCCATCTCCACTGGCCTTGCGAAGCCTGTTGATCCTGACGCTTACGTGTACCTTCCTCGGACTCGAGTTCGTTGTGGAAGGCATTAGGCATGGTGCCGTGCTGACAATCGGCACGTCGCGAGTACCGATGTATTTGCCTGGAGGATTATTGGTGGCGGTAGGGGCATTAAATGTATGGCGGTGGCGCGGTGTATCTGAGCGAGTAAAGCAAGAACAGTCTGATTGATCAGCCCGAAACTTGGGGTATTGCTAAGTCGATTCTGTCGGCATGGCACGAGCGATCGCGATAACTCCAACAAT
The DNA here is from genome assembly GCA_039817845.1 of Cyanobacteria bacterium J06642_2. Taxonomy (GTDB): domain Bacteria; phylum Cyanobacteriota; class Cyanobacteriia; order Thermostichales; family PCC-7336; genus JBCBTL01. The sequence goes on from JBCBVC010000085.1 coordinate 3,790, forward strand.
TTCTACCTGCGGGCACGCTCGCTCGATGGCAGTACGTGCAGCAGCAACCGTGGCGCCTGTGGTGTAGATATCATCAAACAGCAACACCGGCTGTCGCACTGAGGCCAGCTTCGGACTCGCGGCGAAGGCATGCTGCAGATTGCGCAGACGCTGACTGCGATTAAGACCGAATTGGGCCGCAGTTGCTTTCGGACGTCGCAACAACTCGGGGGCGTGCCGACACTTTACGGTATGGCAAAATGCCCGACTGGCAATCTCCGCTTGGTTGTACCCGCGCAATTTGAGGCGATCGCGATGCAGTGGAATCGGAATCACGAGGTACTCTCGACGGGGGCTCGTTTGCAGCCAGTAGCGCCCCAACCAGCCACCGAAGGTTTCGCCAATACGCTCTTGGTGACGGTATTTGAGCAATTGGATCGATCTTCGCAACGCCCCTTCATAGCGACCCCAAGTATAAATGGGCACATCAGCCTCGGCGCTATGAGAAAGTTTCCAGATATCGGGAGCAGGTGGTGGGAAAAGCAGCGCGCAATCCTGGCAAAAACAACTGTTCCCATCACCGGGTCGCTGACAGAGGGGACAAGTAGAAGGTAATAGCCAATCGAGCCAAGCCAAGTGCGTGCCAACCTGAGAGCAACGGTCGAACGATAAAATCAGTCATATCCCGACTTCCAGCATAGCGATCGCCAAACTTTTGAATTCCACTGGCGAATGAAGTGATAATGCTGGCGCAACTGCATGCGGGCGAGATGGCGATGGCCCGATGGTCCCATATCAAAATATGGTTCTTGCAAACTTGGCCGACCTCGCGCCAGGAGCGTCGGCTGTGGCGCCGCGCAATCCGCAAGCGACTGCGTTATCGCATCTACTGGAGCTATCGCGTGATCCGCCAAGTGGTGCGTCAAGCGACAGCGAATCGACTGCCGTCCGCAGCCGCAGAAATGGCATTTAATTCCATTTTGGCGCTGTTTCCGATGCTGCTGTTGCTGGTAACAGTGGGAGGCAAGTTGGCCGATCGCTCCTCGCTATCAGGGGCTCTAACCAAGCTTTCTCAAGTCGCGCCTGCGCTGGTTTTGGCAGTGCCGCCGCGAGTCATCGACTTGTTTGAGGTCGAATGGGTATCGATGGCTCGCCAACAAAGTCGACAGTCCGTGTGGTTGCAGGCCATAGCAGCATTGTGGATTGCTTCAGCTTGTCTCATGCCGGCTATTCGAGCACTAGATAATTCTTACGGAATTCCTCGCCAGCACCGACGGGCTTGGTGGCTGAGTCGTTTGTTAGCCGTCATTATCGTCACGGGGGCAGCCGTCGCAGTCGCCATTGCGTCTGTATCGCTGATTGTCGTGCAGCCCATTTTGACTTGGGGGGCAACTCGAGCTGGCTGGGATGGAACGCCGTTCTGGGGAGCCATTACCTGGGTGTTATCGCTTGCAGTGATGGCTTTGGCGTTAGCAGCCATTTATCGACTCGCGCCCACACAAGCCCCTGTCCGCGCCCCAATTTGGCCGGGAGCCTTGGCCGGAAGTATTGTCTGGCTGGCTAGCGCGGTTGGATTTCGCTGGTACGTACTGAATTTCGATCGCTACGGAGCCGTTTACGGCAGCATCAGTGCTGCCATCGTGTTGATGCTGTGGCTCTACTTGGGTGCATTTGGCATTCTGGTGGGAGGCGAAATTAATGCCGCTATCTTCCACGTCAGGGCTGCGTTTGGCCGCCGCTTTCTACAGCGCTCTCAACCGACTGCTCCTCTCAATCCGTTGCCTTCTCCTCGGCCCTCCCTGCCTGCCTCTCCTTCCGAAACATGCAAGCGCAACCGTTAGCCAATCGCCCATCACCAAGCACCATTCGCGTCGTCTTGGTCGCGCCCGAGATTCCGCCCAATACGGGCAATGTCGCGCGGACGTGCGCTGCCACCCGCATCCCGCTGCATCTAGTCGAGCCGTTAGGGTTTCGCTTGAGCGATCGCTACCTCAAGCGCGCGGGGTTGGACTACTGGTCGGCGGTCGAACTGCACCGCCATCCGGATTGGCAAACGTTGGTAGCCCACCACCCCGGCGAGCGTTTTTGGTGTTTTAGCGCGCGAGGTCAGCACACTTACACTGACATTGCCTATCAGCCGGGTGACTGGCTGCTATTCGGCAGCGAAACTCGCGGCTTGCCTGCCGAATTGCTACAAACGTTTCCCACCGTGCGCATTCCTCTCAGCGGTCCGGTGCGCAGTCTCAACTTGGGCAACAGCGTCGCGATCGCCGTTTTCGAAGCCTTACGGCAGTTGGCACTTTCCCCTGGTGTCGCGCAGGCGCCCATTTCAAATGAGAGCTAATGGTTCATACGCTATCTGTAGAGTCTAAACATTAATTTTCTGCGCGAACAGCGATACCCCTAGTACACTGAGAACCAGTTATTGTCTGTTAATTGGGATTCTGTTGCCGTGACTCGCAACGCAGCTCGCGCGCGCGCGCGCCGTTCCCACGCTCGTTTGCAGGGGTCGAGACCGACCCTTGCGTCGGGGGCCGCACCGTCTTCGCGCGGAGGGCACGGCCATTTGCAGCCATCCCCACGAACTCTACACAGGCGTCTGGCTTGGTTCAACCTGTTTTGGCTAGGAGCCGTAGCGATTGTCAGCGGTCGCATGGTGCAATTGCAGCTCATCGAAGGCCCTGCCCTTAAGGCCCAAGCTCGCGCTCAACAGCAGGCTCGACTCACTCCTTTTATTCCGCGCCGATCGATTGTCGATCGCCGTTCTGTCGTTCGCCAAGAAGCAGAACTATTGGCCGTCGATCGAGCTGTATACACCCTTTGGGCCTATCCGGTGATGTACCAAAAGCGGCAGGCAGCCAGCGCGATCGCAGCTAAGTTAGCACCTGTCCTCGAACAATCCGAAGAGCATTTGCGTTACCGCTTAGAAAAGGCTCAGTATCCGGTCAGGCTCGAGCGCTGGGTGCCGGAAGAACTAGCGGCCAAGATTCGGGCATTGCGCGTTGACGATGGCGTAGAGTTGGTGCGGGAACGACAGCGGATCTATCCCGCCCGCAATGCTGCTGCTGAGGTAGTGGGTTATGTCGATCTCGATCGCCTCGGTAAAGCAGGGGTGGAATTATCCTGGCATCGCCGCCTGGAACGCACCTCTCGCGAAATGGCCGTTCCTAGAGACGCGCGCGGTCATTTAGTAGCTGCTGCTGTCCCCGACGATTTACTGGAAGATAACGAAACCGTCCTGCAGCTAACGCTTGATATGCGCTTGCAGCGAGCGGCACACGATATTCTCAGTGCTCAAGTGGAGCGCTATCAAGCCCAGCGCGGCACCGCGATCGTGATGGATCCCGATTCGGGTGAAATACTGGCAATGGCTAGTTCTCCCACCTACGACCCCAATCGCTACTACGATGGCTACGATATCGGGCTATTTCGTAACTGGGCCGTGACCGACCTCTACGAACCTGGTTCCACCTTCAAGCCGATCAATATCGCAATTGCGTTAGATGCTGGCGGAATCCATCCCGACACCCAAATCTATGATTCCGGTCAGATTTTTGTCGGTGGATGGCCCATCCAAAATGCCAACTATAACGAGCAGGGCGCTCCGGGATGGCTCGACGTCAGTCAGGTGTTGCAGCGGTCCAGCAATGTCGGCACAGTGCGTCTGATGGAAAAATTGCCGCCCCAAAAATACTTTGAAGCCCTGGCCCGCATCGGATTTGGCACCAAAAGCGGCGTTGACTTACCCTTTGAAGTAGCCAGCCGTCACAAAAACGCTCGCCAGTTTACCCGGTATGCCATCGAATCCGCCACGGCTTCTTTTGGGCAAGGATTAGCCCTCACTCCTTTGCAATTGACCCAACTCCACGCCGCGATCGCGAATGGCGGCCTCAAAGTTACGCCTCGCGTCGTCCGCGGTCTCGTCAGTCGCGATACTGACACCCTGATGTGGCAACCCCGTTTGCTAGCTCCGGAGCGAATTTTCTCACCGGAAACCACTCATGTCGTACGTACCATGATGCGAGACGTGGTCGAGCTGGGCACTGGAAAATCAGCCGCGATTCCCGGTCGCGATATTGCGGGCAAAACCGGAACGGCCCAAAAAGCGAATCCCGAGGGCGGGGGCTACCTCGACAAGGCCAAAATTGTCAGCTTCGTCGGCTATTACCCAGCGCTCGAGCCTCGTTATGTCGTTCTCGCCGTAGTCGACACACCTCGGGGCAATAACCTCTACGGTTCTACCGTCGCAGCCCCCATTGTCAAATCGCTGTTGCGGGAAATTATTTCTCTAGAAGCTCTGGAACAACCGGAACATGAAGCTCGCGCTCAGGCCGAAGCACTCGCCCGAGCACAGCAGATGACCGACCGAGAAGCTACTCCCTGAAGTCTCATCCCTGCAAAAAAGCCACCAAAGCCTGCAACTTCTCCCAGGCCGCGCCACTTGCCAAGATTTCTCGCGATTGCTCTAGGCCCTCAGCCCACGACTGAGAGCGTCCCGCCACATACAACGCCAAGGAGGCATTTAAGGCTATGGCGTCGCGATGCGCTGTCGGCCCTCGCCCTTGCAGCACCTCTTGCAGAATCGCGGCGTTTACAGCAACATCTCCACCCTGAAGCTCGTTTAACGTTGCACTCGGCAAGCCCAAATCGCTCGGCTCTAAGACTTCAGGCCGTACAGCTCCTGCCTGCAAAATTGCTAAATCCGTTGGTTGGCTTAATCCGGCTTCGTCTAGTCCTTCGCGCCCGTGTAAAGCGATCGCCCGCTGACAGCCCAACAGTCGCAGCGCCTCGGCCATCGTCACCACCAAGCTAGGGTGATATACGCCCACCACCTGGCCTGTCGGCCCTAACGGATTGACGAGGGGCCCTAGAAGATTGAAGATAGTGCGCACTCTCAACGCTTTGCGATAAGGCACCACTGCCTTCATGGCTGGATGCCAACCTGGCGCAAACAGAAAGGTAATCCCCACCTCCGTCACTGCTGCCTGAATCCGCTCGGCCGGAGCTGTCAGGTTCGCCCCTAGGGCTTCGAGCACGTCTGCCGAACCGACCTTACTGGAGGCCGAGCGATTGCCGTGTTTGGCCACCGGAATGCCTGCCGCACAGGCCACGAACGCGACTGCAGTGGAAATATTAAACGTCCCGGCGCCATCGCCGCCCGTACCACAAGTATCGATTAGCACGGGCAACTCTAATGGTTGACCGGCTGAAGCCCGCTGCAAGACACGCGCCATCCCGGCTAGTTCCGCAGCCGTCACTCCTTTCGCCTGCAGCGCGGCTAATAACGCCCCGGATAACACGTCCGGAATCTGCGCCTGCAACCATCCATCCATCAATTGCTCGGCTTGCGCTTCGGAAAGCGACTCGCGATCGAGCAGTTGCTGCAATAACAACGGCCAAAGGTCGGGGGAAGAAGTAGCCACCATATTTCGTCCACGCTGACAATTCGTGCGACCGCGGCAACACCACGGCTGTTAGAAGGCTGGTCAAACTAGCGAAGAACTCCCTCCGCAGTTCCAGTCGCCTGATTATCCCATTACGCAGGTGGAGCCGAAGCAATCTACCACTGAATCACTTTATTTTTGACCGCTTCCATACACATCGCCACGCGGGGGTTGGTTTCGTCCTCAGTGCCGTACACATCTAGCTTTTCTTTCAGACGTTGAATGCAGTTTTGGACGGTTTTTTTGCTGGTATGGATGCGATCGGCGATCGCCTGATCGGTCAGTGCCTCTTTGCACAGCAAGGTCAACACTTCCACCTCGCGCTCAGTCAACTTAGTCAATCCACGCAATTCTCGCGGCATGCGTAACTCACCATTAAGGGCGCTTTTTGCCCCTTCCAAAAACTGCGTGCGCCGCTCCATTTTGTTGACAGCAGCAAACCCACCCTGGTGCTTGCTAATCGAAGCTACTAACGGTGTCAGCAATAGTGGCTCGCTAGAATAAGCCATCACATTGAGGGTCGGATAAGTTTCAAAAATATGTCGGAGCAAATCTAGCCCCGTCTCTGCCGACTGTTCGCCACTACTTTGGCCATAGAGTAGGTCCACCACAGCCAGATCGGGTGTTTCGGCCGCTAAGCGCGCGATCGCAGCGGTTGGGTCGTTCACCACCGTGCAGATTGCTCCTGAAGCCAGCCTTTGCAGCCACTCGCAGTTATTCTGCGCCACTTCGGGATGATCTTCCACCACCAAAAATTTCGGTATCGATCCGTTTTCCACGGCTTCTGTCATTGCCAACCTTCCAACGCCAAGCTGGGTTTGTTGCATAGCTTATCCCATGCCCTTAGGGATGACTACCGGCGTTCGAGTTTGCCTCCCAGCGGTCGAGCCACAGGCATCAAAGTCCTATTTCTGAAGCCTCAAAACTTGCCATTTACTTGTCTTAGTTGGCTAGCGAGATCTGCGTTACAGCTATGCTAGGATGACGCTAATTCAGACTTAGCGGCTCCTTTTCGCGCGCAGCTCGATGGGCAAAGTTCTCGTCCTTAATGCTTCTTATGAACCGCTTAATATCGCTACGTGGCAGCGAGCCGTCGTTCTTCTTCTGAAAGGAAAAGCCGAACAGGTCGAGCACAACGGTCGCTACATTTATCCTGACTTTCCTCTTCCTACGGTGATCAGGCTGCGCAACTACATTACCGTTCCTTACAAGCAAATTCCTCTCACGCGCCGCAACGTACTCTATCGCGACGAACACCAGTGTCAGTACTGTGGCTGCCACAATGACGAACTCACTCTCGACCACGTGTTGCCGCGGTCGCGAAAGGGCGGAGACACTTGGGAAAATGTCGTCGCAGCTTGCGTGCGCTGCAATATAAAAAAGGGTAACCGGACTCCCCAAGAAGCTGGCATGCCCCTTCTGCGTCAGCCGCGCCGTCCGCACAGCAGCCTCTACTTCGAGCTAGCTAAATATATTCACTCGGGCAACCACGGCGAGTGGAAAAAATACGCGATCGGCTTTTAGTGACAAACGCCGCTCCACCCGATCAATCTTTAGCTTCTGCAGGCTTGGCAGCGGCTCGTGCCTCTGCTTCGGCTTTTGCTTTTGCAGCTTGCTCGCGGCGTAGAGGCTCGTTGCGCTCCCATTCTGCTCGGTCGAGGTCGTACTGCCGCTTCTTTTGACGCTCGTCGAGCAACACGTACATGAATGTGGCCAACGAGATGGCAGCAGCTCCCCCCAGAATGTAAACCAAATAATTTTGCAAATCCATTTTCAGTGCCGTAGATCCTTGAGTGCAAGCGAGACCGCCTGTGGAGAGCGATCTTCGCACGCAAAAGCATATCGCATCTCCAAACAGCGTAGGACTGCGGCATCACCTCCCGTGTTAAGTTCGCTCGGACAAGCGGGAACTTTAATACCAGGAGGGAGTCAAACTTAGTGCAGGCTCGAAATATTTCGTAATGAGAACTCTGCAATCTTCAACCTTAGTAACCCTGTTGGCCATTGGTATCTGCGGCGGGACGCAGCTCCTCTCCGCGAAAGCTTATCAGCATACCCATTCAACTTTGGGCGATCGCGTTGTGCCTGAAAACAGTATTCCGAGCCAAGAAGCTACCCCACATCAAACCGGCTCTCCAGGCTCCGACCTCGACCTTGCAAGCATCACGTACTAACACTCCGTCACTACTAACTGACATTCGGAGCAAGACCGACATACTCTAGAGTCGACAAGCAAGCAGGGAAGCTGGTAGGACTCTTGCCAAAACTCCGTACGTTATGGTGACAATCCGACCCAGGATGGCACATTCAGGCATCAACATCATGAAGCACTCTTGAATGCCCGTATCGCTCGAGTCACAGTCGAATACTAGTCTCGTTGCAGCTGCATCGTCGGCCAATGCTGAAGCTAATCTTTGAATTGAGCTCAGTCCGGGAACTTCGTTTATAACCAGAGTGAGTGAGTAATCTCAGTCGCGCTCACGGCTGCACGCATGTCGAGCATTCCTTACAAAACGTGGTATTTTTCAAAAAATATTAGTAGCTCGCAATAAGTCGGGTTAATATGACACGTAAAAGTTGCTTCAAGCTTGCAGTTGGTGCAGGACCGTTTCAGGAGCGTAATTAATGTCCCATTTCAGCCAGATTCGCACTCAAATTCGCGACCTTGACGCATTGGAGCGCGCATTGTCCGATTTGGGTATTGATGCAGTTCGCGGCCAGGAACAGGCTCGTGGATATCTGCAGCAAGTGCAGCCTGTTGCTCTCAAGATTTCTCAGCCTAACGGCTACGATGTCGGATTTCAGTGGAATGGTTCTGCTTACACCTTGGTAGCCGACATGCAGTACTGGCAGCAGCCCTGGTCGGTCGAAACTTTCTTGAACAAGGTTACCCAGCGCTACGCGTTCCAAGCGATTGTTAACCGTTCTGCCGAACAAGGCTTCCAGATTGTAGAACAGAAACAAACTAACGACGGTAGTGTTCGTCTGGTTCTGCAGCGCTGGGGCGCCTAGGCGTGTCCGAACGACTGGACACTATTTCTCACGAAAGCAATCAGCCGCCGCGCACGGGTTGCGAGCCTGAATTAGGCGGTCGGCTGCGATCGCAGGCAGCTCGTACGGGCTATGAGCCTGAGCTGGGGGGGGCTCTGCGTCAGAAAGCCCTCTATGTCGACGAACTTACCTGCATCGGGTGCAGCCACTGTGTCTATGTGGCACGGAACACATTTTTTTTGGAAGAAGAGTACGGCATGGCCCGTGTCATGCAGCAAGATGGCGATCCTGAGTCCGTGATCCAGGAAGCCATTGATACCTGTCCGGTGGATTGCATTCACTGGGTGAACTATACCGATTTACGCGAGTTAGAGCGGCAGCGGCGTTTTCAAGTTATGCCCAAAGCCGGTGCCCCAAATAGCCATGCCTGAGTTGGACACTTTTACCTTGTTTGATTCGGCCCAATTGCCACTCGAGCATAATAGAAAATAATGCGCTCTGCTTGGTGCGAAGTGTGGGGCAACTGTAACTGAGGTATGGGACGATGGGGCGATCGCTGCACGTGGCTATTTTGGGCGCTACGGGGGCCGTGGGAGCTGAATTGCTGCAGCTTTTGGCCGAACGTGACTTTCCGCTTGCCAGCCTGAAATTGTTAGCTTCCGATCGCTCGGCCGGAACGCCGTTGACTTTTCGCGATCGCGTTATCACGGTCGAAGCCACCTCAGCTGAATCATTTGCCGATGTCGATTTAGTCCTGGCCTCGGCTGGAGGCAGTACGTCCAAAGCTTGGGCAAAAACGGCGATCGCGCAGGGAGCTGTCGTAATAGACAATTCCAGCGCCTTTCGCATGGATCCAGACGTTCCTCTTGTCGTACCCGAAGTCAATCCTGAAGATGCCAAATCCCATCGGGGTTTAATTGCCAATCCAAACTGCACCACAATTTTGATGCTCGTGGCACTGTATCCGCTTCATCGCGTCAGCCCTATTCAGCGCATTATCGCGGCTACGTATCAATCTGCCAGCGGTGCGGGGGCCAAAGCCATGCAGGAACTCGAAGAACAAGCTCGCGACGTACTTGCAGGTCAACCCGCTAATCCCCAAATTTTTCCTCATCCCATTGCTTTCAATCTCTTCACCCACAACTCGCCCCTTAACGACTTGGGTTACTGCCAGGAAGAGATGAAAATGCTGAACGAATCCCGCAAGATGCTCCACGCTCCCGACCTGCGGGTATCGGCAACCTGCGTGCGCGTCCCGGTTTTGCGTGCCCATGCCGAAGCCCTCAACGTCGAGTTTGCCCAGCCGTTAGACCGCGATCGCGCCCGTACTATTTTGGCTGATGCTCCTGGCGTTACTCTCATTGAAGATTGGTACAACAATCGCTTTCCCATGCCTGTCGACGTTAGCGGCAAGGATGACGTCGCCGTCGGTCGTATCCGCCAGGATTTATCTCATCCCAACTGTCTAGAACTATGGCTCTGCGGGGATCAAATTCGTAAAGGTGCGGCCCTCAACGCTATTCAAATTGCCGAGTACCTGGTCCGAGAGGACTTGGTGCGCGTGCCGGAGTTGACCCTGGCTGGCTAAAATACCTTCCATCTTTGCCTCTAAATCTAATTTGCCGTTAAATCTGACCGAACTCCGAATTCACTGTGCCTGTTGGCAAAGTTACGGCTATCTTGGGGGCAGTGCACTGGTGGGACGAGCATGACGGCTTCTCTTGCCGACGAAGCGATCGCCTTCATCATCGATTTGGCCGAACGGGGCGATATCGATCCGTGGGACGTGCCCGTGATTGACGTGATCGATCGCTTCCTCGAACGTCTCGCGCCTACTGCTAATACTAGTGACCTGTCCGAATCTGGCCAGGCTTTTTTGTATGCCTCGATGCTGGTTTATTTCAAAGCTGTTGCTCTTGCCGCATCGGAAGAAGAGGAGGACGAATTTCCGGAAGGATTTGAAACGGACGAAGAGTTTGAAGGCGGTCATCGCCTCGGTCCGGTTTCGCTCGATACCGTGTTGCGGCCTCGTCCTGTTGCTCGCATCTCCCGCACGCGTCCAGTCACGCTGAAAGAACTCATTCAACACCTGCAAGCGATTGAAGACAGCGTTCGCGAACAAGCTCAGCGCCCTGTTCCAGAGCCCAAGACTCGGCAACCGCGTCAATCCCGCTCCGAACGCCTTGCTGCCATCAAAACTCTCGCCCACCCCGAGAATTTATCCGAAATGGTGGCCGTGTTGGAACCTCTCCTCGCCCACGCCTGGCACCACAACACCGAACTTGATTTCGAAGAACTAGCCAAACAAGCCGAAGCCTCCTCTTCCGACATGGCCAGTCGCGTCAGTACGTTTTGGGCTTTGCTTTTGATGGCCTCGCGCTCGCAGGTGGAACTCAGTCAAAATGAGTTCTATATCGATCTCACTATCAGCCCCGGCACGACACCTATCGTGTTAGAAACGCCTCCACAGCCGCGTCTAGAACGGGTCAGCGCATAGCTACTGCATTGGCTATAACGACATCGGCCATAATGGTGGGGCTCTGAGTCCCTCGATGTTGCATGACTGCCACTGCGATCGCATTTTCCACTACCCAATCGATGTACCAACAGCGCCGTCAAGACCTAATGCAGCGCTTGGGAAAGGGGACGGCTATCTTACGTAGCGCTGCGCCTGCAATCGCGAACAACATTGAATACCCTTTCCGACAAGAGGGAGATTTTTATTATTTGACCGGATTCAACGAGCCCGAGGCCGTTGCTATCCTCGCTCCGAATCACGACGAGCATCAGTTCGTCCTCTTCGTCCAACCGAAGGATCCCGACAAGGAAATTTGGACGGGCTACCGTACTGGAGTTGAAGCTGCCAAAGAACGCTATGGTGCCGACGAAGCCTATCCCATTACCGAACTAGAGGAAAAGCTCCCTCAATATCTAGCCTGCAGCGATCGCATCTTCCACCGACCCAGCCCTGAAGACGAGTTTAATCACACTGTCTATCGCCATTGGCAAGCCCAACTGCGCCAGAACCTGCGCCGCGGTCACGGCCCCACCGCTTTAGAAGATTTATCTTTGCTGCTGCACGATCGGCGCTGCATCAAAAGCGAAGCCGAACTCGACCTCATGCGTCGCGCTGCCACCATCGCGGCTGAAGCCCACAATTTGGCTCGTGCCGCCGCTCGACCCGGAACTTATGAGTACGAGATCGAAGCTCTGCTCGATCGCCATTTTCGCGCGCACGGCGGCCTCGGCCCAGCCTATCCGTCCATTGTGGCCTCGGGGCCCAACGCTTGTATTCTGCACTACACTACCAATCAGCGCCGCATGCAAACAGGCGACCTGCTGTTGATTGACGCGGGCTGCTGCTACGAACACTACAACAGCGATATCACTCGTACCTTTCCCATCAACGGCAAGTTTACCAGCTATCAAAAAGAGATCTACACGCTCGTCTTAGCGGCCCAAACTGCCGCAATCGCTGAAGTCAAACCCGGTAACACCTTTAACCAGCCCCACGATACTGCTGTCCGCGTCATTGCCAGCGGCTTAATCGATCTGGGTCTCCTTAAGCCCAAGGACGATAAAGACTTCGATCAGCTCGTCAAAGACGAAGACTACAAACCGTTCTACATGCACCGCACCAGCCACTGGCTCGGCCTCGACGTTCACGATGTCGGCCCCTACAAAGTCAATGCTGATGATTGGCAAACTTTCCAACCTGGCATGGTGCTCACGATCGAACCCGGTATCTATATTTCTCCTGCGCCCGAAGCCAAAGGGCTAGAAAACGTCTCCGAACCCTGGCGCGGCATCGGCATTCGCATCGAAGATGACGTGCTCGTCACCGCCACCGGCTACGAAGTGCTAACGTCAGAAGTGCCTAAGGCGATCGCCGACATCGAACGCTAACGCCATTCTTTTGGGCGCGATCGTTTCACTTCTTTTTTCGTCCAACATGTCCGCGACTCGCTTCCCCTTCCCGCTACCTTTTTCTACGGCTCAGCTACCTCGACCTGCTTATCTGGTGGGTGGTGCTGTGCGGGACTGGTTGTTGGGGCGATCGCCCACGCACCTCGATCTCGATCTCGTCGTCGAGCGTTGCGCGATCGACTTAGCTCGTGCCCTCGCTGACGAACTTGAGGGTGGTTTTGTCATTCTCGATCGCGAACGCCACATTGCCCGTGTTGTCTGCTCCAACTTTACCCTCGACATCGCGCAGCAAGCCGGCCCCACTCTGGCCGCCGACCTCAAACTCCGTGACTTTACCTGTAACGCGATCGCCATTGAGCTCCACGCCCAAACCCTTCTCGATCCGCTCAACGGAGCTGAAGATATCCGCGAGCGTCAGCTGCGGATGGTACATCCCGACAATCTATCTGCAGACCCTTTACGCCTCTTGCGAGGCTATCGTCAAGCTGCTCAGCTGGGGTTCTGCCTAGCTACTGATACTCGAGCCGCTATCAAATGCCGTATCTCCCAGCTCAAAACGGTTGCGGGCGAGCGCGTTCGCACCGAACTCAACTATCTCCTCGACCTCAATCTCGTCGGTCTCGACTGGCTCGAAACTGCTGTTGCCGATGGCGTCTTGCGCGATTGGCTGCCTGCCATTCCCCCTACTGCCTTCGACATTGCTCGTCAAGTCTCTACCCAACGAAATTGCCTTATCCGCACTTTTCCCAGCATGGCGCCCGCGTTTAACCGCTATTTGTGCGACGATCGCGATGCTCTTACCACCACTACCTTTGCGGCTTTACTCGACTCTTTCGCTCCAGAGCGCGTTCTCCATGTCCTCAATCGACTCAAATACAGTCGAGCCGAAACTAAATGGGTACAAAAACTTCATACCCTAACCCCACAGCTACAAACGCTTGCTATAGCCTCGCGTGCCCAGATCTATCAATTCTTTCAACTCGCTGACACCTGGTTTCCCGGCATCGCTCTTCTCGCAATTGCTAGCGGTACGCCGTTCCATCAAGTCGAGCCTTTGATTCAGCGCTACGAAGATCCCGCCGATCCCTTAGCTCATCAAGTTCCTCTCTTAGACGGCCAGCAACTCATGCAGGCGATTGAGATTCCCTCGGGTCCTCTTGTCGGACAGCTCCTCATCGCTCTTAAACTCGAACAGGCTGAGGGACGAATCACGACAAAGTCTGACGCGATCGCCTGCGCTCGGCAATTCTACATCAAGCAAACCAAGTCTAATTGACCATCCAATCCTGCAACATGGCTTGCCGTTGCGGATGGCGCAACTTACGCATAGCCTTAGCCTGAATCTGACGAACTCGCTCCCGCGACAAATCGTACAGTTCGCCGATTTCAGCCAGGGTATGACTGCGGCCATCTTGCAACCCAAAACGCAGACTAATGATGTCTCGTTCCCGCGCTGATAGCTGCTCTAATACTTCGTTCACTTGCTCCGTCAACAAATTTAAGTCCATCTGCACGTCGGGTGGCAGGCCATCCGTATCCTCAATCAACTGTAAAAGCTCGGTGTCTTCTTCCTTACCCACTCGAATGTGAAGCGATAAAGTTCTTTTGCCCGCATCTAAAATTGCGTCTAACTTATCCGGAGTTAGCTCCAAAGCTGCAGCAATCTCTTCCTTTTTCGGCTTACGCCCCAGAGCCTGAGACAGCTCCCGTCGTGCCTTCTTTACCTGATTCAGTTTTTCCACCATATGTACCGGCAGTCGTACCGTCCGCGACTGACTCGCGATCGATCGCGTAATGCCTTGCCGAATCCACCAGTATGCATAGGTCGAAAACTTATAGCCGCGCTCGTAATCAAACTTTTCAGCCGCTCGCATTAACCCGATCGAGCCTTCTTGAATCAAATCTAAGAAAGGAACTCCCCGATTGAGATACTTCTTCGCGATCGACACCACCAGCCGCAAATTTGCTCTCACCAATTTCTGTTTTGCTAACTCCGCAGCTTGACCGCCCCGAACGATAGCCCTAGCCAGCTGTACTTCCTCAGTCTGAGTCAACAGCGGATACCGAGCCATTTCTTTCAGAAATAATCCGACTGAGTCTTGTTCCGAACGCTTAGAATGCCGGGCAATAGCGTGAGATGCAGGTTCCGATAATTGCACCCTTACTTTCGCAGCACTCAACCCTCGAGTTTCGCCATTATCTAGTAGCGCGACCATAAAGCTCCCTCAACTGCCAGCCAACCTCAAAGCACCCAACCGAAGCCACACAAACAGAACATTTAAGTAGCCAGCATCATGCCCTAGGCAACACCGAATTTGTTACTCAATTCTTAATGCCTATCATCCTAAGCAATCCAGCAGATATAAGGTTGTAAGGCAGACTACCAACCACTTTGAAGCTAATTAGTACTTACAATGGCTTTAGAGTTTGTTTAGAATCTTGCCATTCATTTTCAGCTCAATATGCCCCGCGATCGCAATAAAAAGGACCTACCCACAAAAATCTGCCCTGTCTGTCAAAGACCCTTTACCTGGCGCAAAAAATGGGAACGATGCTGGGATGAGGTTCGATACTGTTCCGAACGCTGCCGTCGCCACCGAAAGACTTCCCATAAACAAAGGTTCCTCCGCCAAGAGTGACGAAGGAACCTTGCAATAATCCAGTTTGGCATCGAGCTAGATTACCGTGGGGCTACCCCCAGAGTATGTTCGCCGCAGCAGCGTTTCACAACCGAGTTCGGGAAGGGTCGGAGTGGTTCCACCGCGCCATAGACACCAAACAGGCTCTTTGGATGCTGATTCACTGGGGTCGTAGTGAATCGAATCAGTCACCCTAACAACTGC
>JBCBVC010000086.1:0-18820 GCA_039817845.1 Cyanobacteria bacterium J06642_2
GGTGAAGACCTTTTAGGAGTAGATCTTATTGACAGATGTTTAAATGAATGTACTGATAAAGATAGACGTATTTTGGAAACAAGAACATCAGAATTATATGCAAAATACGTCTATCTTTATCAGTACATTCATTTAAACATCTGTCAATAAGATCTACTCCTAAAAGGTCTTCACCGGAATGATTTTTCATGTCAGGAGAACTTTGCTTTATATCTTGATATGGATTCTCAAGCAAATCGAAATAGCTATCTCGAATTGCCTCATATAACTCAGGATGATCTAAGCGCAATATCTCCAGCAATAAGAAGTCAAGTGTGTCAATTTCATCCCAAATTGGACGATAAGTAAGACTAAGAGCGTTAATGAGTCTAACTACAGCTCTTGGAGTATCAAGCAAAAATGGAAATAACTCCTCTACAGAATACTGATAAGCGTCAAAAAAGATATTTATCTGTTGACATATTTCATGGCAATCACTACGACGGTCAAATAACCCCTCAAATCTTTTAAAGAAATAACTCTTTAGTCTTGGAGATTCAGTTGCAGGAAGATCGAATTGGAATTGAACTATTTTCTTAAGATATTCATGACCTGAAACAACAGAAGGATTATAGGCCTTTATCATTCTCCCAACAATCTCCATATCACAAAGTATTAAATAAATTGTCTTAGGTAGTTTTCCAATAGCTTTAATAGCAGTCAGAACCATCTGACATTCATTTTGATCAAGCCTATCAATATCATCCACCAAGATGAGTAGGCGCTTGTCAGCTCGCTCAAGAGAGCTACAAACTTCTCCGAAGAGCGTAATAAGGTCTGAACGCCTGAGTGAAGTCCAGTCAAAAGTCAGAGTAGTGAGCCCTAGCTTTGCCCAAAATGGAACATCATCTCTTTCTGCAATAATTTTATTTGCTTCTCTAAGTATACTCATAGCCTTATTGAGATTCTTGCCTACTGCATGTACCCTACTTACTTCCTTTATGACTTCACTCATGAAATAGTTGATGATTTGGTCAGTGCTCGAATATAGCCAAGGATCAAATCTTATAAATATCAATTTCTGATCCTCATCTTTTTCTTTCATATAGTGAAGTATGAAGTTGGCAAAAGTCGTCTTTCCAGATCCCCACGGCGCATTAATGGATACACTATAGCTATCCTTTGGATTGAGCTTAAATAAAGCATCTGCTATCTTTTCAGCATAGTATGCATGACCTAACTCGTCGTCCCTAGGATTTTCACGTGGTGAATCTGATGCACTTGCTAGTCCCATATTTATAGTCATTACTCTATTCCACTAGTCGATTATTTTTTACTTGACTTTGCAATGCTACCGTATGGTAATCAATTAATCACCCCAACCTTTAGCGATTGGATTTCAATATTGAGCTTAGAGGGTAATCTATCAATGTAGCATCATCTGTTTGCGACAATTTGCGATCAGTGCAGTTGTCACACGAGTTGAGAAGAAGGATCGCTCAGCGGAGAAGTGGCGATCGCGCATTGTACTGGCACGTCACGTCGCCAATGCCGGTCTCTGTTGCATTGAGAGCGATCGCGGACGGTACGGGTCGCGCGTAAGCTCGCATCGCACGCAGTTCATACTTCCCTTGGTGCAATTGGTATTGATGGCGCTTTTCTAGAACCGCGTACGTCCGATCGTCAACATTTACGTGGCTGCCAGGATGAGGAATCCAGTCGAGCATCAATTCGGCAATGCGATCGCCAGAGTCAGCATCGTAAAGCTGAAGAGGTAACGGTGGCTGCATGGATGTGAGTGCGATTCGGAAGTTGTCAAAATGGTAGCTGCTTGACGTAAACGCGATCGCATCGAGCTGTCTCGGGAATACCTTCCTTACCCGTGGGTCGAACGTAACCATTGCGCTCGTACAAGCGCGTCGCTTCTTTTAGCACCGTGGCGGTTTCAATCCAAATTTGAGTGTAGCCTCTAGCCGCGATCGCCTCTTCCAACTGTCCAAGTAATGCGCTCCCCAATCCCTGTCCGCGAGCATCTGGCAGGAGGTACATCTTGCGTATTTCCACTGCCTGCGTACCGTACGGTACCGGATAGTAAGCTGCCGTGCCGACCAGTTTGCCGTCGCGTTCCACGACCCAAAACTCGCCCCCCGCATCCAGGTAACACGTTTCAACCTCTACCACGTCGCGATCGGCTTCACTCGGCTCCCAAGTCAGGCCGTATTCTGCCAACACGGTACCGATAACCGCTGCGGCCGCCTCGCGATCGCCTGCGTCCCAATTGCGCACGACAAAGTTTTGATAGGCAAACTGCATTAGCTGTGTATCCGAGGTTCGGGATGCAAGGTTGCCAGCAGTTCGCTTTCAACCACAGCCAACTCGTGTAGGCGCGCGGTCAGCTCTTCTCGATCGAAATCAGCATCTGCCAGTACCCAATACGCGCCAAAATGCCTCGCTTCCGAAGCCATTAAACTGCGATAAAACCCAGCCAGTTGGCGATCGCTAATATGCTCGGCCAATAATCCCAACCGCTCGTGACTGCGAGCTTCAATCAGACCAGCCACCAGCAGTGAATCCAAGTAGCGATGCGGCTCCTGGCGACGAACTTGGGCTTTTAGACCGGCCCCGTACGGCGGAGCAGATAGCGGCGCGAGGGGAATCCCGAGTCGCTCCAACCATTGATTGACCAGTTCAAAATGCTGCAATTCTTCCTGGGCGATCGCTGTCAGCGCTTTCACTAACCTGGCGTTAGACGGATAGCGAAACATCATATTTAGCGCGACTCCCGCTGCTTTGCGCTCGCAGTGGGAATGGTCGAGCATCACGGTATCGAGATTGGCGATCGCTTGCTCGACCCAGGCTTCGGACGTGGGCTGAAGCAGATATTTAACCGTGGGCAGGGTGGCAGCAGACACGAGTGAGAGAGCTAGCGACGGTGATTTTCATCATAGTCAAAGCGAGCTCGACTGCGAGCGAACCTGAGCCGTTGATCCCTACTGGTAGGTTCCAGGTATGTAAAAATGCTTACAATCGACATAAGATTGTTGTATTCACTACTGGTCAGATGACTTTGAAGTCGTGCAATGCTCTGGTAAACGCGATATGAAACTTAGCAAACGGGCGATCGCGGTAGCACTGTCGGGATTGGGTGCGTCTGTGGTGCTCGTGGCCTGCGGCTCGGAGGTATCGACTCCCACGACTGCATTGCCTTCAGGAACCCGCAATGCGGCTGCAACCCGTTCGGCCGATGGCGATCGCACCCAACTCATTTTTGAAGACAACTCGACTGACGAGGCCACACTCGGCGACACGGCCCTGGCCCTGGCCCTACTGAACTTAGGAGGTAGCGCCCCAGACGATGCCACGTTGATTGACGCCGCAAATTTTCTGATAGGAACTCAGCAAGTCCAAGGTCGTATCTCAGCTCCAACACCTGCAAATGCAGACTTCGCAACCGATGCGGGTCAATTTGACCTCAAAGACATCGCCGCGATCCTGGCGGCGACGCGCTCCACGGCTGCGCCGCCAAACGCAACTGCCCTAGCTGATGCCATCAACTCACTATTTGGCAGAGACGCGATCGACGCCAATGGAATTCGAGCCATACCGGGCGTTGCACTACCGCCGACTGGAGATCCAACGCCAACGCCATCTCCAACCTCAACGCCGTCTTCTCCTTTCCAAAATGTAACCTCCCTAATCTGCGACAACACCAGAGGCGTTGAGGCACTCTATTGGGATTATTCCAACGGCGAAATTCGTGCTGACTATCCAGCAACTCTCACACAGATTCCCTACTTACCTGGCATTCCCTTTATTCTTCCCCAAGAACCTCTTTACAACTTTGTTTATCCTTCGGGTTGGCAAGCGCACCCCTTAGTTGATGCCCGCACCTCTTTAACTGGGGTCGACGTTATTAGACAAGATCGACAAGCTCAATGGCGTCGCTTAAATTTTGTGGCTTCAGGTCTTCCCACTGCCAAAACCATTCTCGATTCAGAAGTCAACCAAATACTGGCGTTTATCGGCAATCCTCAAACTGTTGAAACACTCTGTACCCGCGATTTATTCGATCCATCCAGTCAGGGAACTAGCGCATCCACCCTCGTTAAGGCGGGTGAATTTACTGCAAATGTCAACGTTCAGGCGGTTCCCTTACCTCCTGTTTTAGGAGTTCCCAGCACCAGCGTTTTCATTCAAGCCGTTCTGGCCCCCACGGCTCAATATGAAGCAACCGCAATTAATGTCTTTTTCCCGATAACAGGACAACTGCTACTAGGTGGTGGCAATTCTCCTGATTGTTCCGACGCTGTAGACAACGACAGCGACGGATTCACCGATTTCCCCGCGGACAACGGCTGTAGCTCTGCAGACGACGATAGCGAATTTTAAGCCTTCAATTCGTTTAGGAACGCTGCCCAAAACGAGATTGCTGGCGATTGCCAAGGCGACCTGAGCTCATCCATTGAATCCCCGCGCGTCGTTAATGCGTCCCGGTTCTGACAATCAGTGCAGACAGAATCAGTGCAGACAGAAAAAGAAGGAATGCAGGAAGTTACGCGTCCCTTCTGATATCTGGCACGCTAGCCTCTACCTGGAATCAAGCTACCGCTGAGACGTTTCAGAGCGCTGCCTGCAACATCGCTATAGCGCAGCTCGCCACAGAGAATTTTGCCCATCTTCTGCGTTGCACTAGGGCGCTTCACTCCTACTCGATAGGCCACGCCCGGAAGACGATAGAAAGCACCGGCAAGGCGCTGAGCCCATTTCATATCGCCGCCCCATTCTTCGTTCATCACTTCGGTGTAGCGTTCGAGGGCATTGCCATCTCCCCCTAACGCAGCATGAATGGCGTCAGATGCTTTAATACCGCTAAAGATAGACGGTCGAATTCCTTCCGCCGTAAACGGATCGACTACGCAAGCTGCTTCGCCAGCGAGAACGGCATTTTGTGCGTGCAGTTTCTGGTTGCCATCCCACAGACATAATGGGTGACCGTAGCGCTTGACAGACTTAAAATTCACGTCAAACTGATCGGCATATTCAGACACCATCTCCCGCAGGTTTTGCGGTTCGCCTCCGCGGAACGTGCCGATGCCAATCGAATACCCGTCAGCCTTCGGGAAATTCCAAATGTAGCCATTTTTGACCATGCCGAACTCGAAGTGAGCCATATTGGCATTTTCTACCTCAGCTGGAGCTTCGGCCTCAATCGCTCCGCCCAATCGATGCTTGCGCTCTTTAAATCCTAACCACTTTGCCATCGGTCCTTTGGCGCCATCAGCCGCAATCAAATAGCGCGCTTCCAGCGGACCATTAGCCGTATTGACTTGCCAGCGATCGCTCTTGAATGCAATCCCCGTAACTTCCGTGCCGTCCCTAAGTTCGGCACCTTGACCTTGCGCCTGCTCAACCAAAAAGCGATCGAACACTTCGCGCCGCACCATCCAAATCGGCTCGGGTGTTTGCAGCTGGACTTCGACGGCATCGTCCATTTTCCAGGTGTAGCGGATGGTATCGACCTTTAGAGAAATTGCAGGCGAAAAGTCAAAATCGAACCATTCAGCAATGATGGGAGATACGCCACCGCCGCAGGGTTTGTAGCGCGGAAAAGTCTCTTTTTCGAGAATCGCGACCGAGTGTCCCTGTTTAGCCAAATGATAAGCGGCCGAACCTCCCGCAGGGCCAGCACCGACGATCGCGCAATCCAACATATTGAGCCATTCCTCTGTGATAATTTACCTGGTCGTCAGCTGCAATCCTGCGTGCTTTAAACAGCCACGCGCGCCGAGCGAGATAGCTATGTATTGTAGGTCTGCAGGCATTTGCAGCGTGTCAATAGAGCAGTAACTTCTGCTAGCTGTTGAGATGAATCGAAGCGGTACAACAGCCTCTAAGAACCGGAAGGCTCAGCCTCTGTGGCGCGAACTCCAACATCAAGGTTTGGAGATGTCATCTTCGACACATCTAGAACTCTAGCTCCCGTGCGGGGCCCGCGACTAGCCACGCGCATCACAACCGAACGTCCCACAGATGGGCTACTCACGTGCAGGTAAGTACCTTGTGGAAGCGATGTTTCGGTTGCGTTAGACATGGCGAGCGAAGCACTATTATCCCCACCTGTCACGGAACGACCGTACATAGAGGGGCCATACCACGAGGCCAACCCCTGAACGGCAATATCCTGGGGCGGGAACGTAAACCGATACTGTTCGATTTGCTGCGAACTAAGGGGAGAGCCTCCCAAAGCAAGCCGCAGATTATTCACCCACTTCACGGTCAGCTCAGCCGGAGGTTCGTCGTACCATCGGGCGGTCTCTTCATCGACCGTAAAAATGACGTCGTCGGCAATTGCAGCCACTGCCATGCCATTGACCAAATCCGGTTGCGCGAGATGAGCTCGCAGCTGTTGGCGCTCGGCCAAACTCTGGAGGCGTTCGGCAATGACGCGCGCCCGCTTCCCTTGGCCAGCCGCGAAAGAAACGACGGGCGTACCGTTCACTAATACTTGACTACGTGTGGCTCCATCCGCCTCTACTTTTGCAATCGCAATCGCATGCGGATCAGTTGCTATGGCTGCTTGAGTAGACACATCTGCCGCAGTTGCCGTCACGGCCTGGCGCGTCTGGGAATCGGTTTCCACATTGCCCCAGCACCCGGCCAAGCCCGCAGCCCCCAGAACAATCGCGATCGCCTGACACGCCGTCCGCACCACGCGGTAGGGCTTCGTTAGATGGTTGCACTGGCAACCTGTCTCCAGTCTGTGCATGGCAAAAAGCACTCCTTCACTCAAATCCGCTCAAATGACTCAGCGATCGCAATATTCATGAAGTTTCTTATCAAGATTTATCATGCCCCATTTTGCAGTCGGCGTAAATTCGCGCGCCCAAATTGCACCGGACAGGTGCGTTCTCCGTAGTTGAGTCGTCACGCACAGCTAGCCGTACACCACCGTTGCGCAATTCAAGCCCAATCGTCGCGGTTGCTGAAGCGCTCGCGGTAGACGGTTTGAGTTTGATGAATGGCGCGAGCTCTGGCCATCAGCTCTCCTTCACTTAACTGCCAACGCTCTAACATGGCATCGAGATCGGCCTGAATGTCGCGCGCACCCGGAAAGCCTTCGTAGCGAATGCGCAGGCGTGCGACCTCAGCCAGATTGAAATCAGACATGCTGCCATCTCCCATAATTTGCGAGAGTAAGGCGCGATCGCTGCTGTGTTGAGGGTGCTTTTGGTCGGCCACGATGATTGCAAATGCTGATTGTTCGAGCTAGGTGCTTTATTCATTCTGCAAATAGCTTGTCGTCATTCACTTTATCGCCGGAGGCGAATCGGGTGTCTGAGATGCTGCATCGGCAGGAGATGAATGAGAAGCTGCAGGTGAGGAAGAGTCTGTAGGCAGATCGAGCTGTTGCTCAGAATCGTCCGTTGGCGATGCAGAATTAGCGAGCGTGTCGGGCAAAGCGGCGATCTCGTAACGCTGCTTCATCTTGTCAGTAACGCGCAGTAGCGACGAGCGATTACCTGGCTGCCGATGTTTAGTGATAAATCCTTTTTCGACCAGTTCAGGCACGTGCTGGTAGGCACCCGAGCCTCGAATTTCGACCAGCTCAGCTTGCGCAATCGTGCCCTTGAGAGCAATGGCTGCCAACGTGCGCGTAGCCCCGACGCCTAGTTCTGGCGGCAAGATTCCCGGCACCAAATCGACAAATTCCTCCCGCAATTGCAAGGCAAAGCCATCTTCTACTTCCAGCACCTCCAGAGCAGAATCCCGATGGGCGTAGTTTTCCATCAGCTCCAAAACTGCATCGTAAGCTGTTTCACGATCGCAACCGGCCAGTGCGGCAAGATCGCTAAGGGTCAGAGGTTGGCCTTTGAGATACAAAATGGCCTCAATGCGGGTAGTGACAGACATGACGCGCCTGTGTGATGGAGGTTAAGCCTTCATTACGATCGCTGCTAGGAGATCATTAAACAAAATTATCGCGAGAAGCGCTATCCATAGCGATCTTGAGGCGCTCCATTTCCGGATGGGGGTGCTACTGTGGACGGTGAGGTTAAATGGCCTGAAAAGGCCGCGAGCGCAAGCTGTGACTGGGAATGCCGCTGTTAGAATCCTGCTCCGTGCAATTGACATCGACAGACCAGCCCGCTAGGTACGAACAATCTGCCGTTGATTTGAGGGTGGTGTCATGCGGGTAGCGTTGGATTTCTATCGGATTTTAATGGTGCCTCTGCAGTCAGAGGCAGGGGGTCTGGAGTCTGCATATCGCGAACGGTTGGCCCAGGAATTATGGCGCGGGTTTTCGACCCAAGCTTTGACGTCGCGGCGGCAGTTGCTGGATGAATCCTATACCGTCCTTAGCGATCCGGCTCAGCGCGCAGAATACGATACGCATCTCAAGGCCGTCAATCCCAGTTTAGACTTACTGCCGCAGCAAACTGCTGGAGCCTTGATCGTGCTGTGCGAGCTCGGAGATTACGAAGGCGCGATTGCAGGAGCTGAGTCTGCTCTGAGTTTGGATGCGACCAATGGCGACTATATCCTGACCCGCGCGATCGCGCGGCTGGCTCTGGCCCGCGATCTCTGGCAGCAGCGGGACTATGAAGGCGCAGCCACTTTGCTCCATCGCGCCAATGACGAACTCATGCAACACCACAGTTTTCCGGAAATGCAGGCTGAAATCCGTTCCGATCTGAATCAATTGCGGCCCTACCGCATTCTTGAGTTACTTGCTCACTCCAGCTTAAATGCCCCCGAGCGCCAAGAAGGATTGCGGCTGCTACGCGCTCTTTTAGACGAACGCATGGGCATCGAAGGTAAGGGGGCCGATGGTTCGGGGCTGACAATGGAAGATGCATTACGTTTCATTCAGAAGGCTCGCAGCCACATGACATTGAGCGAGCAGCACGAATTATTTGAAATTGAAGCCGATCGCCCGTCGTTGGTAGCGGCGTATCTAGCAGCCTATGCCCTAATCGCGCGCGGTTACGTCGAGCGGCGACCGCTGCTGTTGCGGCGAGCGCGAGGACGTTTGGTCAAGCTAGTGCAGCGTCACGACGTGTATCTCGAACAGGCCATCTGCACGCTGCTGTTGGGGCAGCCAGATGAAGCGTTGCGCTTGATGCGACTCAGCCAAGATCGCAAGGCAGCCCGTGCCATTAAAGATTTAAGTGGCGATCGCGAAGACTTGCTGCTGGGCTTGTGTCGCTATATCGAGCGCTGGTTCCGGCGCGAAGTGTTTCCGGAATATCGCGATTTAGATGCTGCAGGAGCATCCCTAAATGCCTATTTTGAAGACCCACAGGTACAGGCCTACCTCGAAGCCATGCCAACTTCGGCAGAGGTGGCCGAGCAATTCGACCGTCAACCGACCGTGCCTGTCGCACTCAGCCCGAACGCTCGCACCAATGGCGCTGCAGCTCAGGTGACGCCGACCGAGACCGCTCAACGGCAGAAGCAAGCAGCTGTCGCAACAGAATCCAGAGGTTTGTCTCAGTCTCGAGAGATGGCAGTAGGAACGACAGCGATAGGAACATCGGCGGCTGTAGCAACAACAGTGGCCTCTCGCCAGGGCGTGACGGCAGAAACCGTAGGGCGAGGAACGCAGCTGGAGGAGCGAGCCCAACCGACAGGTGGCAGTCCGCTCGGTGTCTCTCCCGAATTCGATCGGACGACTGAGCGTAACGGTTTTGGCCGCAATGGTCGGTCTCGCTTCAATGGCCATGCGAGCTGGACAGCAGCAGCACCGGGTTCCAACGGATTGCTGTCAGAGTATGTCGAGCCTTCTGCTGAAGATGAGGCATTAGCAACCCAACCCTTAAAAACTGAAGCATCGTCTCGGGGTTGGGCTGGGCTGGTGCCGTCGTGGCTGTGGAAAGCTGGTGGCGTTTTGTTAGCCACTGCGCTTTGTATTGGCGCCGTGCGCTGGTACGGCAAAGTTGATAGTGAATCAGTAACGGAATCCGATAGCGCTTCAGTAACGGAACTCCAGGCCGACGGCCCGACGAGTTCCGGCTCCTATACACCCGAACGTCTTGATGTCTCTGCGTTTCTCGACCCCGAATCATCGGCTGAAAACATTGCCTCGACTGCACCAGCCAACCCAGATGCTGCTGAGCTAGAAGCCTTGTCGAATCCGGAAACGTCGTCAGATATTGACACCCTCCTCGAGGCGAGCGGTCCCCTCTCCGAGGCCAGCGCTCGGGCAGCGGTCGAAACGTGGCAGCAGGCCAAGCACGATGCGATGGGGGCCGAATATCAGAGTGATGCACTAGCTGAAATCCTAGTCGACCCGATGCTAACTAATTGGCAAACGCGATCGCGCAGCTATCAGCAACAGGGAGCGCGGATGAATTACACCTTGAAGGGAATGGACGTCCAAGAGGTCATTCCTCAAGGGGAGGACCGGGCCAGCGTCGTGGTTCAGATTGACGAAGCTCGCGACTATTGGGTGAATGATACCAAGGTCGATCGATACTCCAGCGCCAGCGTTTATCGAGTGCGTTACGATCTGATGCGGCGTGACGGACAGTGGGTGATTAGTAAGTACGTCTTACTGTAAGATTCGAACTCATTTTCACCCTCGTTTTTGCCCTTCGCATCCTTGGATATTCTCCGCTACGTCCCGCTAGGGATCTATCTAGAGTCTCCCGTTACTTGGCTGCATCAGTTGGATGCTCGGGTCAAGTTAGCTTGGTTGCTCAGCATTCTGCTGAGCCCGGTGTTGGCGGCCGGAGCGTGGCGGCTGGGGATCGTCGCCTTTTTGATTGGGTTGACCGTGACAGCAGGATTGCCATTGCGGGTCTGGGTGCGGCAAATTGGGCTAGTGTTGGCCCTAGCTTTGCTGACGGCAGGAGCGACGGCGATCGCCCCGGAAGCATTGGGGGTCGCACCCGCACCACAGCGGCAAGGAACAGACGTGGCAGCCTACGGTTTGCTGAGTGCTGCCAGCGAGACGGTCACCAGCGAATCCGCCCGCGCCGAAGAGATCGCCGAGCTACGAGCCTATGATTGGAGTGAGTTTGGGCGCGAACAATCTTATCAATACATAGTGGTGCAGGCCCCCTTCGGATTGTTAGGACGCGCGCCTATACAGATCTCGCGGCGGACGCTAACTCTGGGGATTCGCCTCGGCACGCTGATTTTTACGTTGCTCTATAGCAGCACGCTATTTTTGTTGGTGACGGCACCAGAAGAACTCGCAGAAAGTTTGGCCGTCATGGGACGACCCCTGCAGCGTTGGGGCGTTCCAGTCTCAGAATTAGTGCTGACACTGACCCTAGCTCTGCGCTTCTTGCCACTGGTGTTGGAAGAAGTGCAAAATTTGATTCGCGCCATTCGCACCCGCGACATTCGCTGGCAGGCTTTAGGATTGCGCGGCAGTGCTGGTGTCGTGTTAGGGGCAATCGAGCGGTTACTAGCCAACTTATTGTTGCGGGCGGAACAGACGGCGGCAGCGATGCAAGTGCGAGGCTATGAAGGACCAGAACGTTTGGTAGCCTGGCACGTATTTCGCCTCCGACGTCGAGACTTGTTAGTTTTGGGTTTGTTGCCCCTATTCTGGCTATGTCGTATTACCCTTGCTTGAGCACACTCGTGACGAGCATATCCTCAAACTGAGCACGCAGTGGGAGAACTGATGACTGCTGTTGTTGAAATTGCCACCATTGAAATTGAGTCCGGAGAACAGGACCAATTCGAACAGGCGATCGCGCGCGCTTATACTTACCTGCGCTCGTCACCAGGCTATCTCAGCCACCAACTCCAACAATGTCTCGAACGCCCCGAACGGTATGTCTTAACCGTCCGTTGGGAAACGCTCGAAGCCCATACCGTCACATTTCGAGAATCGGAACATTTCGTGCAATGGCGCGCTCTCATCGGTTCGTACTTTGCCCAGCCGCCTGAGGTGCTGCACTACCGACCCATCGAGCTTAACGCTTAGCATCATTGCCCAGTTGCAAGATAGCCATAAAGGCCGACTGCGGTACGTCCACAGTACCGACAGATTTCATCCGTTTCTTCCCTTCTTTCTGTTTCTCCAGCAGTTTGCGCTTGCGACTGACGTCGCCGCCGTAGCATTTCGCCAGCACGTTTTTGCGCAACGCCGGAATGGTTTCGCGGGCGACGACCTTGGAGCCGATCGCGGCTTGGATAGGCACTACGAACTGGTGACGCGGAATCAGTTCCCGCAGCTTACTGACCAGCGATCGCCCGACGTTATAAGCCTTATCGACATGAACGATGGTGGAGAGCGCATCGACAGGTTCGGCAGCAATCAGAACGTCTAAACGAACGAGGCGATCTTCGCGGTATTCGACGAGCTGATAGTCCATACTGGCGTAGCCGCGCGATCGCGATTTCATTTGATCGAAAAAGTCAGTGACGACCTCGGCCAATGGCACTTCATAGATCAGCGTCGTCCGACCTTGGGTCAGGTAGCGCATATCTTTGAACGTGCCGCGGCGCGTCTCGCACAGCTCCATCATCGAGCCGACGAAGTCTTCGGGAATGATAATCTCGACCCGCACAATCGGCTCTTCAATTTTGATGCGTTCGTTGGGCGATGGTAGTTCGCTGGGGTTGTCGATGTCGAGAAGAGAGCCGTCATTGCAGGTGACTTTATAAATTACCGAAGGTGCCGTAACGATAAGGTCGAGATCGTACTCGCGTTCGAGGCGCTCCTGAACAATTTCCATGTGGAGCAATCCCAAAAAACCACAGCGGAAACCAAATCCCATTGCTCCTGAGGTTTCCGGTTCAAATTGCAGAGCAGCATCGTTTAACTTCAACTTTTCAAGCGCTTCGCGCAATTCCGGAAATTGTTCGGTGTTGGTGGGAAACAAACCGCAAAACACCATCGGCTTGGCTTCAGTGTAGCCCGACAGCGGCTCAGGAGCTTTGGCACTACTGAGAGTAATCGTGTCGCCAACCCGCGCGTCAGCCACGGACTTAATCGCAGCGCTGAGGTAACCCACCTCTCCCGCGTGTAGTTCGTCCACTGCAACTTGATGGGGCTTGAGAACGCCCAAATCGTCCACCTCAAAATCGCGACCAGACGACATGAAATGAACTTTGTCTCTAGCGGTCATGGCACCATCCATGACGCGGAAGTAGACAATCGCCCCTCGGTAAGGATCGTAGTAGCTGTCAAAAATCAGCGCCCGCAACGACCCATCTACGGTGCTCCGTGGGGGAGGCACTCGCTGCACGATCGCCTCTAAAATCTCGTCGATACCGATGCCATTTTTGGCCGAAGCCAAGATCGCCCCGCTGCAATCGAGACCGATCGCATCTTCAATTTCGGCCACGACGCGATCGGGGTCGGCTCCAGGCAGGTCAATTTTGTTCAGCACTGGAATAATTTCCAGATCGTTCTCAATCGCCAAGTACACATTTGCTAACGTTTGAGCTTCCACGCCCTGAGACGCATCGACAACGAGCAATGCGCCTTCGCACGCAGCCAGCGATCGCGACACCTCATACGTAAAATCCACGTGCCCAGGCGTATCAATCAGATTGAGAACGTAGTCGTTGCCGTCTTGAGCTCGGTAGTCGAGGCGGGCAGCCTGTAGTTTGATCGTGATGCCCCGCTCCCGCTCTAGATCCATGTTGTCGAGATACTGCTCCTTCATCTCGCGATCGGCGACCGAGCCCGTTGTTTGCAACAGGCGATCGGCCAACGTCGATTTGCCGTGATCGATGTGGGCAATGATAGAAAAATTGCGAATGCGCGAGACGGGTACGCCTGTCATAGGTTCAAAGATGTCGGGCTATGGAGAATTGTTACAATCCTAACGCCTTTACTTCAAACCCAAGGCGACAAACTGTCCCGCGGTATCGTTCGCACTGCTTAATTAGTAAATTTGCCTAAATTTAAATAGCCCTGAAAGTATCGCCGGTCGAATAGGGAAGATTTAGTTCATCAAAAGAGTTTTGTTGAAAATGCGAGTACATTCATGTCGCGCGATCGCCGCTACTTAGAAGCTGCTGCTCGACCGAGCTTTTGTCGATTACCGATGCGTCGATTATCGATGCCAGGACGTTGGTCTTCTATTGCGATTGGAGCCAGCATCGCAATTCTATCTGCAGGAATTTGGTCCGGGCTTAAGGTTTACGAAGCTCAGGAAAGCCGTCGCCACGTCGTCGCTACGGCTCGCGATCTGAGCAAAACTCTCAGTCATCATTTGCATCGATATGTCGCTCATCTCGATTACATGACGGCAGTGTGGGAGCGTCCTAACGGTCAACTGCAGAATTGGACCGAGGATGCCGAGAGCGTTGCCTATTCATTAGAGCCATATCGTGCCATTTCGCGCTTAAATGCGATGGGGGAAACGCTATGGACGTTGCCACGTGCTTCATCAGCTCCCATTTCACCGATTTCAAGTGTCAGCAGCTCTCTGTTTCATCCCGAAACAACTGCCGCCCTTGCAACTCCATTTACACCATCACCCGTCACGGCGGGCGAGCTACCCACACTGCCAGCTTCGCGAATACCAGCCTCATTGACGGATGACGGTAGTAGTTTGCTGCTGTATCGTCCTCTGGCAGCGTCCCCGCAGCGGGTAGCTGGCACCATTGTGGCCGTGATGGACGTGGAAACCGAAATTGCACCCTACCTGAGCGGTACTGACCGCGTGGCCGTGGATCTACAGGCCGGTGACACCTCAATCTATCGTTCGCACGCTCGCACGCGCGCGTTTCGCCAGCGACATACCTCTGCCATCGTGCATCCCATGGGCACGTGGTCGCTGCACGTATGGCCTCACGGCCACGGCATCTCTTCGTCATATTCAGCTTGGTGCAATTTCGTCCTGGGAGGCGGGCTGGCGGCAGGAGCGATCGCTGCTGGCCTGCTCGAAGCTCGGCGTCAGCATCATCAATACGCTGACAAACTCCGGAATGCTAATGCTGCCTTAGCTGGGGAAGTGCGCGATCGCGCTCGGGCGGAAGCAGCCTTATCTCAGCAGGTATCGCAGGCCGCGCTGCTGCGTCAGCTCACCCACGAAGTCCGCAGCAGCCTCGATTGGGAGCACATGTTACAAACTGCCGCCCAGGCTGTTGGAGAAGCATTGCAGGTGGATCGCTGTGTCATTCACGTAGGCGAACGCGACGACATCCCCGGTTTACATGTCGTCGCAGAGTACACGCGCTCGCCTTACGAATCGGCGATTGTCTCGCTCGTCTCCATCGGCTCGACCCGCAATCCCTACGTGCGGGCGGTTTTGATGGGCGATCGCGCTGTCGTAGCCCATAACGTGTTTATCTGCGAGTGGATCGAACCCATTGTCGATCTCTGTCAGTCGCTTCGAGTCAAGTCTTTGCTGGCTGTGCGCACGTCCTGTCAGGGCACTGCTAATGGCGCGATCGAGATTCACCAATGCGACCACTTTCGGCAATGGACGAGAGACGAGATCGACTTATTAGAGGCAATCGCCGCACAGGTAGGCATCGCGATTCAGCAAGCCGAATTATTCGGTCAACAGCAGCGCTTCAATACCATTCTCGAAGGCCAGGTGGTCGAGCGCACGGCAGCATTGCAGGAGGCACTCAAGTTTGAAGCCATCCTGCAATCCATTACCGAACGCATTCTTTACGAGCGCGATGAAGCTCGCATTCTGCAGGGCGTGACCGAGCGGCTTGCCGAGCGGCTCAACTTGAGCACGTGCGAAATCAACATGGTGGATGCGCAAACGTCGACTCACACCGTGCTTTATGAAAGTCCGAGGTCGTTTCCATCGCTATTGGGACATAGGTTCAGACCGGACGATGGCATTAGCAATCATGCCAGTCTGTTGCAGGACGGTCGCCCCCTGTATCACTGCTGCAAGCATCCCTTGGTGGGTTGGGTTGCCATGGTGCAGTGCCCTATTCACGACGATCGCGGGACAATCGGTATTTTGAATGCGATTCGGACGAAAGACGAGGCTTTTTCAGAAGCAGAAATTCGCCTAGCCCGACAAGTTGCCAATCAATGCGCGATCGCGCTGCGCCAAGCGCGTCTATACGAAGCCGCCCGGCAACGAATCGTCGATTTGCAAAATCTCAGCATTCTCAAAGATGACTTTTTGAGTACGGTATCCCACGAGCTTCGCTCGCCTCTGGCCAACATGAAAATGGCCTTGAAAATGGTCCAACTCATTCCCGATACGGATAAGCAGAAACGCTATCTTGACGTGTTAGAAATGGCTTGCCAGCAGGAAGTCGAGCTGGTGGACGACCTGCTAGATTTACAGCGATTAGAGGCCCAATGCTATCAGTTAGCGATTGAGTCCATTGATTTGCAAGCGTGGTTGCCCGCCGTGGTGGAACCGTTTCGGCATCGCGCTCGCGAGCGCGGCCTACAGCTCGATATCGATCTATCAGCCGCACCTTTGGAAATGTACGGAGATCGCTCCTGTGTCGAACGGGTGCTGCGCGAACTGCTGACCAATGCTTGTAAATACAGCGAGGACAGAGGCGGCATCTGCGTCAAGCTCGAGACTGCTGCCGGGTCCGACGGTCATTCTGGCGTTCGGTTTGAAGTCATCAATCCAGGCGAGATCCCAGCTGACGAGCTGCCTCGCATTTTCGATAAGTTCTACCGCGTCCCCCACAGCGATCGCTGGCGCCAAGGAGGAACTGGCCTAGGACTTGCCCTGATCAAACGGATGGTCGAGCAGCTGCAGGGCTCGATCGTTGCAACTAGCGAGATGGGCTCGACTACTTTTTCTCTATGGTTGCCTGCCATTCCTGAAATCAAACAGCAGTTAACCCACGAACTAGCCAGCGCCACGCTTGCCTAAAATCCTTTGAGTTGACTGCATATGCAGCACGACCGTTTTTTCCTACGCAGTTCGACACCGCGCAAGTGAGTTTGCCACAACTGGCCTCGTCGAAGTCCAAGTTGCTTGTTAGGGTCGAGACGACATTGTGGAGACTGTCGTGGCTCGCGTCGATCTCGAACGAGTACTGCCGCCGGATCGGGTCGCGTGGTTCCGTTCTGCATTGCTGAACTGGAGTCACCAGTGGTTACGCGTATTTCCTTGGCGGCAAACGCGCGATCCGTATCTCTTGTTCGTGGCAGAGACGCTACTGCAAAAAACCGATGCCCGCAAAGTTGTGCCTGTCTTCACGCGCGTGCGCGATCGCTATCCCACGCTCGACCATTTGGCGGCCGCGTCACTCGACAACCTGGCCGATATCCTGCAGCCGTTGGGATTGCAATTTCGCGCCGAACGCCTGCTGCAAGCCGCTCAGATCTTGGCGCGCGATCGCGATATCTTTATGGACGAAGCTCGGCTCCTGCAATTGCCTGGAGTCGGACCGTACACTGCTCGCGCCGTGCTGGCCAATGCCTTCGATCGCCCCCTGGCCGTGCTCGACGCTAACGTCGCTCGTATTCTGGAACGATTTTGGGGCGTACGGGGCGGTCGCGTAAAATCCCGCGACCCGCTACTGTGGGCAGCAGCTGAATATGTTGCTCCAACCTCTGAAACAGCGCGTTGGAATCTCACTCTCATTGACTTTGGCGCTCTCACCTGCAAGGCACGTCAGCCAAAATGTCAGAGTTGCCCTCTGCGATCGCGCTGTTGCTGGCATAGAGACGTTCAGAGGGATCGACCTCCCCTTCAGATGGTGTCAGGCATTCTCACTCCTGACAGAGATGTCTCGCGTAACAGACGCGCAGTTGAAAAGTGTTGACCTGAAATTCCCGAGGAGAATGCGGTGGAAGCCACGTCACTTGCCCCTATGGG
The DNA here is from genome assembly GCA_039817845.1 of Cyanobacteria bacterium J06642_2. Taxonomy (GTDB): domain Bacteria; phylum Cyanobacteriota; class Cyanobacteriia; order Thermostichales; family PCC-7336; genus JBCBTL01. The sequence continues at coordinate 17,718 of JBCBVC010000086.1, forward strand.
TCAAATTCTATTGGGATTGTCTTTAGCCGCAACGGCAGGACTGCGGGCGTGGCTGCCTCTCCTAGCCGTCGGTCTACTAGGGCGCGCTGGCGCGATCTCGCTCAATGAAGAACTGACGTGGCTGCAAAGCGATACGGCGATTGTGGCGTTTTTGTTAGCAACACTCTTGGAAATGGCCGCAGACAAAATTCCAGCGGTTGATAACTTGATGGATAGCATCGGTCTCGTGGTGAAGCCGATCGCGGGCACGTTAGTTATGAGTTCCACCCTCAGTTTTGCCGATCCGGCTGCAGCCATCCTCATCGGAGCGATCGCAGGAGGAACGACCGCAGAGGTTGTGGAAGTAGGTAAGGCAACAACTCGGTTTGCGGCCAATACCGTCACGATGGGAGCAAGTGCTCCGGTTTTGAGCGTAGTTGAAGATGGAGTGGCAGCAACGAGTGTGGCATTGGCGGTTGTCTTGCCTTACTTAACGGGAGCATTGGCAATCGGACTTTTGCTCGCGGGCTTCTTCTTCTGCCGACGGCTTTTACATGCTGCGCGCCGACGTTGGCACAAACCCAAAGCAATCACCCCCAAGACCTCTTCTCGATAACTCTCGTGGCAACGCCGGTTGCAATGACAACAGAGATCTTGATGGAGATCTTGATGTCATCCAAGTTCGGCTCGTAAAGCTCATTCAGATTGGCAGGCTGCACGCATTCGCAGACCACTGATAATGCCATCAATCCGTCGCTCTAGTGTTTTGTCAGTTGAGTATTGATGGATAAAGCCGTTTGAGCTTAATCCGGGCATCGTCAGTGGTAAAACGCCAATCAATCTTGTGACAGTGACGGTTTCTGTGGCTCTCCCAAGCTGCCACCTGGCGCTGCAAGCTCGATTTGTCAGGAATACGTCGCTCCAGACACTGACGAGCCAAGACGCTCAACTCAATCTCGGCCATATTGAGCCAACTGCCATGCTTGGGAGTGTAATGAATCTCTAACTTATCGAGAATCCGTTTCGCTTCAGACGGCTTGAAAGCCTTGTAGAGTGACGCAGGTACGTGAGTGTTGAGTTGGTCATGCACCAACCGAATCTTGATGGCATGGGGATAGCACTCA
>JBCBVC010000087.1:0-18549 GCA_039817845.1 Cyanobacteria bacterium J06642_2
CCAGGGCAAACGCGTTTGCCCTGGAACGCGTGCAAGTTACTAACAGCCGAATCAACGAAATCGACTATACTAAAGAGCCTGAACAAAATACTGCTCTCAGCCCTAGCGAATCATGTCGAAGAAAAATGTATCGGTCGTGTTGCGTCAAGACATACCCTCTCTGGGTAAATCGGGTGACGTTGTCGACGTAACCTCCGGCTACGCGCGCAATTATTTATTCCCGAGAAGCTTGGCATCGCGCACGACAGCAGGCGTTCTGAAGACAGTCGAGCTGCGACGTCAGCAGGAAGAGCAACGCCTCAAAGACGAAAAAGCGCTGGCTGAGAGCCGTAAAACTGCGCTGGAAACAATTAATCGTTACGTCGTCAAAGCGACTGTGGGCGAAGGCGAGCAAATTTTCGGAACGATTACTGCACAGGACGTGGCCGACGTTGTCGAGAGTGTCAGCGGTATCGCAGTTGACCGACGCGGCATTACCCTGGATGACGTGAAGAAGACTGGCGTCTACCCAGTATCCATTCGGCTGCATTCTGAAGTGACGGCAACGATCCGCATTCAGGTAACGCCCGAGTAACGCATCCGCTCAGCTGCAAAAACCGCCGAAGCAGGGGGAACGTTTTGGCGAAGTCATCGTTTGAACCGCGTGGGGGTGGAGGCGATCGCCTGCCACCCCAAAATATTGAGGCAGAAGAAGAAATTCTCGGAGGGATTTTTCTCGACCCCGAGGCGCTGCCGCGCGTATCCGAAGTTCTGCGACCGGAAGCATTTTACATCACGGCATACCAAGACATTTATCGGGCGGCCTTGGCCCTCCACGCGCAGGGCAGACCTACCGATCTCACCAGCGTGTCGGCTTGGTTGGAGGACTACGATTTATTAGACAAAGTGGGGGGAACAGCTGCCCTCCGGCGGCTGGTCGAGCAAACGGTTAGCAGTATCAACGTCGATCAGTATGCGCGGCTGGTGCTCGATAAATACACTCGTCGCCAACTGATCCGAGCCAGCAATCAAACCGCAGAACTTGCCTACGATGCCAGCCTGGAAATTCCTCAGGTGATGGATCGAATTGAGCAGAATATTTTTGAAATCACGCAGGAACGCGTGCAGCGATCGCTCGTCCCTGCCTCAGACGTGTTGCTGAATATCTTTTCCGAACTTGAAGATAAATTTCAGTCCGGGAATTCGCTACCAGGCATTCCCACTGGCTTTTACGACCTTGACAATATGACTCAAGGCTTGCAGCGATCGGATTTGGTCGTGGTCGCCGGGCGTCCGTCTATGGGCAAATGTTTGACGGGCGATGCCGAGCTAGTGCAGGCTGACGGTCGCGTCGTCACCATCGCCGAGATGTACCGTCGTCGCCAAGCCGAGGTGATGACCTTGAACGAGGCGTGGCGCTTCGAAGTCGCACACCCGAGTGCATTTGTCGATGACGGCATCAAACCCGTATTTCAGCTCGTGACGCGCTCGGGTCGCCAGCTGACCGGTACGGCCCCCCATCCTTTGCGCACGCTACGAGGATGGAAACCTCTAGCCGACTTGAAACCAGGTGATGCGATCGCCGTGCCGCGTTGCTTGCCAATGTTCGGTACGGTGCAGTGGCCTAAGTCTCGGGTCAAGTTACTGAGCTACTGGCTGAGCGGCGCACGTCTGACTGAAAGTGGTTTAGCACTGCTGAGCGATAACGCTGTATTGCATGCCGATTGCGATCGCGCCCAGTTGGAAGACTCAGATTGGTTCTCTGGGATAGCAGCTCGAGAAATAGACGGCAAAGCAGCAGAGTTCCCAATTATTCCAGCAGAAGTATTTGCACTAGAGCGATCGCTCCTCGCGCTATTCCTCAATCGACTTTTGGCAGTCACTGCACGGATAGAAGTAGTGACCGAGGCTCGCACTCGCATTACTTGCCATATTTCCAACGAAAAACTGGCGCGCCAAATTCAGCATGTGTTGTTGCGGTTTGGCATTTTGAGCGAACTGGAACGGAGAGCTGTTGGGCAACTGAGTATTTCCGAGCCGCGATCGCTCAAAACCCTCATTGACGACATCGGCATGTTAGGCCGTGAAGACGCTCTGACCGAAATTTGCGAGCTTCTCAGCAATGGACGGCAGGAATTTGATGCCGATTGCATTCCTAGAGATATTTGGCAAGAGATCGAGGGCGCTAAAGGAGCAGAATCTTGGCAATCACTGACTCAGCGTGCGGGTCTAGAAAATGATTGTCAGATTGATGACAACTGTCGACCGGTGTTGACGCGCGATCGCCTTTTACAACTAGCGATCGCATTGGAAGATACCGCGCTGCAAGCTTTGGCAACCAGTGACGTTTATTGGGACGAAATTATTGAGATCGCGCCGGCTGGCCTGCGACAAGTGTACGACCTCACCATTCCGGCAACTCACAACTTCGTCGCTAACGATATCTGCGTTCACAACACTGCAATTTGCATCAACATCGCTCACAACATTGCAGCCAACAGCAAGTTTCCCGTCGCCATATTCAGCTTAGAGATGTCTCGAGAGCAGCTCGTGCAACGCCTACTCTCGGGAGAAGCTCGCATCGAAGCCAATCGACTGCGATCCGGACGAATTAGCGAAAACGAATGGCAGCGATTGAGCCAAGCAATTGGGCATTTGGCCCAGTTACCCATTTATATCGACGATACGCCCAACTGCACGGTGACAGAAATTCGCTCGAAGACCCGTCGCCTGCAGGCCGAAGTCGGTGGCAACTTGGGCATGGTGCTACTGGACTATTTACAGTTAATGGATGGTGCGGGTTCCGAAAATCGCGTGCTGGAGTTGGCCCGGATTACTCGCGGTTTAAAAGGCCTAGCTAAAGAGCTCAATGCTCCCGTTGTCATCCTCTCGCAGCTCAGCCGAGCCGTGGAATCCAGGCAGGATAAACACCCGCAGCTTTCCGATTTGCGAGAATCAGGTTGTTTGGTGGCCGATACCCAACTGGTCGATGTGGACACAGGCAAAATTTGGACGATCGCTCAGCTGGCCAACTCCTTACAATATCCGCGCTTGTGGAGCTGGAACGAACGCGATCGCCTCGTGCCTCAGCGGCCGCAGCGTGTCTTTTACAGCGGCCACAAACCCGTTTTTGAACTCGCAACCAACGGCAGCAAACTCACCATTCAAGCTACAGGCAATCACCCCTTTTTAACCCGCGATCGCGGCTGGCAGGCATTGGAGGACCTTCGCCTGGGAGAAGCGATCGCGGTCGCACGAGCGGGAGTTCTGACCTGGGAAACAGTCGAGACGATCTCGCCTTGTGGTTCGGCAGACGTGTACGACATTGCCATGCCCGAGCATCATAATTTTGTCGCGAATGATTTCGTCGTTCACAACAGCATCGAGCAGGATGCCGACCTCGTGTTGATGCTGTATCGTCCGGAATACTACGACCCCAATACCGTCGATAAAGGCTTAGCCGAAGTAGTCATCGCCAAACATCGCAACGGACCGACAGGAATTGTCAAGCTCTTGTTTGAAAACCAGTACACTCAATTTCGCAATCTTGCGACTCCGAGTGGATAAAGGATCGCCTCCCATCTGTTCGAATGTGGTGGCTTGCGATCGACGCCCAAGCTTTCCGAACATTCGGAGGGCAAGCTAGCCTGCTGACTGAGTGGGTAAGACTTCTAAAATCCAGGCGTAGTAGAACTGCGAACCAATTGTAGCGCGGCGATTGACCGTCCAACCGAGCTGCTGCAGGCGATCGCAGATAGCGCTCTCTCGATGTTGATAGGCGCGGGTTGCTTTACTGGGACCGGGGAAAAACTCGCCGATTTTTTTGAGAATGCTCAGCCAAAACGTTTTCGGCGCAAAGCTGAAAATCAGGCGCTGTTCGGCCAACTCAGTTAAATGTTCGATCATGCGCAGCGCATCCGCTTCGGGATAGTGAATCATCACATCCAAACAAACGACGGTATCGTACTTGCCCGCAATCGCCTCTAAATCTGAGGTGGTCCACTGAGGATTGTCAGACGTTGCCAATGTCTGACGGGCGCGATCGCTAGCTTCCTGAACCATTTTGTCGGAAATATCGCTAGCAAAAACCCGCGCGCCGCGCTGAGCTAAAGGAATACTCAAACTGCCGACACCACATCCAGCATCGCAAATTCGCTGTTTCTCGACATCGTCCAACCACTCCAACACGGTCTCAACCGAGCGCGCGTGGCCTTCGCGGATATCGCGCTGCACGCGATTGACCTGGGCGTCACCATAGATGCGTCGCCAGCGTTCGAAGCCCGTGGTGTTGAAATAGTTTTTGACGACGAGTTTTTCATCCATGAGGGCGATCGCGCAGGCAACGATGGTGACAAAGCACTCGCCATCCTATCAGGGATCGTGCCTTAACAGGATTTAGTCGGGTGTTGCCACGGTCGCGGCACGAGCCCCCTGACGGTCGAGATCGAGCAACTTGGCCTCGGCTTTCACATCTAGTTGCTGCCAAGCACGAACCATCGCCTCTCCTACTGCTGCGCATTCGCCAACCCCACAGAGGGCTAAAATCGTCGGCCCCGCACCACTGATCGCAGTGCCGTAAGCGCCAGCAGCAACTGCGGCAGCCTGCACGGCATTGAATCCAGCAATCAACTTAATGCGATAAGGCTGATGTATGCGGTCGTGCAGGGCTTCGGCCAGCCAATCAGAATTACCCGTCTCCAGCGCGCGCAGCAATAACCCTAAATGAGCTTGCGTGAACACGGCATCGGGAATAGAGATCGCCTCAGGCATGACTTCGCGGGCAGTCTCGGTCGCAAGCTTGAAGTCCGGCACGGCCAAAACGATGTCAATGCTGTCGTGCCAGTCAATTGGACAGAAGATCCAACGCCCGCGATCGCCCAACACCGAAAGCTGACATCCCCCTTTAAGCGCTGGCACTACGTTATCCGGATGTCCTTCGATCGCGATCGCCAGTTGCAGCAAGCGCTCGGCAGAAAGATTGAGTTCGCCCATCGCGTTAGCGCCCAACAACCCTCCCACGATCGCCGTGGCAGAACTACCCAAACCTCTGGACATGGGCACAGCGAGTTCGATCTCGATATCAACGGAGGGAACGGGTTTATCGAATAACTCAAAGGCCCGGGTAAAAGCACGATAGACCAAGTTATCTTTGCCGAAGCCCACCGTCTCGCTCCCGCGAAAGCGAATGTTTAAGTCTGTATCGGTCGGCCGAAACCAGAAACGATTGTGCAAGCTCAAGGCCGCGCCTAGACAGTCAAATCCAGGTCCGATATTGGCTGTGGTGGCAGGGACGATAACTTCTACAGCAGTCATAGCCTCGCGCCGCGATCGCGCCGACGAATAGTGATACGTCCGAGAATAGTACAGAGCTGGCTAGGTCACGTGCCTTACACCCTACAAGAAGCCTTGACTACCTACCACTCGCAGCACTCCCGCGAGCTTGCTCAAAGATATTGCGAAATGTAAATTTAATATATCTAAACCGTCATACATCGCGACCTATGGCTTTATCATCTGAGTCCTTGGGTAAATCCCGTCCGCTCTGGCAAGTCCTACTGCTCTCGGGAGCAACGCTACTGCTGTATTACGGCTGGTACAAGTGGATCGTGCAAGAGGAATTACGGCATTACACGGGCTCGGGTTGGTCGGGGACGTTATGTTTGACTCCGTTTGTTTTGGGGGTGGCAGCTCCACAGCTAGCCTATTTTTTCAGTGATGCACCTGGTTGGGTGCGCTGGTTATCACTTATCGGCGTCGTCTGGATTTATATCGTGCAGTATCGGTTATATCGTGACGTAAACCGGCTATACACCGACCTGGGTAAACCCGAACCCCTGACAGTGTGGTGGCTGGTGGTTCCCGGTCTCAACTTAGTTGTGGGTCTGCGACAAATTCACTTTCTCAGTCAGTTTTGGGCCTTACAGTCTGGCCGAGCCGCACGCGATCCTCTCGCTAACTTTTTCCCTTGGCTATTCGCTGAACCGACGTCAACTTAAATAGCTGTGAGCAAAACCTAGGAACTCGACCAGTCGCAAACGCGTCCAATTGAGTATCATTTTTAATGACAAAGTAAGTGGGAGTACGAATAGTGAAAGGCGATCTCCACCAGTGGACCGTGTTGGCTCTGGCTATATGTACTGGAATGCTGCATGGGGGGCTCGGGGCTGCGAGTCGAGCTGCAGAGAACATCCAGGTCGAAGTTGGGCCTGCCAGCCGTACATTTTCCGTCGCAGAGCTATCGGACTACGCACAGACTGGGACGGTGAGTCGGCAACTGCAATACTACTTCGATCAACTCGGAGATGAGGCTATAGGAGTATTAACAGACGTATTGACCTATCCGATCGAAGTGAATTTCGTGCCCTTCGCTAAATTCCTGCGATCGCCGGGTGGAGAATGCCTACTCGATAAAATGGCTCAGTTCGTGCAGCCCGATATCACCACGCTTTCGGGTTCGCAATCACTGCGGGCAGCTTTGGTGAATGCAGCTTCGCCTGACGGCAAGATGAACGCAATTGAGGTTTTGGAGAAATACCCGACATCTACGATTCAAATCGACCAAAATGCGTTGCAGGGAGAGGGCGATCGCTTTGCTGAACTGGAAGACGATATTTACACCCTTTTCGAAGATGCAGACATCGACGAAGACACGCTAACGCTAACCGAGCTTGATTACGACATGTTGGCAGAAAGAGCATTAGAACTGTGCGAGAAGCTATAGCCACTTGAGGGCAGCTTAGGATGTTTTAGCTCTCCCGAATCAGTCGCAGTTAGCGCTTCCATGTCCAAACTAATCCGTAGCGCGATCGCTGCTGAGAACTACCTGAGAATAGTCTGAGCTCGTCTCGCGCCAATCCTTACGCCGTACCCAGGGCACCTGCAGTTCCTTTTCAGGGAGCCGGGTTTAGCTAGATCTTGAAAGTTATCGAGGTCTCGACGTGAGTGGAGAGCGCAGCCATATGGGTAATGCCCGACAGCCGCTACACCCGCAACTCATTGCCATACTCGTTGGTCTTGTCGGGGCAGGCGCGCTTTTGACGCTGGGGTTTCGCCTCGATTTCAACTGGCTGACGGTTGAAGGCATGCAGTCAGCCATCGCCCAAGCAGGTATTTTCGGCCCGTTGCTATACGTCATTGCTCTGGCCATATCGGTGGTCGTCTCTTATATTCCTGGCGTGCCTTTAGCGATCGCAGCTGGAGCCATTTGGGGACCGATGGTTGCAGGTATCTACACCGTTGTCGGTGGATTTATCGGTAGCGCGATCGCTTACGGATTGGGGCGCTGGTTAGGACCTGCGGCACTGAAATGGGTAACGGGGAAAGAGCACCTTTTCGACACGAGCCAAGGAGAATTAGCCATTGGTTTGACCATTTTTGCCACTCGGTTGCTACCTATCTTCTCGTTTGATGCCATCAGTTACGGTGCGGGAGTGGCGGGATTGTCCTGGCCAACTTACGCGAGCGCAACGCTGTTTGGCATGATTCCGTCTACGTTCGCAATTACCTATGCCGGAGCCACCGTACAGATGAATTGGCAGATGGCTGTAGGGTACGCGATCGCGTTCGGAACCGTTCTGGCCGGATCGGCATGGGTGTTAAGCCGTTCGAACGCGACTGCTAAACTACAACTCTCTTCTGAAGGCAAATGCTAGTTCTTCAACGCGCGCTCGTTCTCATATCGACCTTCCTGCTTTTGAGGCAAACCTGCAGAGTCGAAAAGGAGGCAGCCTCAGCTACCTCCTCTTTACTACCTTTTCTTTAAGTGAAGTTCGGACGCTCTCATTAGCTAGCAACCGCTTGTTTCTGGCGACGACGGAGGTAGGAGGCGACCCCAGCAAGACCGGCAATTGCCAAACCAGCCGTTGAAGCAGGCTCGGGCACGACATTAACGTTGTCAACCAAAATGGCAGTATCAACAATACCGTCATTAACATCCAACACGCCAACAGCAAGCGTAAACGTGCCGCTGGATGAGAACTTCGTTGAAAATGCACTAAAACCTGTCTCCTCGCTGAAAGACGTTGGCGAGGAGACAAATCCCGAATTGGTATCTTCCAGAAGACTCGTTGAGGTCAACGAAATGAACGCGAAATCATTGAAAGTCGTCGGAGTAGTCTCATTGGTCAAAAAGTTATAGTCAAACGACAGCGTCTCACCTGCATCCGCTGTAAATGTTTGATAAACAACAGAGCCTGAATTGGCATCGCCAGTGCTGATTCCGTCGAGCGTTCCTGCACTCAGCCCTAAAGCCGTCTCGATAGCAGCATCCGTCACCGTGCTCCCACCGGAGCTAACGAGCGCCTGAGACGTGCCCTCAACAGGTCCAGAACCAAAAGCAGCAGTCTGAATGCTGGCATTGCCCAGCGTATTCCATCCCGTAAAGTCACCCGTCTCAAAACCACCGTTTGTCAAACTAGCAGCACGAGCTACACCATTGACGCTTGCAGCTAAGGCTAATCCACTAGTTACCGCTAGCACTACCCGAGCAATTGTTGACAACATGAAGCACGTCCTTTAGGAATTACTGCGTGTAAATACATGAAAAAGGCAGACCTGCTGTATTAATTTTCCCAAGTCTCCAGGGTTAGATAACAGCCATGACAGCTATACGTATTCGATTAGACAACAAATGATGTTTTAAGCACTTAGTCACGTGCTTTTGCTCAGCCCGCTGGAGAGTGCGGACCTTCGATCGATTGGATTCAACTCTCACGGGCTCACAGCAACGGTGTCGAGCAGGCAAGGAGCGACATCAGTGATGGGCAGAACGTTTTGGATTGCGCCTAAGGCAATCGCCTCCTTCGGCATCCCAAACACGACGCTAGTGTCTTCATCCTGCGCGATCGTGAGACCTCCTGCCGAAGCGATCGCTTTCATCCCATCCGCGCCATCTCGCCCCATCCCAGTTAGAAGAATGCCGCAGGCACTCCTTCCGTATTTCAGAGCGACGGACTGGAACATGGCGGTGATGGAAGGGCGATGGCGATCTATGGGAGGAGCGTCGGCAAGTTTGAGGCGACCGCTGGGTTCAATTTCCAAGTGAAAGTTATCGGGAGCGTAGTAGGCCGTGCCAGGGAGGGCGAGTTCTCCCGGTTCGGCAATTTTGACGCGGATGTCGCACTGGTCGTTCATCCAGCTCGTTAGACCAGTCAGGAATCCTTCGCTGATATGTTGGGTGCAGAAGATGGGAGTCGGCCAAGTGGAGGGCAGTTGGCTGAGAATGGCATGAGTGGCTTGGGGGCCTCCGGTGGAGGCCCCGACCGCGATCGCAGATATCCTGTGAGCCGAGACAGAGCTGAGTTTGAGAGCGCGGGATGGAGAGAGAGGAACTCGCAGGGGGAGCGCGTCAGCCAGTCTTTGCGCGGCAGTTTTGAGCGGGCGGGTGAAGACTTTGACTCCTGCCAGCGTTTCGATCTTAGCGATGAGGGACGCCTTGACTTTCTCGTAATCGGAAGGAAGACCAGCAGCGGGCTTAGGAAAAACATCGAGGACTCCAGCTTGCAGGAGTTGGCCTACGATTTGCGTATCTTCTGAGCCGACGGCAACGCTGATTGCCAGGATAGGACGGGGATAAAGCGCCATGATCTGGCGCGCCAGTTCGAGGCCGTCCATACCCTTCATGTAATAGTCGGTGCAGACAACTTCGGGGTCGACTTGAGGGATGAGAGAGAGGGCTTCGCGACCGCTGCTAGCAACGCCCACGAGCTCGATTTGGGGAGCAGAGGCGAACAGGCGCCGCAAGACGTCCCGGGCGATAGGGGAATCTTCGACCAGGAGAACTTTGACGGGAAGAGAGGGCATGCGATCTCGGGCTGGATTCAGACTTTTTTGCTAGCCAATACTTTGATCTTGGTTACCAGTGCGCCAGTGAGTTTTTCGTAATCGGTAGGCGACCCCGTGGTGGGTTTGGGGAAGAAGTCTAGAGCCCCTGCCTGCATGAGTTCGAAGATGTTATCCACATCGGTGGGATGCACAGCATTGCTCACCACCAAGATCGGCGTGGGAGAGCTAGACATAATTTGTTTGGTGAATTCGAGGCCGTCCATACCGGGCATTTGCAAGTCAGTGCAAATAACGTCGGGGTTACTCTGGGCGACAATGCGTAAGGCATCTGCACCGTTAGTGGCTGTGCCGACGACGTCAACTTCAGCAGAGTTATCGAGCAAGCGTCGCAGGATTTCGAGAGCGACGATAGAATCTTCGACGAGAACGACTTTGATAGCCATGGTTCAAATTAATCTCCTGAGGGTGTCGAATAGTTCTTGTTGATCGAAGTCGCCTTTGGTGATGTAGGCATTGGCTCCAGCGTCGGCTCCACGCTGCTTATCTGCCTCGGAGGCAAGCGTAGTGACGAGGATAATAGGCAGTTCGTCGTACTGCGCGTGCTGACGAATGCGGGCAGTCAAGCCCAGGCCGTCCAGATTAGGCATTTGCACGTCTGAGACAACAGCATCGAAGGCATCGGTAGGTTGTGATTGTAGAGTTTCAAATCCTTCTTTGCCGTCGACGGCAACCGTCACGGTGTAGCCTGCGGCAGCCAGCAAGCGTTTGAGCTGGGTGCGAATGATAATCGAGTCTTCCACCAGCAGGATGGACGGTTGACGGCGAGCAGGTGCGATCGCCTCGCCGTCCTCAGATGCACTCACACGCGCACGCGCGCTTTGAGGAGCGCGGGCAAAATCAGGAGGATTGAGCACCATACACACGTCACCACTGCCCAGAATGGTGGCGCCCGCAATGTTGCGTACCCGCTCGAGCAACTTACTTTGAGGTTTAAGCACGACCTCTTGGCGATCCAAGAAGGCATCGACCAGTACGGCCAAGCGATCGCCACTAATATCCAGCACGACGCAGGGAGTAGCCGTTGCAGACGTAGCCGCTGGCGGCAGCTCTAAGATGTCGGTCAGACGGAGAACCGGGACGGGGCGATCGGCGATGGTCGTAGTGGGTCGACCTTCGAGCGCATAGACGTCGCTGGGTGCCAGCAGCATCATAGTGTGCACGTACTCGATGGGCAGCGCGTAGGTCGTTCGATTTGCCTCTACCAGCAGGACGTAGGTCGTCGAAACCGACGGGGTGAGGCTGAGGTGAAACGTCGTGCCCAACTGCGGCAAAGATTCAACCCATACCGAGCCTTTCAGCTTGTCCTCGACATGAGTGCGCACGACGTCCAAACCGACACCGCGTCCTGAAAGTTCGGTAACAGTGGTTTGCGTAGAGAAGCCGGAAGCAAAAATCAAATCCTGGATCTGGTCAGCAGTCATAACGGCAAGATCGGCCTCGGAATGGAGGTTGCGACGCAAAGCCGTTTGCTTGATTTGCTCCAGATCGAGACCGCGACCGTCATCGACAATTTCGATGTGAATCCTACCCGCAGTTTGATACCCTCGCAGTCGGACGATCCCAGCCCGCGACTTACCTGCTTGGAGACGTTCGGCAGGGAGTTCGATGCCGTGGTCGATCGCGTTGCGGATTAAATGCAGTAGCGGATCGCGAATGTCTTCGAGAATACGTTTGTCTATCTGCAGATCGCCACCAGACATTTCGAGCTCGACCTCTTTCCCCAAGGATTTAGCCGTGTCGCGCACCATGCGGGGATAGAGGCTGAAGATGGTAGACAAGGGCAGACGACGTAAGGACTGCACGTCATCTTCGAGCACCGTGGACACGATTTCCAAGCGAGCCGTGTCCGCAGCCATCGCTTCTCGCAGGTCCCGGACAAAGACACCGAGACGTTCGAGATTGCGCTCAGCTAGGGTGTAGAACTGGCGAATCGGTCGCAGCTCGTCACTAGGCAGACGGCGTTCGAGAGCATCTAATTCTGCTCGATTGACAAACGCGACTTGACTCCAGTCCTCCCACAATTCAGCTACGGAGCGGATGTCGTTGAGGCGATCGCTAAAACGCCGCTTGGTCACCGCTAATTCGCTGGCCTGAGTCATCAGCTCGTCCAGTTTTTGCGCCGGCACTCGAATCGTGTCGATGCGATCGGAACGCCGATCCCCTGCCCGGCGATCTCCTGCCCGCCGGTCTTGGGATTGAACCGCGATCTCAGCGGACTCGGGTACGAACGGATCGGCTTCGGGCAGCAATTCTGTTTCGATAGTGGGAGCGTCGACTTCCGTTATCTGGGCAACTGCAGCGTGAAACTGAGCGAGGAGATCGGCATCAGCTTCAGCGGCAGCAGACTCCACCGCAGCCATATCAGGCAAAGCATCGTCGAGTCCGTCCGTGGGAAACGACTCTGTCGGGATGTCGCCAGCAAGAACGGCTTCGGAAGATGTTTTAGCTTCCGCGTCCTCCTCTGCGCCCATTAAGTGTGTCAAAACATAAAACACTTCAACATTGGCTGCTTCGCCCGTAACCGCCTCGCGAGCGATTTTACGCACGTTGTCCAGGCCGTAATGTAGGCGATCGAACAATTCGGGCGTGCCGGGCCGTTCGCCTCGCTTGACTTCCCCCAACATGTCTTCGATTTGATGCGCCAAGGTTTCGGCATCCCCCACGCCCACCATGCGGGAATCACCCTTCAGCGTGTGGAGGACGCGCATGAGCGCAGTGAGGCGCTCCTCGTCATTGGGGTGCTTCTCCAAGTGGAGGAGACCGTCTTCAATAGTTTGGAGGTGTTCGGTGCTGCTGATTATGTAAAGCGATCGCAGCTCTTCGTCTTCAATCCACATGGTCGATCCAGAAGTGGGGGACGGATAAACCGGGCGCGCGTGCCCAGTGAGAAGTGAAATCAGAGCACAAACGGAGGCCATGGCTCATAAGTCAAAAGTGCAGCCTCCTTAGGTCGAGGCAGGGCTTAGACTTTGGCCGCCAGCTCTGTCGAGGCTTGGGTCAGTTCTTGGGTCGAAGCTTTCACCTGCACGATGCCGGACGCGGTCTCCTTAGATCCCAAATTGATGGCATTCATTGCCGACACGGCTTGCTGCACGGCCACGGCCTGCTGCTTAGAGCTGAGGGCGATTTGCTCGTTGGTCATGGCTACATTTCCGACTGCTTCAGACACGCCACCAAAAGCATCGAGAGTTTTCTCGGCCAAGTTGATGCTGGCATTCGCAGATTTCGTCCCTTCATCGGTCACCATGACGGTGCTATTCATGGCAGCCTGCACGTCGGTCACCAAGCTACCGATCTTGTCGGCAGAGCGCTTACTTTCGTCAGCCAGCTTGCGAATTTCGCCTGCCACCACAGCAAACCCTTTGCCGCTCTCACCCGCTCGCGCCGCTTCTACCGCTGCGTTTAGGGCCAGCATATTGGTTTGGTTAGCCAGGTCAGCCACCAAGTCCGAAATCCCGGCAATTTGTCCGGTTTGCTCGCTGAGACGGACGATTTGCTCGGCGATCGCGCCCACCTTATCTCTCAGACCTTGCAGGCCCGAGACGCTCTCGTTCACGGCGCTGCTCCCTTCCTGAGCCAAGTTCAGAGCCTGCCGAGCTCCTTGAGCAGACGCTTGTGCCTGTTCGGCAGCCTGTCGCGACGAGGCTCCCAATTCCTCCATCGTCGTGGTGGTCTCATTCACGGAAGATGCCTGCTGCGAGAGCGTGCGCTCCTGCTCCTCCATCGTGGCCGAAATTTGCGTGGACGTGCTCGACACATTGCTAACCGTTGACTGCAGCACCTTGGCAGCCTGTAACACCGTCCACAGCGCAAAGCCCAGCACTGCTAAATTCACTAGAGACACGAGCCATTGCAAATTCCGCAACTCAGCCACGTGTCTCGTTGCAAAGTTATCTGCGGCAAACACCGTCTCATTCGCCAAGCTGAAAAACTCTTCGCTGCTATCTACTAACTCATCTGCAGTAACGTTGCCGCTAGCAAAGCCGTCGAGGAGCTCGAGTTCTCGATTCCATCGTTCTGCCAACGCTTCCATATTGCTGCGAAAAGCCGAATCGCTAGGCGGACTGGGAATCCCGAGCTCGCGATCGCCGTTGAGCAAAGCATTGATATTGGCAGCAATCACCTGACGAACCTGAGCAGTATTCTTATTGTCGAGGGCCAGTTTGTACGTCCGCTGCGTTGCCCCTCTTACGATCCCAGACCGGTTCACGACGGTTCCGTCGGTCGTACCTCGATTAATGAATACCTGAGTTAAAACACCCGAACCGATAGTGAGTACGCCCAAACCCAACATGGTGTACTTGAGTCGATCCGTAATCTTCATAGTACGTGCTCCAAAGTAATGAAGAGATGAACAGCAGAGTCGTCAAACCGTTTCATGACCGGCGTAAAACCAACCGGATGGCGGGGCGCGCGCCACGCTTGTGAGCGAGCGCAGCCATGGGAGGATTACATCGCGTCGTTCACCACGAGTCCTCCTTGCGTTAACAGTCGGGGCAAATCGAGAATGCCGACGAGGCGATCGCCGTAGTCTGTCGTACCGCTTAAAAATGCATCCTGCTGAGTGGCCACCGTATCGAGTGGTCGGGTTGCGGTTTTCGGTACGTAGGCCACGTCAAACACGCGATCTACCGCAATACCCGCCACAATGTCGTCCACTTGTACCACCACGGCTTCAGCGCTAACCTCAACTGAGGTTGCGGTCAAATTGAGCGCTCTGCGGATATCTATCAGCGTCAACACCTCGCCACGCAAATTGGTATTACCCACGATCTGCGGTGGGCAGCAGGGAATCGCGGTTAAGTTACGCACGTTGATAAATTCCTTTACCGCCGTTAGGTTGAGGGCGAACTGCTCGCCCGCCAGACCGATCACGGCAAAGGGCAGTACGTCATCCGCAGTCTCCGAGCCTTCGAGGGGCTGCCGCAGAGCATCGGCTCGTTGCCGAAATAGTTTCCGTTCCCCAGCGGTCGCCTGTGGGCAGTACAGCGTATAGAAATCTGCCAACGAGCCAGATACGCCATCAGCAGCGTCGCTCTCACCGGTTTCAGGACTGATACCGACATTCCCATCCGAATCGGAGACCCACTCCAAAGTCGCCTGTTGTTCCCAAGCCATCGCTGCTACTTCGTCGGGCATGCGAATCAAAGCTTCAGGATTGAGCAACGCGATCAGCTCGTCACCGACCGTTGCTATACCTTGCAGAAAAGCCGTATTAACGCGACCGAGACGACCGTAATCGGGCTCCGGAGACATATCGCGATCGCTCAGGGTCAGAACCTCATTCACCTGATGCACAATCGCCCCAACCAGCAAACCTTCCCACTCGATCGCGATGACGTTATCGCTAAGCTGGCAGTGCTCTACCAGTCGACCGCGATTGCCTAAAGCACTTACGCGGCGGTTCAGGTGCATGACGGGCACAATTTGACCGCGCAAATTCAATACACCGAGAGTGTCTCCCGGTGCTTCCGCGATCGGGGTTAACTCCGGCAGCGGAAAGATCTCTCGCACTAATGTAGTAGAGATGCCGTACCGTAGGTCGTTTGATGTAAAGGTCAGAAATGATCGATCGTTCACGATTTTCAGAATCTATACGGACTGAAAGAGTCATCTACTGTTGCAAAATTTTGGAAACTACGCACCCTTGAGAAATATTCATAAACCCAACTTTTGCTCTCAAAAACAGCATGTCCCATAGACTACGATTAGGGTGCCCACATTCATTTTTAAAGCTGTCATAAAGCCCGAAAATCCGAATGAATACTGAATATATAAATTATTGAAGTATCGCAATAAACAAGAGCAATCCAATCATCCGCGAGACTACTTAACATATTCTCGTACCACCTCCAATAATTCCTCCGGTTGAACGGGTTTCGTTAAATATCGATTGGTCCCTGCAATTTGGCCTTTCATTTTGTTAATATTGCCGTCTCTGGCAGTCAGCATGATGATTGGTAACGTTTTAAACTTAGGAATTTTACGTAGCGTTTTACAAAACTCTAAGCCATCGATTACGGGCATGGTTACGTCTAGTAATAACAACTTGACTTGCTCGCGATTGAGAATATTGAGGGCTTCCATTGCATTACTGGCCAACAACACTTGATAGTGTGCTGCCAGCGATCGCTTAATGAGGGTTTGAACGATGGGGCTGTCATCGACACTTAAGATAGCGGGCAAGGTCTGAAGTTTTGCACCCGGTTTAACTGCTGCGCCACCTGCAAACTCAATCCAACCCGTTTCAGCCCAGCTGAGATAAGAACGGGCCACATCAATCGGATCGCTACGAGTTTCGCGAGCGATATCGATCAGCGACCGTTTTCCGTCCACCCACGTCACAATATTCTGGCGCGCCGTCGGATCGGTCACCTTGCGCATATCACCATTGGGAACTTCCGGTACAGCCCACATGGAGGGAATGCCAGGCGCTAGTGTCTGCCAAATTTGCAGGCGATCGCTGACTTGAGCGAAGATCGCATCCCACTCCAGACCGTCAGCCTCGTCGCCGTAAACCAAGTCAAACTGAGCCGTTTCGTCTAATTCAATACGGCCAGCGTGGGGTAGCACTTGTTCCAGCGCCAATATCGTTTGAGTTTGCAGCGTAGATACAATTTCGTCCCACTTCACCACTCGCAGCCGCACGAGCATCTCTGCGAGTTCGCGCTCGGATGATTTATTCTCCATCTTATTGAGAGCAAAGGTGGCCGCCGTGGCTACCATGTTGCGATTGAGTAGGTTAGCCAGTTGCTGAGATAGTTCGATATTGGTGGGTAACTCGGCACCACCGTAAGTTAAGGTGCCATCGCGAAATACCAATACTCGCGTGGGAGTCAGAGGATTCGGCGGGTCGAGACGTACGGTCACGCGCGCGACGCCAGTAAACTTAAGCCGATTGAGACCTTCAAGTAAGCTCTTCAGGCGTTCGGCCGGATAATCAGTGGTTCGGTTCGATATGTTGAGCGACATAAGACTGACGAGAGTTGGGGGAGAATTAAACCGCATAATCGATAGGCCAATTGAGCGCGAGGAGAGTCGAGTGATGAAGAGACACCCTTATTAGTCTTGTCCTAAAAAGTGAAGGAATAATGAAGTGGCTCAAAGCAACAAAGTTCATTGCGGCAATATCTAGCAACGCATTCTCGCCCATTTCAGTAGTTTGCCCGCTGTCGTTCGTTCTCGATATTCAATGGGCTCATCTGCTGGCCTGGTCTCCAATAGCTCGACAGCAGTGGCATACATTTTGTTACTGCGCCCTCGCTCGCCCTCACTCTCGTACAGTGCTCCTAAATCGAGATAGGCAGGCACCGCATCGGGGTGCAAATAAATGATTTTTTTTAAATGTTTTTTGGCCTGAGCGATATCTCCCTTCTCCTCGGCAATGCGAGCTAGCAAATATAGTGCCTCAATTGAGCGGGGCGCAATCTCTAGTGCTTGTTGACAGTGTTGAACCGCAACAGCTGCATCCCCTCGATTAGCGTGAATGCGAGCGAGCAGTATATATGCATTAAACTGACGTGGCTGCGATCGCACGAGTTCCTCGGCGATTGCACGAGCAGCGTCATAGTCTTCACGTTGGAACAGTGCGATTGCACGTTCGAGTTCTTCAGCTACAGCTAACCCTCGCACCGCAGAGGATTGTCTCACCGTAGGGGTTTTGCCTGAGGGCAATTCGGTAGCACTATCGTTGTACTGCTGCGTGAATTGGCTAGTAAAACTACTCGATGAAGAAGAGGATCGTAATACCTGCATGCTCGCCCGAGGAAATTCCTGAGGAGGATGAGCAGGTAATGTTGCGGTACTAACAGTCATTGCTGACAGCATAGTTTTCTCTGTTTTTTTCTGATAGACCACAGAGCCCGGCAAACTGCGCACGATAAACTGCGTTAGATTCTGTCCCTGCAATTCTGCGTGACCCGCAATCAGATATCCAGTCTCATTCAGCGTGCCGTGAAACTTTTCAAGTACCGACGCAATACTGCAATTGTCAAAGTAGATAAATACATTCCGGCAAATAATGATGTCTACATCGAACAGGTTGTTAGCGAGATTAGGAAAGTCATCTTTCACCAGATTTCCCCCTCGGAATGTAACCATCTGTCGAATGTCTGGAGAAATCTCATAGTCTTTTCCATGCGGGCTGAAATACTGACGTTTAATGTCTGGATTGACCTGCCGGAATGACCACTCTCGGTAGATACCCGCCCGAGCTTGTTCGAGATAACTCTGATTGATATCGGTCCCGAGCATAAAAAAATCCCAATCGGGCAGATCAGGAATCAGCTGTTTAATTAGGATTGCAATCGAGTATGCTTCCTCACCCGAGGAGCACCCCGCACTCCAAATTTTGAGCGTCGGCTTGCCAGGATACTGCGGATTATATTCCTCGCGCTTTTGACGAACGAGTGCAGGCAAGATCGAGTGTTCGAGCAGCGCAAGCTGCTGGCGATCGCGAAAGAAGTAGCTCTCCCCTGTGGTGAGCAATTGCACAAATGTCGCCCATTCGCACTCTCGTCGAATGTCTGCGCGGGGCAGCATCCCAGAATCCAATGCCGTGCCAGTGTTGAGCAGTTCGTAATAACGCTCCAGGCCATCGAGATGTAGTGCCTGGCAGCGCGCTTCGATATTTCGAAGCAGTGAGGCGCGATCTTCGTTGCGAATGTAAAGTCCCGTCTGTTGCAGGATCAGCTGGCGAAAACTCTCAAAGATAATATCGTTCATCTA
>JBCBVC010000088.1:0-18043 GCA_039817845.1 Cyanobacteria bacterium J06642_2
GTGCGGGAAGTTTTGAAGCGCGAAGAAGTAAGTTCTGAAGTTATTACTCAAATAGAAGCTATCTACAAAACTCGCTCTGTGAATAAAGCGATTGAAAAAGGTTCCGTTCTTTTCGACCTCGAAAAGTCCGAAATCTTGAAAATGGTCAAAGCGGCAATTCGTTACGCCAAGCTTTTGTCTGATGAGTCAGCATCATGAATATGCGATCGCTCAAACAAACTGCCTATCGCTTAACCTGCACGGAGTCAACAAAGCAGCTCAAGCAAGAACGGCCTGACTTAACCCGAGGGCGAGATCTGCGCTACAAGGCTCAGTGGCAAGCCATATTGGATCGGATTGAAGAGTTGCGAGAAAGCGATCGCGATATTTCGCTCGCAGACTTAGAGCAATCCGAGCAGATGTCAAAGAATTCATTCTTTAAGCTGGGACGCACATTAGGCAAAAGTCAAGAAAGTTTAGAAATAGAATGGCAGCGCATTTTACTAGAAGCTCAGTTTACTGATATTCACATCGAGGAACTTTAATGGCAGTCTCGATTTGTAACATCAACCTTCTTCCAAAAGCCAGCGGCATCTACAAAGTTCGCGACCCACTTGGCGAGGTAGTTTACGTCGGCCAGTCTATCAATATCTATCAGCGCTGGAAGAATGGTCACGAGAAATTCCCCATAATTATAGAAAGGTATGGCCTGGAATCGACCATCGAATGGACTCTGATTCCACGATGGCTTTTAAATAGGGCTGAGAATGCTGCGGTTGCATTCCACGAACCTGAGCTTAACGCCAGAACACCTTCGGTCGTATAAACCTCTCACCCACAACCTAAAGCTTAAAATCTCATAATCATAATGATTATGATTTAAGTAGGCCTGTCGTCAGGTCAGCCAGCGTTGGAGGGAGAAGATCATGGCACATCTCAGTCAGCGGCGATCGCAGAATGTGGCCGGAGATTTGTATGTCGATAGCACCTGCATCGACTGCGATACCTGTCGGTGGATGGCTCCAGAAGTGTTCTCACGTTCGGAAGGACAATCGCTAGTATTTCATCAGCCGGCAAACGAAGCTGAAAGACTGCGAGCGATGCAAGCCTTGCTGTCTTGTCCCACTGCTTCCATCGGTACGGAAACCAAGCCGCGCGATATCAAGGCCGTGCAGCGAAGCCTACCCGCACCTATCACCGATTCGGTGTACCACTGTGGCTACCACTCGAAGAACTCCTTCGGCGCAGCCAGCTATTTCATTCAACGACCTGAAGGTAACGTCTTAGTCGATTCGCCGCGGTTTGCCCCGCCGCTGGTGAAACGGCTCGAATGGATGGGTGGCGTGCGCTATTTGTATCTAACCCATCGTGACGATGTTGCCGACCATGCCAAATTTCAGGCTCATTTTGGCTGCGATCGCATTCTCCACGCCGACGATATTTCTGCCGGAACCCGCGACGTCGAAATTCAGCTTTTTGGTAGTAAGACGTTTCAGTTGGCTGAAGACTTGACGATCATTCCCGTTCCCGGCCATACGCGCGGCCATACGGTTTTGCTCTATGACAACCGGATTTTGTTCTCGGGCGATCATCTGGCACGCTCTAAGCCTCTCGGCCATCTATTCGCATTTCGAAATGCCTGCTGGTACTCGTGGCCCGAGCAGATCGAGTCAATGAAGCGCTTGGCAGAATACTCGTTTGAGTGGGTACTGCCTGGGCACGGGCGGAGATATAAGGGCGATCGCAACACCACCCACCGGCAAATGCAGCAGTGCATCAAATGGATGCAACAGAGTCACTAGCCGATCGCAGGAGCGTCGTTACGGGGGCGATAACTTACCTAGAACAGAGTGCTGATACCAATTCCGACGAGAACTAACCCGAGTAGAACGTAGAAAATTCTGGCACCCGTTCGGGACAAGATTCTGACAAATAGGCGGGCTCGGCGGCTGTTCATAAACCAATTCCAATTAAAAACGCCGCCAGCGATGGTGAACAGACCGGCCAGAATGCAAAAAATTGAAGGTAGAACTGATTCCATTTAGATCCTCCTGCGTGAATTACACGATCTCAAAGACAGTTGATTTTCTCGAACATTATCAGCAATATACGCAAAAATACTGCTATTTAGCCCTAAAACTCTACACTGAGCTCCGAATGTAATCAAATACCATCATAGGATGCGTGCAAATAATAGTTTTTGGTATCAATTTTCCCATGATTAGATTTTAAGGGTTTTGCACAGCCATTTTGCTGGCGCAGGACGAACGAATCACCGGAGATTGAGCATCTGCGAAGAAACAAGTGTTAGCAGTGCCGTCGGAGATTGCATTGACGGTGTCATTTGCACAACAAAGCATCACTCTTGACTACGAGTACGATGCAGGCCGTCCGCGTTTTTAGCTTGAGGAAATGCTTGAAAGGGTCAAATTAGAGGCTATTGGAGCATGCCAGTCGAGCGTTACAAAATTTCATCATGTTATCGAAATAATGTATAGTTCGATGGGGCTTAGCTAGCTGCCTGCATGATTGGTGCCTGGAAGGAGTGGGATTGCATCCGCGTGCGAGGTGCGAGTCACAATCGCCTGGGCCGTTGCGCAGTTCGGTTCGAGCTGTACCCACCTGTTGCCCTTTCTTCGAATCATCGTGACAACTGCCATTCGTCCTAAGACTGAACCTCAAACCTTAAGACTGAGAGACATTATTCGAACCATTCCACGCGATTGCTTTCAACCGAATATGTGGCGTGCCGTAGGTACGGTGATATTTAGCGTCGCGATGGCTGTACTGGGGTATGTCACGCTCATTTTCAATCCCTCCCCCTGGTTACTTCCCTTCGAATGGATATTTACAGGGACAGCTCTAACAGGCTGGTTCGTCATCGGACACGATTGCGGCCACCGTTCCTTTGCTCGCAAGCTGTGGGTGAACAATCTGGTGGGCACTGTGATGTTCCTGCCGCTGATTTTTCCGTTTCACGGCTGGCGCCTAGGCCACGATCGCCATCACCGCTACACCAATCACATCGAATTCGACAACGCCTGGCGGCCCTTCAGCCAGGTGGAGTTCACGGAAGCTTCTGGCTTGATCCGAAGTGCCTATAAACTCACCCGTACGGGACTGTGGTGGATGGCGTCCACATTACACTGGGCCAGAACGCACTTCATCAATCCCGAATTACTCGAGCCTCGCGGCAAGCGCGATCGCCATCAGTTTTATCAGTCGGCCATCATCGTGGTGGTATTTGGCGCGACGGCACTCCCTGCTCTAACTTATTTCACGGGGTGGTGGGGGCTGGTCAAGTTCTGGTTGATGCCCTGGTTGGTATTTCACTTTTGGCTGAGCACGTTCACGATCGTGCATCATACTCATCCCGATATTTCTTTCAAAACAGCGGCTGAATGGAATGCGGCTGAAGCTCAACTCAGCGGCACCGTACATTGCGACTACCCGGCCTGGGTGGAGTGGCTCTGCCACGATATCAACGTTCATATTCCGCACCACGTTTCGACGGGTATCCCGTCTTACCATCTGCGGGCAGCCGATCGCGCTTTGCAAGATAAGTTCGGAGATCGCATGGTGCGCACTAAGTTCGATTGGACGTTGATGAGTCAGGTGCTGGGTCTGTGTCATCTGTGGGGCGATCGCAAGCCTTATCAGACCTTTCGAGAATACGAAGCGGCTCGGCAGATGTAACCTTAAGGGCAGCACGGGCGTTGCGACGCAAGCGCTCGGGTTTAAGGCGGCGCAGTGCCGAGGCAGGGAAGCGGCGGTCGAATTCAGCTCGAGAGATATCGGCTAACTCGCTCAGCGCAGGTGCCACATTGTCGGGATAGGGCTCGAAGTCAGTCACATCCGTGGGGCGAGCAAAGCGCTGGTTCCACGGACAGATGTCTTGGCAGATATCGCAACCTGCTACCCAGCCATGCAGGTGGGCAGTAATATCTTCTGGCAGCTCCGGCGCGTGGTTTTCAAGGGTGTGATAAGCAATGCAACGGTTGGAATCAATCGTTCCTGCTGTGGGAATGGCTTGGGTAGGGCAGGCAGTCATACAGCGGGTGCAGGTGCCGCAGTGGTCGGTGTGGGGGCGATCGCTCTCAAGTGCCAACGTGGTTAGGACTTCGCCCAAAAATACCCAGGAACCAAATTCGCGGGTGAGTAACAGACTGTTTTTACCAACCCAGCCCAGTCCAGCCTGCATGGCCCACGGTTTCTCGGCGATGGGACCGGTATCGACGTAAAACCGCGTGCGACAGTTGAACTCCGAGTCCATCCAGCTGGCCAGAGCTTTAAGGCGTTTGCCCAATACCTTGTGATAATCGCGTCCCCAGGCATACCGCGAAACTTTGCCCTTCGTAACATCGTCAGAATGAGCGTGGGGAGTGTAGTAGTTGAGGGCCACGCAGACAAGCGATTGTGCCTCTGGCAGAATCCGTTTGGGATCGGCGCGTTTGGGGTTGTTCATCCACTGCATGTCGGCGTGGAAGCCCGCGTCTAACCAGCGGTCTAAGCTGGCAGTCTCAGGCAAATTGGCCAGGCTCGCAATCCCAACTTTGTGGAACCCTTGCGCTTTAGCAGCACGCTTTATGGCAAGGCTGAGTGCGGGTGGCTCCATCGCTAGCACCATAGCGATCCCCTAGAATGGCAAGAGTGTGTCATGCCTGTTACATTTGGCAACAGTGTCAGCAATTGACGTGTCAAAACGCGGGCTGATGGCGAGTGAGGTTACGAACGAGGTCACTATGAAACGCGTTTTTGCAGGGTTAGCGGTGGGATTAAGCCTGTGCAGCTTAACGGTTGCCAGCAGTTTACTCGCTCCCCGTCTGGTGCGCGCCCAAGGCGGCATCGTCATTACGGGAGCCAATGATGCCGAAGTTCTGAGCTACAAACTCGATTTCAATGGCAAGCGCCGTATCTTGGATCGCTACCGTCTCAAGCTACCCGCTCAAGACGTTACTGTCAGCGAAGTGGCCATTAACTTTGAAGAAAAATTTGACGGCAAGGTTAATCCCGAACAGGTTCGTTTAGAAGTGGAAGGCGAAGTTGTACCAATACGGGAAGTGTCTTGGGATCCGGAGTTCAAGTCACTAGAGGTAGCTGCCGAACAACCCATCGATGCCGGACAAGAAATGAGATTGGTGCTATCTCAAGTGCGCAACCCGCGCAGCAACGGCCTATATCGGATCTACGCTCGCGTGTTGGGTACCGAAGCTAATCCCCTGTATCGCTTTGTCGGATTGTGGATTGTCACCATTGGCAATGAGGATTAAATTTGCCATTGGATAGCAACCTCAGTTAGCTGCGATCGCCGTCACAATGGCTACTGCTTTTAACCTCGATCCTCGACAATGATCGAGGTACTGCATGGAGAGTTGATGGCGATCGCGAACCTAATTCCTGCCGTAATAAGTATCAAATTAGCGGTAGAGACAGCTCCAGATATTCAAGATCCATCCTTGTGGCAGGCTTTCATTATGGGAGCCGTGCAGGGACTAACGGAATTTTTGCCAATCAGTAGTACCGCCCACCTGCGGATCGTTCCAGCTTTGCTGGGGTGGCCGGATTTTGGCGCTTCATTTTCAGCGGTCATTCAGCTGGGTAGCTTGGTTGCTGTCTTCGTTTATTTCGCCGAAGATCTGCGCAACGTGCTGACAGGAACGTGGCAGGCATTCCAAAAACGGCAGTTTGACTCGCCTGAGTACAGAATCTTTGTTGGAGTCCTCATCGGCACGCTGCCCATCGTGATTGTGGGATTGGCCGTGAAGGTCATGTACGGCTCGCCACCGCGCCAACTTTCTGTGATTGCTGTAGCGTTGATTGCCTTGGCATTGGTGTTGGCATGGGCTGAGCGGAGGGGGAGCCGCAAACGTCAGATTGAGGATATCCGCATTTCAGACGGCATTGTGGTCGGATTTGCTCAAGCCCTAGCTCTCATTCCGGGAGTATCTCGCTCGGGTTCGACCATTACGGCGGGTCTATTTTTGGGCATGAAGCGAGACATGGCGGCTCGCTATGCCTTTTTACTGGGCATACCGGCTTTGGCCCTGGCAGGCATGGTGGAATTTGTCAGCGACTATGCGCCTTCAGCTCTACCAGCCCAAGCGCTTGGAACGCTTTCAGCCTTTATTTTTTCCTACGCCTCCATCGATTGGCTGCTGAAATTTTTGCAAACCAGCAGTACGAACATCTTTATTGCTTATCGCGTTGCCTTAGGTGCATTTTTATTGGTAGGGCTAGCCGTCGGATTCCTGTGAACGTTATTCAGGTAACTGTACGATTTACGCGGCTTGCTGTAACATCTGTCGTCATAAGTAACGAGTATCTGCTCTTCGCGTGTATAAATTCGAATATCGCGTTTACCGTCGTCGCTTCGCGCAACCGTTGATCACTCATCACGGTTTGTGGGCCACGCGCGAGGGCATTATTATCCGTTTGACAGCGGTAGATGGTCGGACGGGCTGGGGAGAAATTGCGCCGTTGCCTGCATTCGGGTCGGAGCGACTAGAAACAGCGCAAGCATATTGCGATCGCCTCTTTCCAGAAGTCACGCCAGCAGCGATCGCTGCTATTCCAGACTCTCTACCCGCATGTCAATTTGCGTTTGAATCTGCATTATCTAATCTCACTGCAACAGAGCCCGCCGAGAGAGAGCTTCCTCAAAGTGGGCTGTTACCTCCTGGACAAGCAGCGTTCGCGGCATGGCGCTCGCTGTGGGAAACGGGCAAGCGCACGTTCAAGTGGAAGATTGCGGTGGGAGACTGGCGCGACGAGTTAGCTTTATTGGAGCCCTTACGAGCAGCCATTCCGGCTAATTCGACGTTGAGATTGGATGCCAATGGCGGCCTGACGTGGGATATCGCTTGCGCGTGGTTGGAGGCGTGCGATCGCCTCGATATTGAAATGGTGGAGCAGCCGCTGCCCGTCGACCAATTTGACGATCTGTGCCGCTTGAGCGATCGCTTTCAAACCCCCATCGCACTTGACGAGTCGGTCGGTCAACTTCACCAGCTCGAATCCTGCCATCAGAGAGGTTGGCGCGGTATTTTTGTCATCAAGCCTGCGATCGCCGGATTTCCCAGTCGCGTGCGGGCCTTTTGTCGAGATCGTCAGGTTGATGTGGTGTTCTCTTCCGTGCTCGGAACGTCGATTGCGCGACGAGTTGGCCGCGGCATGGCGGCCGAACTAGCCCCAACGCGGGCAGCTGGCTTTGGCGTAGAACAGTGGTTCCGCGAGAGCGATCGCGAGTTTCTCGATGCTTTATGGCAGAACTAGACATCGAAGCGATTTGGCAACTACGCGCCGAGGCCTCGTGGTGGTTCGGGGCAGATAGTCGAGATTTTGCTCGGTACGTCACCCAAGCACGCTCAGAATTAGCGAACGAGTGGAGCGATCCCGACCCGCCGCGCATTTTGTTGTGCGATCGCGACCCGGCTCGCTTTTTGGCTCGCTTTTTGGCAGCTTGTCTAGCGCGATACCCTGTCTTTTTGGCCAACCCTGACTGGGGCGAGTGGGAATGGGTACAGGTACGAGCGCTCGCTCGCCCGCACCTTGTTTGGGGCGGAAACAATTGTCTCTGTCCTGCCGATCCAGCTGCGGATGCAAGTCCGGAAGACAGCGGTCTGATTCTGATTCCTACTGGCGGCTCGTCCGGCGACATCAAATTTGCCAGCCACACCTGGCAAACTCTGATGGCTTCAGTGGCAGGATTTCGCCAGCACTTTGCTTTAGAACAAGTGGATTCGTTCTGCACGCTGCCGCTCTACCACGTCAGCGGCCTGATGCAGTTCTTGCGATCGCTCGTCAGCGGCGGACGGCTGGTGCTAACGACCTCGCGTCAGATGTTGCATGGAGAATGGCTCGACTTCGATCCGCAAGGTTGGTATCTGTCACTGGTTCCGACGCAATTGCAGCGCGCCTTGCGCGATCGCGATCTGATTCAGTGGCTAGCTCAGTTTGAAACTCTCTTGGTGGGGGGGGGGCCGACCTGGCCGACCTTACTCGAAGCAGCACGCCGACATCGTCTCCGCCTCGCACCGACCTACGGTACTACCGAAACTGCCTCGCAAGTGGCAACCCTCAAACCCGACGAGTTTTTGGTCGGACGAACGGGGTGCGGGCGTTCCTTGCCCCACGCCAAAATTTCCATTGCGACACCGACTTCAACTGCACCGACTTCGGCAGGCGTTGGAGCCATTGCGATTCAGTCTCCCGCTTTAGCATTGGGCTATTACCCCGATCGCTTTCACTCTGCCTGGCAACCCGACGACCTGGGCTATCTCGATGCGGATGGATATTTACACGTCGTCGGTCGCGCAAGCGACAAGATCGTGACGGGTGGAGAAAATGTTTTCCCTGCCGAGGTGGAAGCCGTCCTGCAGGCAACGGGATTGGTAGCAGACGTGGCCGTTATCGGCGTTAACGATCCCAATTGGGGCGAAGCGATCGCTGCCTTGGTCGTTCCTAATTCAGACATCACGACAACGCAAATTGAAGCTGCAATCGTCGGACAGCTAGCCGCCTACAAACGGCCAAAATATTGGATAGAGAGCTTGTCGCTGCCTCGCAATCATCGCGGCAAACTAGAACGCGATCGACTCACCGCAATCTGGAGGCAATGGCGAACTCTGCAGCACTGATTGTGAATACCTGTGACGACAGCTTGCTAGCAGCTAGCCCGTTCTGGAAGTTTCTCTGAAGTAAAATCTTCATTCGTTTGCAGACCACGCGCCTTATCTGACTTGGTTGAGGCTGAAGTCAAAAGCCTACCTATTGAGGAGGTGGCTGTGAGGATGAGAGGAGATCGCGATCGCGCAGCGAATTCCAGATTTAGCGTTGAGACAGAACGGTTGGCGGTGTGTCAGACTGTGTCAGGTGCTTCGAGAGCAATGTCGCTCTCAAGCCGCTGCGGAAAGTGGGAGTCCCCCACTTTTTTTGTTGTTTTAGGGTTCGTCCGACGCTCCCAGCGTGTCACGCATGCCGGTGCTGACGGCGAGCAATCGCTATTGTCTTGTCAATGACTCATCCTCTTGCTGTTGAAGTCGAACGGTTAGCCCGACCCATTGCCCAGTCTTTAGGATTGGATGTCGTAAGGGTCGTCTTTCATACTAATCAGCGTCCGCCCGTCATGCGTGTGGACATTCACCGCCCCGACGCGGACAACGAAACCAGTCATGCGGATTGCGAGGCTCTCAGTCGCGCCCTGGACGCTCGCCTCGATGAGGCGGACGTCGTTCCCGGGAATTATCTGCTGGAAGTTTCCAGTCCGGGCGTATCGGCCCACTTGCGCAGCGATCGCGACTTTGCCGCATTCAAAGGATTTGCCGTGACTGTGACCGTCGAGCCACCTCACAAAGGGCGAACGCAGTGGATCGGTACGCTGCAGGGCCGCGATGACAAGGCCGTGACTTTGTCATGCAAAGGGCGCAAGGTCACCTTACCCCGCGCGATCGTACGTGATGTCGAACTGCAAGACGGAGAAGCCGAGTGACCGTTTCGGCTGAGTCGGGGCAGACGCTGTCAACCGCGATCGACTCGAGTGCCTCCCCACATCCCAGTTTTCCAATGCATTTATTGAGGAGCGATCTTTATGTCTATGGTGTCGTTGCCCGGATTGGGCGAAATGGTCGAAACCATCAGTCGAGAACGCAATTTGCCGAAAAGCGTGGTCAACGAAGCCTTGCGCGAAGCTTTACTGAAGGGGTACGAACGCTATCGCAAAACCCTACAGCGCGACAGCAGCGCCTTCGACGAAACCTATTTCGACAACTTTGACGTGGAATTGGATCTAGATGGCGGCGGCTTTCGCGTGCTGGCCACCAAAACTATCTTGGAAGATGTCGAAGATCCCGACCACGAGATCGATTTAGAAGAAGTGCGTCAAGTTGCTCCTGAAGCAGAAGCTGGCGGCCAGGTGGTGGTAGACGTAACCCCCGAACAGGTGGATTTCGGCCGGATGGCTGCCATTCAAACCAAGCAAGTCTTGTCCCAAAAATTGCGCGATCAGCAGCGCCGTCTCATCCAAGAAGAGTTTCAGGACTTGGAAGGTACGGTGCTGCAAGGGCGCGTGCTGCGCTTCGAGCGCCGTTCTGTAATTGTGGGGGTCTCCAGCGGTTTCGGCCAGCCGGAAGTCGAAGCCGAACTACCCAAACGGGAGCAGCTACCCAACGATCGCTATGCGGCTGGGGCCACATATCGGCTGTATCTCAAACGCGTAGCGGAAGGGTCGCGGCGGGGACCGCAGCTGATCGTCTCGCGAGCCGACGCGGGCCTGGTGGTGTACTTATTCGCAGTGGAAGTTCCAGAGATTGAAGATGATATCGTTCGCATCGTTGCCGTAGCTCGCGAAGCAAATCCGCCGTCGCGTAATGTGGGACCTCGCACCAAGATTGCGGTCGATACGGTGGAGCGCGATGTCGATCCAGTAGGGGCCTGCATTGGCTCGCGGGGGTCGCGCATTCAAGTCGTGGTGAACGAACTGCGCGGCGAAAAGATTGACGTGATCCGCTGGTCTCCCGATCCGGCCACTTATATTGCCAATGCCCTCAGTCCCGCGCGCATTGCGGAAGTGCGTTTAGTCGATCCTGAAATTCAGCAGGCCCACATTTTGGTACCCCCCGATCAGCTCAGCCTGGCAATCGGGAAGGAAGGCCAGAACGTACGCTTGGCAGCCAGACTGACGGGATGGAAGTTAGACATCAAAGATGCAGATGCTTATTACGAAGCTGAAACAAACGGCGAGGTCATGTATGTGCCGCCGGAGCGCCCGGTTATCGTACCCAACGAAGACGAGCTGACGGAAGAGGAACTGGCCGAAATGGCCGAGATGGAGGATGGCAACGACACGCCGATCTCGGAATTTGATTTCGATGCTGAATTTGCCGTAGCTGAAGTCAACTGACATGATTGTGCGGGGAAGCAAAGATTGCGAATCTCAAAAATGCTCGCCGCAAACCTTTCGTGCCAAATGAGGCGGTATAATCTCATCCAAACGTTTGCCAGACAGGTAGCCCTCCATGTCTAACCCCAGGTTCCGTCGATTCTGCGATCGCCAGTTGGCCTCATTGCGCTGGCTAATGTGGCAGCTTTGGGTGTGGTGCGTTGATTTTCTCAACGACCGCGTCTTGCCAGCCGACCGCCATATTGACGCTGAAGCCGTAGCGGCCTGGTGCCAACAATTTTTGGCCGATCGCGATCCGGGGGAGCTGCAGTATCGTGGCGTCGCCATGACCTCTCAACCGGCAGCTACGCCCAGCGCGACGACGTTTGCCTACCGTGGTTTATTGGTCGCGGCGGCCCAACCCGAAGCCGATGTTGCCATTGCCGCTTTGCCAACTGCTACTGCAGAGCCATTCGTACCTGAATACCAACGTCAGTTGCGAGCTTTACTGATTGCCAAAGGTTGGCAAGATCTCGATGCCGTCGCGACTACACCTCCACTGCAAGCCAGCTATCGCGGTCGAGCTGTGAGTCAATCAGGTCTGTCCGTTTGACGCAGCAAATTGCGAAATCGTTGAGGTCTTTCGACGCAAGTTGAGCCGGCTTAGAAGCTCGATTCGATACTCTCAAGTGAGAATCGGCTAGACTCGTATGGCATCGTGCCTTTAAGGTTCGCAATTCACTATGCCCTCATCTCGCTCGCTCGCCGTTCGCGAATTACCTTTATTTCCCTTGCCTGGAGTGGTTTTATTTCCCGGTCGTCCTCTGCCGCTCCATATTTTTGAATACCGCTACCGCATGATGCTCAATACTGTTCTGGAAAGCGATCGCTGTTTTGGCGTGCTGTTGTGGGATGGCGATGCCGAGCAAGCTGCAAAGATTGGCTGTAGTGCAGAGGTGATTCAGTCACAGCATCTCCCGGACGATCGCTACAATATTTTGACGGAAGGTCAACGCCGCTTTCGCGTACTTGAGTACGTTCGAGAAAAACCGTTCTGCGTCGGGTTAGTAGAATGGATTGAAGACGAACCCGATGGCGAAGACTTAACTGGCTTAGTATCAGAAATGCACGCTCTATTGCGAGATGTGGTGCATTTGTCCAGCAAACTGGCAGATCGCGAGATCGAACTGCCTGAAGATTTGCCGGCAGACCCCGCAGAGCTGTCGTACTGGATTGGCGGTAACTTTCAAGGAGCTGTCGAAGAACAGCAAGTATTGCTGGAAATGTGCAATACGGCCAAGCGGTTGCGACGCGAAGCAGAAGTCTTAGAAACTACGCGCAAACACCTTGCGGCCCGAACGGTTCTCAAAGATACCTTTCAGGGATAGAGGCATTGGCGATGATAGAGATAGGCTGCCTATGAGCGTGCAGTCTGTCATTACTATCCATCGCGGGTTTTTATGGACATCGGCGTTCCCCAAGAAATTAAAGACAGAGAATACCGCGTCGGCTTAACCCCTGCGGCAGTGCGTGCCTTATCGGAGCGCTCCCATCGCGTTCTAGTGCAAACAGGAGCGGGAGACGGTGCCGGGTTTAGCGACGTGGAGTACGAGCAGGCTGGAGCCAAGCTTGTGGCTGATGCGGCGGCTGCTTATGCCGCGCACATGGTGGTCAAAGTCAAAGAACCTCTGCCTGCGGAATATGGGCTCCTGAGTTCGGATTCGATTTTATTCACCTACTTGCATCTAGCTGCCGATCGCGGTTTGACTGCGTCTTTGATGGAGTCAGGCGCAACCTGTATTGCTTACGAGACGGTTCAGTTAGAGAACGGCCTCCTGCCGCTACTGGCACCGATGAGCGCGATCGCCGGTCGGCTGGCCGTTCAGTTTGGGGCTCATTATTTGACGCGGCCCTGTGGCGGACGAGGCGTTCTGTTAGGCGGCGTACCGGGGGTGCGTCCGGGTTGCGTCACGATCTTAGGTGGTGGTGTCGTCGGTACGGAAGCAGCCAAAATGGCTGTCGGTCTGGGCGCGCGCGTGCGCATTTTGGACGTGAACGTGCAGCGGTTGAACGAGCTCGGCGAGCTGTTCGGGTCGCGAGTAGAGCTGCTTTACAGCACGGCTCAAAGTATCGAAGAGTGCCTGCAAGATACGGATTTGCTCGTCGGCGCGGTATTGCTCACGGGCCAGCGCGCCCCAACGCTAGTGCCGCGATCGCTGGTGGCCCAAATGGTGCCGAGATCGGTGATTGTGGACGTAGCGGTTGACCAGGGGGGCTGTATTGAAACTATTCATCCCACCACCCACAGCGAGCCAATCTACGAAGTTGATGGGGTGGTGCATTACGGCGTCGCTAATATTCCGGGTGCAACCCCGTGGACGTCGACGCAAGCATTAGTCAATTCGACGTTACCCTATGTGCTGGCACTGAGCGATCTCGGCGTCGAGGCTGCATTTGCCCGCGATCCAGCATTGGCTCGGGGACTCAACGTGGCAGATGGTTGTCTCAAGCACGATGCCGTCCGAGCTGTATTTCCCGATCTGTAGCAGCCTTTAAGCTGCTTAGGACCGTTTTAGCGATCTAGAACACGGCCGCAGTGAATGCTTTTACGTCCAAACTCAAGCGTCAGAAGCGATCAGAGCGCGACCGCTCGGGTCGGGCATTTACGACTTGGGCAGAGTTTGTACACGACGAATTTCGGAAAAAAAAGAAGCCACCAGCAACGTTCCCTGTTTAGCCACTGAGCTCGTGCGCAAACGCAAATTCGGACTCTCGAACCAGATGCGTTCTTCCACCTGCAAATCGCCGCGATCGCCGATAATTTCTAGCACTCCATCAGCTCCGAGCGTGAAGGTACTGCTGACGTCTGCTCCCAATAGCCGGCCAGACAGGCCGGCTTCGGTATCCGGGAGGATCAATAATGTCAGGCTTCCTTTGGGCAGGTCTCCCTGGCTGCGAACGTCACCGTAGGTAGCGACGTTTAGCTCTTTGACTGAAGCAGGTTGCTCGCTAATGCCGTGAGTTTGATAGATAGTAGCCAAGTCGACAGGATTGGGCTCGACGAGAGTCACGGCGAGCATCGCTTTCTCGCTATCGGACTGTTGCTGCGCGATGTCATGACTGGTGCGATGGGAAAACCATTCCCCTTCGCTTTGTTGCCAAAACTCCATCGCATTCATTGCGTCGATTCCTATTGGATATGGCTTGCGTACCGGCAATGAACCGCATAGTCAGACTTAGCCGCTCGCGGAGTCACTGAGCTGTCCGATTGTATCGCAGTCTGTCGATCGCGAAATTCACTTCCGATTAGGGTCGAGCGAGTCTGTTCCCAGCCACGTGCCAGTCAGCCATGGTCACCATTTAGCAAGAGCTCGACGCAAACTTGCCAAACATCGCAAGCATCATGCCAATCTCTATCTAAACAATCGTTTATCTGAATATCATCTACCTAAATTGGGATGCGGAACCGGGGACTTGAACCCCGAAGGCATTGCTGCCACTAGAACCTGAATCTAGCGCGTCTACCAATTCCGCCAGTTCCGCGTTCTGCGATTAACTAGCATGGCTGATGAAAATGCCACTGTCAAGCTCGATAGCCAGTATCGTGGTTCTTTCAGCGTCCCCGCTGACCCAAGCTGCAACGAAATTGAGAGCTTTTTAACCGGGCCAGATCTCTCCTCATCAGTCGACGGCCTCTAGCCATAAAACTGTCAAACTACGTGACGTTACCCGTTGCGTATGCACGGCCCAGCCCTATGATGGGCAGTAGCGATCGCGACATTATGGGTACGATAGATGACTGCTCACGTGCGACAAGCAATGCCTCTGGCAGTGGCCATCGGCGGTTTAGTCTGTCTGAACGGCGTTACGGGTAGCATTGCTCACCTATACGACTCCGTCGCCCCCTACTCGCCTGCCCTCGCCAACGGTTTGAGCGCGCTACTGATACTCGGCTCTTTGGGGCTTTTAGGCACAGCAGGATGGTGGTGGAGATCGCTCCGCTCCGGGGCTGAAGCAAAACCGCATCGCCCGCGTCGCATCCTTAAAGCTACGCCAGCTCGCATCGAGCGAGAACTGGCCAAAGCCGAGCAGGCGATTGCCAAGCTGCACGACGAGGTGATTCGGCGATCGCTCACCAAGCGGGTACGAGCGGCACGGACCGATGTCAAGTCCGAACGCTTGCGGTTAGTGATGTTCGGTACCAGTTCTGCTGGGAAAACGTCAGCGATCGCGGCGTTACTGGGCCATCATGCGGGCGAGACAGCCCCGACCTTGGGAACGACGACGCGCGGAAGGACACACACGTACACGCTGCCGGGATTTGGCGGTGATATCGACCTAATCGATACGCCTGGACTGCAAACAGTAGGTGCCTGCGGCGAGGCCGAGGCCAAGCAACTCGTGACCGAAGCCGATCTGGTCGTGTTCGTTGCAGCCGAAGACATCGACGCGATCGAGTTCGCGGCATTGCAGTTACTTTCACAGCAATGTAAACGGACGATTCTGGCGTTAAACAAGACGGACTGTCGCTTGCCTGCTGATAATCAACTTATTCTGGAACACCTGCGGGAAAAAACGCAGCCGTGGATGCCAACAGAGAACGTCGTCGAGATCGCCGCTGCTCCAGCGCCAATGGCCGTGCGGCACGTGGCTGATGATGGCTCGGTGACAGAGACTGAAGTTCCGCGCGAGCCCGACGTGCGATCGCTCACCGAACGAGTAGGCAAGATTCTGCAGCGGGAAGGCAAGCAGCTGCATTTGGCAGCGGCGATGGTACGGGCCCAAAATTTAGCAGCGTCCGTGGATACCGCGATCTCGCGCGACCGTCGCGGTCGCGCCGAACGAGTGGTACGACGCATGCAGTGGGCCACAGCCGGTGCCGTGGCTGCTACGCCGCTACCCGTATTGGATCTAGTGGCTGCCGCTGCCATGAATGCGCGCACCATCACGGAACTGCACGACATTTACGAACGCGAGATTTCGTTCGAGCAAGCCCAGAAGATGGCTCGCGTACTGGGCAAATTATTGCTAAAGCTGGGGGGCGCCGAGTTGGCCAGCCAAGCCGTGGGCAGCTTGTTAAAGGCTACGCCTCTGGCAGCGGCGGGTGTAACGCTGCAGGCGGCCAGTGCCGCCTATCTAACGCGGGTGGCTGGTTTGAGCTACCTCGACTGGTTGGAGAGTGAGACGCCTTGGAACGAACGAACGATGCTGGCTCGCTTGCGATCGCAGCTTCAACACGTGAATCGCACTAAGTTTATCCGTCAGGCCGTCGCGCAAACGCTTAAGCTGATGCGAGCTAAAGAAGAGCAGCCAATCGTACGGAAGCGCAAGCCCTCGGCCCAGAAATCTCGAACCGTGCGGGCGTTACCGGCTGCTACTGCCGAACCCCTGGCATTGCCTGTAAGAGAGTCATCGCCGCGTAGAGTCGAGCGAGTTGGCGATCGTGCTAGCTAGTGGCTGACTTGACGACCGATACGGCCAAATCTGTGCGGCAAGGGCATTGTTCGGATCGGCACTACGTAGCGCGAGCCCGCCGCAGTTTGCTGCGGCTTTTGCATGATGTACAGTTTGCGCCCGACGAACGGGAGTTTTTTGCTGACGATATCGAAGCATTACAGCGTGCCATTGCCAAGCTGGAACGAGGGCGTTTAACCGTTGCTATTTTTGGCATGGTGGGGCGCGGGAAGTCGGCTATGGCCAATGCTCTGCTGCGCCGCGATGATTTCGCGATGGCTCCCATCCACGGTACGACGAGATCGCCACAGCAGTCCGAGTGGGAGACCTACACGCCATCTGCCGCACTGGAGTCTGCTACCCCTACCATTCGTCAGGTGGAGATTGTCGATACACCTGGTTTGAATGATGTGGACGGTAGCGCCCGCGATCGCCTCGCGCGGCAGACGGCTCGGCAAGCCGATTTAATTCTGTTCGTGTTAGCGGGCGATATGACGGCTGCCGAGCATCAAGCGTTATCAGAGTTGCGGCTGGTCAATAAACCCATTCTGTTGGCCTTCAACAAGATCGACCTCTATCCCGATCGGGACCGACAAGCGATCTATGCTAGCTTGACCAGTCCCAAACTTCGCCAACTCATCGCACCTGAGGATATTGCACTGACGGCTGCGCGTCCCAAACCCGAGCCGATTGAAGTGCATTGGCCGGACGGCCGCGTGGAAGAAACGTGGGAGCAGCCCGAGCCGCACATTGACGACCTGGAAGCGAAACTACAGTCGATCGTCGCGCGCGACGGACTCTCGTTAATCGCTCTGAATGCACTGTTATTTGCTGATGATTGGCGCGATCGCGTGGTGAAAAAGAAAGTGCGGTTGCGAGATCTGCGGGTACAAACTGCCATCTGGCAATATGCGGGCTGGAAAGCGATCTCGGTGGCCTTCAACCCCATTCCCGTTCTGGATATTTTAGGGGCGATGGCTGCCGATCTGGGATTGGTGACGGCGGTGTCGCGCCAGTACGGTCTCGGGCTGACGCGCAGTGGATCCGGTAGGGTGCTCGCGCAACTTTTGATGGGTTGGGGCAGCTATGTCGCGATCGAACTTTGGTCGATGCTGGGTTCCGGCTTTAGCATTGCACCGCTCGGAGCAGCTTTGGTTGGGGGTGGTTTCGATGCAGGCTCGGATCTAGCATCTTATGGCGGTGCAGCACTACTTCAGGCAAGTGCAGCAGGCTTGACAGCTTATTTCATGGGTCGAGTGACGCGCGAGGCCCTGCAACAAAGCGATGGCCGGGATGCTGACAGTCCCAAGCAGGTTTTGACATCCCTACTAGCTAGTTTGAGGCCGAGCTCAGCTCTATATCGTCTGCGAGAGGATATCCGCATAGCAAGGGGTACGGCAACCTCAACGCAACAGAGATCGATGTTTTCGAGCAAGTTCGGCAGGCGGTTCTGGAATCGCAAATCTGCCCTCCAGGACTAAAAGCGATCTCCACTGCTTTCCAACCCAATCCAAAATGAGGGTTTATGCAGACAAATTCCATCCAATACCATAGTTAGCAATCCATGTGCGATAGCACTTTCAGGGTGAAAGTAATTAGCATCATCAGCTAATGAGTAAATAAACTTGTCGAAAATCTAATTCCTTAGAAGCGTTCTGAGTGCATCCCAGTTTTGTAATGAGTAGATGTGCTTAGAGTCATTGGTTGCAATGAGTCGCTATGGTGACACCACTG
>JBCBVC010000089.1:0-17941 GCA_039817845.1 Cyanobacteria bacterium J06642_2
GCGGCGCCTTTACCCGGAGCCAGTCCGGCTTGATCGCGCGATCGCCGCGCACCTGGCGCCGCAGTGGGAACGCGTGGGAGCGGTTAAGTCCATCCTGCAAGACTTGCATCTGAATACTGTCTGCGAGGAAGCTTCTTGCCCCAACATCGGCGAGTGCTTCAATCGAGGCACGGCGACGTTTTTGATTATGGGTCCGGCTTGTACGCGGGCTTGTCCCTTTTGCGATATTGATTTTGAGCGGAAGCCCGTTGCTCTCGACCCGACAGAACCCCAGCGTTTGGCTGAAGCCGTACGGCGCATGGGCCTCAATCACGTTGTCATTACGTCAGTGAACCGCGACGATTTGCCTGATGGCGGGGCTTCGCAATTCGTTCGCTGCATCGAATGCGTGCGTGTGATGTCGCCGCAGACTACCATCGAAGTCCTTATCCCGGATCTGTGCGGTAATTGGGATGCTTTGGCGGTCATCCTTTCAGCGGCACCGGAAGTGCTCAATCACAATACCGAGACGATTCCGCGCCTCTACCGTCGCGTGCGACCACAAGGAAATTACGCGCGCACGTTGGCACTATTCGAGCGATCGCGTCAGCTCTGTCCTCAGGTCTACACCAAGTCTGGAATCATGGTGGGTCTGGGCGAAACCGATGCTGAAGTTGTTGAAGTAATGCGGGATTTGCGGGCTGTGGGCTGCGATATTTTGACCATGGGGCAGTATTTGCAGCCGACGCCAAAGCATTTGGCTGTGGCTGAGTTCGTGGAACCCGAGCGGTTTGAGCGCTGGCGCGATCGCGGTATGGAAATGGGTTTTCTGCAGGTTGTCGCGTCGCCGCTGACCCGTAGTTCTTACCACGCTGAAGAAGTCCAGAATTTGATGAAATCCAATCCGCGCTAAGCAATCCCACGTCTCTTGTTAGCTTCTTTTTGCGAAATCGCGTAGGTCTGTAAGCCAACCTCTTGCAGTTGCCGATCGATCAGGGCAAAAAAACGCTGGCGATCGCCCCCTTTCACCACCGCCAAATGATGTGCCTCAGCCAACGCGATCGGATACCCCATCCCCCGCTGCACCTGGGCCAAAACTGCTCCCAGAGCCAGATCTAGAAGATTAGAATCTGTTGCAACCCACTTAGGCATTTCAATCCGAGCAATTTCACTGCCGACGTGCAAATAGCAAAAGTGAATGCAGTGCTCTCCGTAAAGCTGCATTTGCGCGAGCTGACTGCGCCATATCGGACTGCGCTGTCCTGGCTGTAACAACATCGACCACAGCAGTCGATCTCCCACTCCTCCCAGGCGCGCCCCCGACTTACGCGAAGTCGGCTTGCGCTTGTCGGATTTGAGTAGGGGCGAACAAGGCGCAGCCGCTATCCGTTTTTCAGCACAAAACTCCCGACAGTTGCAGTTTTCAAACGGACACAAGCCCAAACGCAAAAAATTGACCACTTCACTGCTGCGGCTGGCGCTGACGTAACCGGCGAGTGGAATCCGTGCGGCCCGCAAGTGCTCGAAACTCTCTAACATCGGTTCCAACCAGCGCTTTTGCCAAGGCTTCGGAAAAGACTCGACGCCCCAATGAATCAACGCCCCATCGGTCAGCGCGATCGCCACATACCCCGCCTGCTGCATCTCTACTGCCAGCCGCGCCAATTCCTCCGCTTCTGCTTGAGTGCGACGCAGTCCCAAAATAGTTTCAATCCCTACCCCAGGCGGGCGATCTCGATCGAACTCATCCGCCCGATAAAAGACCTGCGGTACCGAATCCAACAGCGGCTGCCGCGAGACGCCGTAGTGAATGGCCACTCGACCGATATTGATCAGCGAACAGTAGGCCACTTCATGATGGTTGGGAGTAATTTGCGACCCGTCGGTGGCAATTAGAGTGTGAGGTGTTAAAAGCGCGGTGGCAGTGCTTCGCAATGCGAGTGGCTCTATCGGCGTTGCCACATTGAATCCGAGCTGCTGACAATCCTCGGGTTGCCGCTCTTGCCAGCGTTTTGGATTGGCGGTCGCTCGTTGATAATGCCGCACAATCGTATCGAGGCGATCGCGATTGGCCTGGGCTTCCCGCTGCAAGTATTCGCCAATGGCAGGCATCTGAGCGGCAAGCTTAAACGTGTCTAACACGGCAGCAGTTCGAAACGATATTTCGACTCTATCTCCAGAGCATCAGTCCGAAACTCCACAAATGGCGGGCTGGAGCTCTTGGCGGGAAGAATGCGATCGGGCAAAATATGAATGTTACACAACTTAACTTTTGCCATGCCACGGGATCTGCGCAGATTTATCGAACTCGTCGAACGGCGCGGTCAACTGCGCCGCATTGGCGCCGAGGTCGATCCCGACTTAGAAATTGCCGAAATTGCCAACCGTATCTTGGCAGCAGGCGGTCCAGCTCTCCTGTTTGAAAACGTCAAAGGTTCTGACTTTCCCGTTGCCGTCAACCTCATGGGCACGGTCGAGCGCGTTTGCTGGGCAATGAACATGGAGAAACCAGAGGAACTGGAGGCGCTGGGCAGTAAACTCAGTCAGCTGCAGCAGCCAAAGCCTCCCAAAAAGCTGTCCCAAGCGATTTCTTTCGGCAAGCTATTGTTTGACGTGCTCAAGGCAAAGCCCGCCCGTGATTTGCTGCCTGCCTGTCAGCAAGTTGTCGTTCGCGATGAGGCTCTCGACCTCAATCGCATTCCCTTTATCCGCCCTTACCCTGGCGATGCTGGGAAAGTCCTTACGCTCGGCCTAATCCTCACCAAAGATTGCGAAACTGGTATTCCCAACGTAGGTGTTTATCGCTTGCAGCTGCAGTCCCGCAATACGATGACCGTACATTGGCTCTCCGTGCGCGGCGGAGCTAGACACCTGCGTAAAGCAGCCGAACGCGGCCAGAAGTTAGAAATTGCGATCGCCCTTGGCATCGATCCTTTGCTCGTCATGGCCGCTGCCACTCCCATTCCAGTCGACCTCTCCGAGTGGCTCTTTGCCGGACTGTATGGTGGCGAGGGCGTACGCCTGACTCGTTGTAAGACCCTCGACTTAGACGTACCCGCCGATGCAGAGATGATCCTTGAAGGCACGATCGCTCCCGGCGAAATGCTGCCTGACGGTCCCTGTGGCGACCACATGGGCTACTACGGTGGCGTTGAAGAATCTCCTCTGGTTCGCTTTCATTGCTTGACTCATCGCCGCGATCCCATCTATCTGACCACGTTCAGCGGCCGCCCTCCCAAAGAAGAAGCCGCGATCGCGATCGCCCTTAATCGCATTTACACTCCCATTCTGCGCCAACAAATTCCTGAAATTACTGATTTCTTCCTGCCCATGGAAGCACTCAGCTACAAGGCTGCCATTATTTCGATCGACAAAGCTTACCCAGGCCAAGCTCGTCGAGCTGCCCTAGCGTTTTGGAGTG
This sequence comes from Cyanobacteria bacterium J06642_2, assembly GCA_039817845.1. Classification (GTDB taxonomy): domain Bacteria; phylum Cyanobacteriota; class Cyanobacteriia; order Thermostichales; family PCC-7336; genus JBCBTL01. The sequence continues at coordinate 3,401 of JBCBVC010000089.1, forward strand.
CGCTGCCTCAGTTTACGTACACTAAGTTTGTCATTGTTGTAGATCGAACCATCGATATTCGCGATCCCCGGCAAGTGGTCTGGGCACTAGCGTCGAAAGTCGATCCGGCTAGAGACGTATTTATCCTGCCGCAAACCCCTTTCGACTCGCTTGACTTTGCGAGCGAGCGCATAGGTCTCGGTAGCCGTATGGGGATTGATGCAACCACCAAAATGCCTCCTGAAACCGATCGCAATTGGGGAGAGCCACTCGCGTCTGACCCGAACGTTGCGGCCATGGTGGATCGACGGTGGACGGAGTACAATTTAGACGATTTGCAACTTTCTGATGTTAGGCCAAGTCTATTTGGATACAATATTTAGGTAAAAAATTATCATTTTGTTCTAAGGCGAGCGTGTGAAATCTCGATAACTGGCTGTCACGGACCGAAAACAATGAAGGAAAGCGCATCCCTCATTACCGTCTTATCTTCTTGCTTCCTAGTATCCTCTGAAGAGACACAGGCATTACTGCCCTGTCGGCAACACCGCGATCGCCCGTTTCGATACCAAGTCGTCGTAATTTGGGCAACTTGAAGAACAGTCGTTGAAGTATGTCGTTAGGTCATATGCCAGGAGCGTCTTCAATGGGATTACTACGAGGTAATGCAGTCGTTATTACAATGCTGCAGCGCCTGCTCGACCCGCTGTTGATTGTGGGATTGCTCTACGGTGTTTGTATCATTCGCCGCGTTCCGTTTTTTAATGGTCCTCAGTATGTATTGCTGAGCATCATTACATTCTTGCTCGTGCTGCCCGTATTCAAAGCAATGGGGTTATATCGCTCCTTTCGAGGCGAGCCACTAGCGGGTGAGATTCCTCGGATATTACTGGGTTGGATGATTGTCATCGGCATCATCCTGATGTGCGGATATGCAACCAGAACATCGCATATGTTCCCCCGCTCCATTGTTCTGCCCTGGGTTCTAAGTGTGCCGCCGTTGCTGGTCGCTTCTTACCTGTCCGTTCGACTTTGGTTGCGCTATCTCAGAAGTCGCGGATTTAATACGCGCAATGCTGTTATCGCTGGAGCAGGACTGCTAGGACGGCGATTGAGCAAACAGATTCTCTCGTCACCCTATCTCGGTATTGAACTAGAAGGTTTCTTTGACGACCGCAAGCCACGTCAGTTTCAGCAAACGCTACCAGCGCCGTTGCTGGGCTCGCTGAATGAGCTTGCTGACTACGCGCGTACCCACCTAGTCGACTCGATCTACATCACGTTACCCATGCAATCGGAGGGCCGAGTCATCAAACTGATTGATGACTTGCGTGACACCACCGCATCGGTGTATTTCGTGCCAGATATCTTTATTTTCAATCTGATTCATTCCGGTGTGCAAGAAGTTAATGGTATTCCCATGCTCGGCATCTGGGAGACGCCCTTTTATGGTTTGCGCGGGGCAGTTAAACGCGCCAGCGACATTATTATTGCTGGTATCGTTTTGACTCTCATTGCTCCAATCATGGCAGCGATCTCGGTTGGCGTGAAGTTGTCGTCTCCAGGGCCTATTCTGTTTAAGCAGCGTCGTTACGGCCTCAACGGTCAAGAGATCGTCGTGTACAAGTTCCGCTCGATGACTGTAGCAGAGGACGGCGATAAGGTAGTTCAGGCCACGCGAGATGACAAGCGCATCACGCCATTTGGCGGGTTTCTGCGGCGCACGTCGTTAGATGAACTCCCGCAATTTATTAACGTGCTGCAGGGGCGCATGAGCATTGTAGGTCCACGACCTCATGCCGTTGCACACAATGAGGAATATCGCAAGCTCATTAGTGGCTACATGCAGCGTCATAAAGTCAAACCCGGTATTACCGGCTTGGCTCAAATTAACGGCCTACGCGGCGAAACGGATACCCTCGACAAAATGGAGCGTCGGGTTCGATATGACTTGTACTACGTGAAAAAATGGTCGCTCTGGCTAGACTTACAGATTATCTTCAAGACTGTCTTTACCGTCTTGAAAGACGAAAACGCCTACTGAAGATTTACAACTCTTCGCTCAACAAGGGGGTTGGCTTATCCAGCCAACTTCTTAATTCATCCCGCACTCGGCATCTCTTCAGTGCCAACAATAAAGATAAATCGTTTACGCAGACTCTGGCTTAGGTAAGGATGATGGATGGACGATGAGTTCTGAAGTGGAGCGCTTTTCTACCATTTCTCGGGTAATGCGACAGGTTTTGATGTCGTTCCGAGACGGAACCTCAAACATGATGTCTAACATCAGTTCTTCAACGATCGAACGCAGTGCACGTGCACCAGTCTTACGTTTATTGGCTTCACGGGCGATCGCTGCGATCGCGTCAGCATCAAACTCTAGCTCCACATTGTCCATACGGAGATACTTCTGATACTGCTTGACGACAGCATTCTTAGGCTGCGTCAAAATCGCTTCTAGGGCGCGTTCGTCGAGAGGCTCTAAAGTTGCTATCACCGGGATACGACCGATGAACTCGGGAATCATGCCAAATTTGACCAAATCTTCAGGGCTGAGCGCCTTGAGAGAATCTGCTGTCCGGGCCTCGCGCGTCAGCGTAGTCGCATCATTACCTTGCTGGATAAAGCCCATTGACTTTTTCCCGATGCGTTGCTCGATCACCTTTTCCAAACCAACGAATGCTCCACCACAGATAAAGAGGATGTTGCTAGTGTCGATTTGAATGCAGTCTTGGTAAGGATGTTTGCGGCCTCCTTGCGGCGGCACGCTAGCCACTGTTCCTTCCAACATTTTCAACAGCGCTTGTTGAACTCCCTCACCCGACACGTCGCGAGTGATGGAAGGGTTTTCGCTCTTGCGGGCAATCTTGTCGATTTCATCAATGTAAATAATGCCGCGCTGGGCCTCTTCTACGTCTAGATTGGCGACTTGCAGCAGGCGCAAGAGAATATTCTCGACATCTTCACCAACGTAGCCAGCTTCGGTCAGAGTAGTAGCGTCAGCAACAGCAAAGGGAACATCTAACATCCGTGCCAACGTCTCGGCCAGTAAAGTTTTGCCCGAGCCCGTGGGTCCGATTAACAGTATGTTCGATTTCTGAATTTCGATACCGTCGTCGTCTTCCTCATTGACAGCACTGTTGAGGCGCTTGTAATGGTTGTAAACAGCAACAGAGAGAACTTTCTTAGCTCGCTCTTGTCCGATCACGTACTCGTCCAAATATGTGTGAATTTCTTGTGGCTTGGGCAATTGGGCTAGCGTTGGCAAAGGACGAGACGGCCGTTTCTCAGCATCTTTACGCGGGGAAGCTGCTGGCTGTAGGCCATTGCCCTCGTACAGTTCTTCTTCCAGAATTTCGTTGCACAGATCGACGCACTCGTCGCAGATGTACACCCCAGGCCCGGCAATTAATTTGCGCACCTGCTCTTGCGATTTGCCGCAAAAAGAGCATTTCAGGTGGGAATCATACTTTGCCATGGGTTCCTCTTACCTGTGTAACGGTCTCGAACGTGCGGTTGAAATACGCGACATACCAGACCCAAATCTGTCTGATGTCCACTTTAACATTAGCCTCTAATCCATTTAGGTTAGGCGAGGGGCTCTTCTGCTGAAGCGGGATCGCTCCTCTCAGTATCTCCATATCGTCATCAATGTCCATATCGTCATCGGTTGGCTATTCAAATTGCAGCCTAAATCGCGTTAGCTTCATTTCCTGTGTCAGCGTCTGCATCATCTACCGTTGATGCATCGGCTTCATCATCAGCTGTGGTGGCTTCAGCGGCGAGCTCGACAGCATCGTCATTTCCTTCTGCCGAGGTAACTGCATCAAAAGTGGGTGCCTCCACGCTGTTGCCCTCGTCATCGACCCACGCGAACGTATTTTGGTCGTCCAACCAGGTCAGCACTTTCTCGGTGAGCAACTCTTCGCGAAAATAACTGGCTACTCGCTGGGTGTCTAGCTTTTTATCGCCTTGATAATTAGCGTAGAATTCGCGCACCCGCATTTCTAGCTCGGTATCCCCAACGTTAATGCTTTCGCGGCGTACGATCTCCGCCAGCGCGAGAGTTCGACGTAAGCGTTCGATCGCCTCAGGGCGCGATCGCTCTTGCATGCCTTGCAACATCTCTTGATTGAGGATGTTTTTAACGTCCATCCCCTGTTGACCCAGGTAGTTCAAACTTTGCTTGATCAAAAACTCAACTTCTTGCCGGATCAGCGTTTCGGGCAAGTCAATCGTGGTTTCGGCCAAGATGGCTTTCAGTAGCGCCTCTTCGCGGTTGGTTTCACAAGCTTGCAGTGCTTCCTGTTCGTCGCGATCGCGCAAAGCTTGCTCTAACTCTCCTAGAGTGTCAAACTCGCTGATTTCGCTAGCAAACGCATCGTCCAACTCGGGGAGTTCTTTTTCTTTCAGTTCCTTAAGCGTGACCGTAAAAGTTGCCTTTTGACCGGCAATCTCGGCATTGGCGTAGTCTTCTGGAAATTCAGCCTCGATCTCGCGCGTTTCGTCAAGGGCCATGCCGACGAGCCCAGCAATGAACCCCGGAATAAATTGGGATTCCTCCAGTTCCACCTGGAAGTCTTCACCTGCCGCTCCGGCAATCGGTTCTCCCTCAGTGTCGCGACCCTCAAAATCCAAGATGGCAACATCGCCTAGTTGAGCGGGGCGATCTTCTACGGGCAAAAGCGTGGCTCGTTGCTTGCGGTATCCTTCCAGTGTCTCTGTCACCTTATCGGGCTCGGCATCAACGCGAGTCACCTCAACCTTGAGTTCTTGATAAGGACCGACATCAACCGTGGGCTCCACTTCCACATAGCCCGAAAACTTGAAATCCGCTTTGGGATTGTAGCTGGTCACCAAATCTCCAACTTCACCGTCGAACTCGAATTGACTGATGGCCTCGACGCCATCTGCATCTTTCAAGACGGTCGAAATTGCATCATTGAGCAAATCTTCCATCGCGGCGGCCCGCACGCGCTCGCGACCAACATATTGGAGTACGAGGTGACGAGGCGCTTTGCCTTTGCGAAAGCCTTGGAGCTGCACGTTTTTAACAAAGTGGCGCACTGTCTGTTCGTAGGATTTATGCACCTGTGCGGCATCGAGAGTGACGTTGAAGCCCACTTGACTGCCGGGGCGCTTCTCCTGAGTGACTTTCATGCGGGGCCAACCTAAATGACAAACGTGCGGCTAATCATACTAACGCATCGACCTCAGTTTACGTCGAGGCTCGTTGCAAACTCTCAATATCGAGCCAGCGCTCGAAGGGGGGTCGCCGGAAATGCAGGCTACCTACGGTACGGGTTGACGGTATCTAAAAGGCGAACTTCATCCTAAACAGCGGCAAACAGCATTTCTTCCGCTGCTCGAACAATATCTTCTGGCTGTACGATCGTGGCTGCTTCCATAGCGCCGTTGTAGGGCGTAGGAATGTCTTGAGACGCCAGTCGCACTACCGGAGCATCCAGCTCGTCAAACAGCTCTTCCATAATGCGAGCCGAGATTTCTGCCCCAATACCGCCCGACTTCATAGCTTCTTCTACGATAATGACGCGGTGCGTTTTGCGAACCGAGGCAGCAATGGCCTCCATATCGAGAGGCTTGAGAGAAATGAGGTCGATAATTTCGGGATCGATATCGTTAGCCAGTAATCCGTCCACCGCTTTGACGGCGTGATGGCGCATCCTCGAATAGCTCAAAATCGTAACGTCTTCCCCGGTACGAACGATTTCGGCTTTATCAAGAGGTAGGAGGTATTCTGTTTCGGGAAGATCTTCCTTCAGGTTGTAGAGCAAAACGTGCTCGAAGAAGAGTACGGGATTGTCGTTACGAATCGCAGATTTAAGTAGCCCTTTGGCATTGTAAGGGGTCGAGCAAGTAACAATTTTGAGGCCCGGTACCGCCTGAAAATAGGCCTCCAGGCGTTGCGAGTGTTCGGCCCCGAGCTGACGGCCAACGCCACCGGGACCGCGAATGACCATTGGGATTTTGAAATTGCCGCCCGAAGTGTAACGCAACATGCCAGCGTTATTGGCGATTTGATTGAATGCCAACAGCAAAAAGCCCATATTCATGCCTTCAATGATGGGCCGTAACCCCGTCATCGCAGCACCAACCGCCATCCCTGTAAAGCTATTCTCCGCGATGGGGGTATCGAGCAAGCGGAGCTCCCCATACTTCTCATACAGGTCTTTGGTTACTTTGTAGGAGCCACCGTAGTGACCCACATCTTCACCCATGACGAAAACGTCAGGGTCGCGAGCCATCTCTTCGTCGATCGCAGCACGCAGGGCATTAAAGAAAAAGATTTCAGCCATGGGGAAAAAGGGTTGAGGGGGAGCAAGAGCGGAATCGGGTTATTCGTCTTCGGCAAATACGAAGCGATAGAGTTCGTCGATGGTGGGCTCGGGACTGTCGAGGGCAAATTCGACGGCATCGTCTACCACTGCCTGAATCTCCTGACGAATGCTGTCGAATTCAGCTTCCGTCATCAGATCGTGTTCGAGCGCGTGGGCCTCAAACGCTGGAATCGGGTCGCGCTGGCGCCAGAATTCCTTCTCTTCGGGATCGCGGAGCTCGTCGGGATCGGCCAAGGAGTGACCGCGAAAGCGATAGGTCATGCACTCTAGTAACGTAGGACCTTCGCCAGCACGGGCTCGAGCGATCGCCCTTTGAGCGGCTTCGCGCACGGCCAATACGTCCATCCCGTCAATGCGATAGCCTTCCATGCCGAAGGATGCAGCTTTTTTGTAGATTTCGACATCGGACGTGGCCCGATCGTGCTTCATGCCGATGGCCCAATTATTGTTTTCGACGACGTAGATGATGGGTAGTGACCACAAAGCCGCCATATTGAGACATTCGAAGAACTGACCGTTGTTGCAGGCACCGTCGCCAAAGAAACAAGCTGTTACCTGGTCGGTGCCGCGATATTTAGCTGCAAATGCCGTTCCGGTAGCGACGGGAATGCCTTCTGCCACAAAGGCATAGCCGCCGAGGAAGTTATGCTCGGCTGAAAACAGGTGCATTGAGCCGCCGCGTCCCTTGCTGCAGCCCGTTGCTTTACCAAACAGCTCGGCCATCACCGAGCGGGGCGGAACGCCTTTGCTGAGAGCGTGAACGTGTTCGCGATAGGTTCCCGCCACGTAATCGGTCTCTTTCAGGGCTCGAATCACGCCCGTGGTCACGGCCTCTTGACCGTTGTAGAGGTGTACGAAGCCAAACATCTTGCCCATGTAATACATTTCGGCGCACTTGTCTTCGAAAAATCGCCCCAACGTGATGTCGCGATAGAGATCTATCGCTTCATCGCGAGTCACGCGAGCAGCAGTGGTGGCTGACGAAGAAATGCGTTCTTGAACCATGGAGAGAACTGGCAATACAGCAGGGAATGTGAGCTTAGCAGGGTTGTGGCAAGGTAAGCTGTTCGGCACTTAACACTACCATAATTAAGTTGTCTGACTTGACTGGCATGAATCTCAAGCCCCGCTCGTGTACGGAGAGCAGTCGCCAAGTCGAGAGGGACTCAAGCGGTATCTTGCTGCCCCAAAAGCAATCCCTCTGCCTCAGGTTCGATACGGTAAGAATATGATTTGGGTTCGCACGGCAAGTGCCATCGTCGCGATCGTAGTGGCTCTCTCGGTAACATCGCTGGGAGGATGGTATTTCACTGCTTTATTGGCTGCGATCGTGCTGCTGGCTCAGGTGGAATATTTCAAACTCGTGCGGGCCACAGGGGAGGCTCCGGCAGCCCGGACGACGCTGGTGGCTAGCCAGGTATTGATTCTCATTCAGCAGATCCGGCCGGAGTGGACCAGCTTGACGCTGACCTTAGGCGGCACGGTGATCTGCACGTATTTGCTGCTCAAGCCCAAGGTTGCCACCATCAATGACGTAGCCACGTCGATTCTAGGTTTGTTCTACTGCGCTTATCTCCCCAGCTTCTGGATTTTGGTGCGATCGCTCGACGACGGCATTAAATTAATCTTTCTTGCCTACGGATGTATCTGGGCGGCCGATATTGGTGCATATTTTGCGGGCAAGGCTTTTGGCAAAACACCACTAACCATTGTCAGTCCGAAGAAAACTGTGGAAGGAGCCGTCTTCGGATTTGGTAGCAGTATCGCGATTGCGCTGGTGGGTACCTATTTTCTACGCTGGCCGTTTTGGCCGGGTTCGGGAATGGCCATTGGTTTATTGGTGGGTGCGGCTGGATTACTCGGCGATCTGACGGAATCCCTGATGAAGCGCAACGCCGGAGTTAAAGATTCCGGAGACTTGATTCCCGGTCACGGTGGCATTCTCGATCGTGGAGATAGTTACGTATTTACGGCACCCCTCGTGTATTACTTCGTCCAGCTTTTGGGCGTTTAGATAGGACGTCCCCCCAGTGGGAAGAGGGCGAATTGGTAGCTTGCGATCCGTCACGGCATACTACGGTGGTGCAAAATATCTGGGGCTTGCGTCATTGAGAGGCGAACTGCACAATGTGTAGATGTAAAGAAGCATTACTAATGTTTCTCAATTCTTCCCACGTTGTCGTTCGTCAGTTTTGGGACAGTCATGGTATTCACAGAAGCTAAGCCCAAGAGTGTCACAGCCCGCAAGCCCATGCCAATGTTCCGGGTCTTGCTGCATAACGACCCGATTAATAAGCAGGATTATGTGGTTGAGGTGCTAATGAAAACCATTCCTGCAATGACGCCTCCGCAGGCCCAAGAAATCATGCTGGAGGCTCATCAAAATGGCATGTCGGTGGTCATTATTGTGCCAAAGGAGCATGCAGAATTCTATGCCGAACAATTGCAGATGCATGGTTTGACTAGCACGATCGAGCCTGAGTGTTGTTAAATTGGGCGTCGATCGCTTTGCTGGAGAGCGCTGGGCTGATTGGCTGCGCCGACAGCAGTTCTGGGTGCGACTGCCTATTTTTCTCGGATGCGTCCTTGTTTTAGGATGTCCGGCACTCATTCTCGATCGCTGGTCGTTGCTGGGTGAAGCCAGTGATGGCGTTGCGATCGCAATGTTGTATGTAGCTCTCGGAACAGTGATTCGTTGGTGGGGCCGGTGCGTGCGCCAGCAGTCTAGCGCCTTTGCTTACTGGGGGCTGACTGGGACGAACGGGTTCTATCGCGATTTGGGCCTGGGTAGCGCGATCGCAGTGGGAACGCTGTTTTGTTTGTTCGGGCTGGAAGCTTCGGCTGGATGGTTATCGTGGCAATCCGTAGCGTTTTCGGAGTTGGTGGTAACTTGTGCGTACGCGATCTCGTTAGGCTTAGGCGTGGCTGCGATCGAGGAATTATTGTTTCGCGGCTGGCTGTTGCGCGAACTGTACGAAGATTATCCATTCAGTTGGGCAGCGGCGGGAAGTAGTGCGGTGTATGCTCTGGTTCACGCTTGGGGGCCGCAAATCCTCGGGTTATTTGTGCTCGGTATGGTGTTGGTGCGAGCCCGATGGCTGCGCGGCGAATTGGGACTGGCAATTGGGCTACACGCCGGTTGGGTAGCAGGAATTGCCACCGTAAACTTACTTAACTGGATTGACTACGGGCCGACAGCGCCAGCCTGGGCGATCGGGCTCGACGGTAATCCTTTAGCAGGGGTTCTGGGGGTTGTTCTACTCGGTCTGACTGGATTAACGCTATCAGGCTTGCCACCCCACTGTGCAAGCGAATGAGAAGGCTGCTTGCGCCTGCCCTTAACTCCGCAGAGTATCCTGAATCATGAGCGCAGCGACTGCGCCACGATTACAGCATTATCAGGAGGGTACATACCATGGTGGGTCTGATTGTGACCTTATTGGTTACGACCGCGAGCATGTTAGCGATCTCGTATTTGCCTCTGGGCATCAAGATTCGTAGCATCGATCGCGCTCTCATTGCAGCCGCTGTCTTCGGCATATTGAATGCTCTGCTTAGCCAAATCCTGTTCGTATTTCTGGCGGCGTTGACGCTGCCTTTGATGTTGCTCACATTTGGGTTGTTTGGATTTGTCGTTCGGTTTGTCGTGAACGTCTTGCTCTTCGGTCTGGCTGCCAAGCTAGTTGAGGGGTTCGAACTGGAAGGAGGTTGGAGTACTGCTGCCCTTGGCGCAGCTGCCCTCAGCATTGTGAACGCGATTATTTATCGGATTTTACCGATTGGTGGCTAACGACCCAGTAAGAAAACTTGCAAGCCATATTTCGCGACATAGCAACCCAACACGATTCCCATCCACGTCCAATACGTTTGCTGCATTAGTTTGAGGCTAGCGCGAACGGTCGCTGGAGTTAGGGGGGATTTTCCAGGCCCGAGATATGGCTTTATCCTAGGTACGCCTCGGTAAAGATTTGTGCCGCCTAGCCGAACGCCCAAACTCCAAGCGAAAGCAGCTTCGCTCCAGCCAGAGTTAGGACTGGGATCGCGACGGGCATCAATGTGGCAGCGACGCCAAAACTCGAACGGACGATCGCGGTGTAATGCCAGTGTAAATACGGTGAGACGACACGGTAGCCACGTCATCGCATCTTCTAGCCGCGCTGGTATGGTCCCGAAATGAGTATAGGGTTGTCGGTGGTATCCCACCATCGAATCCAGCGTGCTGAGAGCTTTGTATGCAAAGGCTAGAGGCGCCCCCCCGATCGCTGCAAACAAGAGGGGAGCGGTTGCGCCATCAGGCGTATTTTCGGCCACAGTCTCAATGGTGGCCCGACAGATTTCGCGCTCGTCGAGAGCGTCAGTATCGCGACCGACGTAGCGACCGAGCATCGTTCTTGCTTCTTCAAAGTGGCCGCGTTCTAGAGGTTCGAGGACAGATAGCGCGGCTAGGTGCAAGCTGCGTGCCCCCAAACAACTAGCGGTTAAAATCACGCGAGCGCTCATGCCCAACCAAGCGTGAACGCGATCGCAAGCGGCAATCGCCCCGGCAGCGTAGAGATAGCTGCCTACCAGCAAGAGTAATGTCAAGAGGCCGCCTCCCAGCCTCTGCGTACGCGGCGATCTCGCTATCTGCAACAGTAATTGCGTCCCGCTCGCGATCGTCCATCCCATGGCTTGCACGGGATGAAACCAGTCCCAGGGATCGGCTATGAGGCGATCGAGCAGAAATGCTCCGCCCCAAACCAGTCCCGATGGCGGCACGAGCCAAAAATCTGAGAGTAAAAATTTCAAACCACGCTCGTACTACGTGCTCTGGATTGTAACGACAGACCGCCAGCGTGTTGAGTACCACAGCCACAGTAGTGAGTTTCTCTTACACTCGACCTAACTCCTCGGTTCGAGTGCTAATTCCCTCCCGACAGCTCATGCCTCAATCTCTTCAAGATTCCACGCCCTCATTAGCTCGTAGATTGCAGGAATTAGTCGCACTCTATACGCGCTTAGGAACGGTGGGATTTGGCGGTCCCCAAGCCCACATCGCCATGCAAAATGACGAGGCTGTAGCGCGGCGGCAGTGGATGAGCCAAGAGCAGTTTGTCGAAGGCATGGCCATGTGCGAGATGCTGCCCGGTCCAGCGTCAACGCAAATGGGCATCTACGTAGGCTACGTGCGTGCCGGGCAATTGGGAGCACTGGCAGCGGGATTGAGCTTTATTGCTCCTGCATTCGTCATCGTTGTCGTTTTGTCGTGGGCCTACTTCCGTTTCCAACAGACGCCTCAGCTGGAGGGAGTCTTCCTCGGTGTTGCCCCCGTCACGATCGCGATTGTGCTGGCCTTTTGCTGGAAATTAGCTCGCAAGACGCTCTTCCTAGCCGAGCGATCTAGACATCACAACTCGATTTGCGTGGCGATCGCGGTGGCGGTCTTTGCCTTGACGCTAGGAGGGTACCTGCCCATCCTGCCGCAGTTAATTGCTGCTGGGCTGGTGGGCATGCTGCTGCTGGGGCCAAACTCGCCATGGCCCGCACGGATGTCGAGCTGGTTCGTTCCGTTTGTGATATCGCCGGTAGATATGGCTGCTTCAGCAGAGGTGTTGACCGCTTCCAGCCTCTGGGGATGGGAGCGCATTGGTACTTATGGTTGGCCGCTAATGGCCTTTTTTCTGAAAACAGGCACGGCGATTTTTGGGGGCGGGTTAGTTATCATTCCGTTCATCGAAACGGAGGTCGTCGAACAACTGGGCTGGTTGACGCCTACAGAATTTCTTAATGGAGTGGCTATTGGACAACTTAGCCCTGGCCCCGTCGTGTTGACCTCAGCGTTTATCGGCTATAAGGTTGCTGGCTTAGTGGGGGCGCTCTCGGCTGCATTCGCGATGTTTTTGCCGTCGTTCGCATTTATTATGCTGGCTTCTCCTTGGTTGTTAAAAATTCGCCACTACGCTCGGGTGAAGGCGTTTTTTCAGGGCGTAACCCCAGGCGTTCTCGGAGCCATTTCGGCAGCGTTGGTACTGTTGGCCACCCGAGCGATCGCGCCTCTTTCTCTCCAGTTAGCAGCAGGTGTAACCGCGATAGCAGTCCTGGCCTCAATAGCTGTCTTATACTTCAAGATGCCGACGTGGTTACTCATACCTGGAGGCGCGATCGCTGGATTAGGATTGAACGTATTAACGTAAGCGTGTGTATTGCCATATAAAATGCTGTTGAGAAGTCTCTGGAGTTGAGCTTTTACGATAAAAAGCAAGGGTAAACACGGACAAGACAAGTCTTTATTGTTCGCTCTTCAACAGCAAAAGAGCTTCTCAAGCGCCTTTTGGGCCTTCCTTTAGGCTATGTAAGACCTTTGCTTGACATATACTGAGAGGCTTTGTAGGATTTTGACCAGTGCATCCGGAGAAATCCGCATTTAACCACTCGCTGTTCCTTCTCTCTGACTCTGTAGGGTTTATTGTGATGAACGCATTTCTTAAAGTATCTGCCGCGGTGCTCGGCTCTGCCGTGTTATCGACCACCCTTGCCACGTCGTCTGCGCGAGCAGCAACCATCGTTCAAAGTGTTTCTGCCTCGGATGATAGCTTCTCTATCAGTGGTGGCATTTTCCCTTTCGCCTTTGACATCCCCGACGTTCCGTTCGACAAGTTTGACACCAGCTTAGGCACGCTGAATTCAGTTTCTGCTGCTGGCAGCCTCACTTACGATTTCACAGGTACTTGTTCGAGTCCGCTTGGATGCATCGTTGGCATTGATGCATCGGCTAGCGTCCCCCAGCTGAGCTTCAGTGATTCCTTCACGGGAGCGATTACCTTGCCTCCTGGTACCATCTCTGACAGCGATACCTTTTCTGGTTCGATTGGTTTGGCTCCCCCTTTGCCTTTGTCCTTCTTTGAGGGTGTTGCAGGCGAACCTTTGCTAACGTCTCCTGTTGGTTCGGTTTCCGGTACTCTAGCTATCGATCCTCTTGCCTCTGCAACTGGCAGCTTCGATGTCAATCTTGACCTGATTTACGACTTCACACCCGTTCCTGAGCCTGCAACCACAGCTGGCTTGGCGATCGCCGGTGCGATGGGCTTTTTGGCCAAGCGTAAGAAGTCTGTTGCTGCCGATAAAGAGCAAAGCTAGTTACGAATTATTGCTAATTGGTCAACTCTCAGATGCGACCTAGATGCAACCCCCCAGGACTTATCTCGGGGGGTTGCTTGTCATAGAGATATTCTCAACGCTCGGCAAGGCTCAGCATTGGGCCCAAATCAACTACACGTCCGACCACTGCGATCGCCGGCGGTGCCAGGTTGAGATCTTCGTAGCGATCGCGCACCTCACCCAGAGTCGTCGTCGTCGTGATTTGTCGTGGCGTCGTGCCCCAACGAATCACAGCTACGGGTGTATCAGAAGTTTTGCCACCTACAATCAGTTCGGTGGCGATGGTCTGCAGGTGGTAAATGCCCATGTAGATGACGATGGTTTCAGCTGCTGCCGCGATTGCCTGCCAGTTGACCTGCGGTCGATATTTGTCACCGGCCTCATGGCCGGTGACAAACAGGACCGACGAACTGTACTGACGATGTGTGACAGGAATACCAGCGTAGGCAGGCACGGCAATTCCTGCCGTTATGCCGGGAATGACTTCTGCATCAATGCCAGCGGCGCGAAGGGCTGCCAGTTCTTCGCCCCCGCGCCCGAACGTAAACGGATCGCCTCCTTTCAAACGTACGATCGCGGCGCGATCGCGAGCTTTATCAATTAACAACTGCGTGATGCTCTCTTGCGGTAACGTGTGGCGGTCTTTTTGCTTTCCTGCATAGATACGCTCGGCTGTGGTTGGCACCAGGTTTAAAATTTCCGGGCTGACGAGAGCGTCATAAATGACTGTATTGCAGTGTTCTAACAGGGTTTTGCCCCTCACGGTCAATAATCCCGGATCGCCTGGCCCTGCTCCGACAAGATAAACTTTGCCCACTATCCTGTCCTCAAGCTGCTGGATCGCTCTGAAGAGCATTACAGGAGCGTACCTGCCGCTCTATCTCATTTCCCCAACAGGGATGAGGTACGAGTACGTCTGCAAGATACACGCGCCAATCCTGGTGCTGGCTTTGCCAAGCCCGGATCTCTGCAGCCAGACGATCGACCAAGCTACCTGCAAACCAAGTGCAGGGCAAGATCCCTATTTGTCTGTGTCCTTTGTCGACTAGAGATCGAACGGCATCGT
>JBCBVC010000090.1:0-17882 GCA_039817845.1 Cyanobacteria bacterium J06642_2
GGCGAAACGACTTAAGGCTGGATGGAATAACGATTTCTTTTCAACCATCCTCGCCGGGTGAGTATGCGTTTGCCCTGACTTATACACGTTGTGGTTGAAAAGGAAATTTTTGTACGACGCTACCTCTACGTCAGCACTTGGGGTGGGTACATTAAATATTAAATATCGAACTGACCACACGTCAGCTAAATATGCTTCTCAAGCAAATTTCTAACTCAAGTGCCAAAGCACTCTCTACTCGGTTGCGAATAGCATCTATGGTGTACAAAGCATGAGATGGGTGATGAAGAGTCTGTGCTGCGTGGGTTTCATTACCTCACTGCAGATCCTCAGTCGAGTCTCTGCCTCTCCCCATTCATCTACGGAAGTGTTGAATCTTTTCCAGTATCAGCAAGAGGCTGGAAAAAGCGAAGTTGTTGAAGCTGTGGACGTGCCAACACTGTCAGCCGGCGACCGCATTGAGGTAACAATTCCTGTCGATACGGAAGCCATTTTCGCCGGGCCATATGCAATTGAGGGGGACGGCACGATCTCGGTTCCGTTTCTTGGTGCATTTAAGGTGGGCGAGCTGACAGCAGAAGAATCGGCTCGTTCGTTACAGCAGGCCCTCATCGAGGCAGAATATTTTTTGCCCGGATTCGAGCTTGACTTGCGGGTATTGCATTACGGAGCTGCGATCGTGCACGTGTCCGGAGCCGTATTCGATCCGGGTACAGCAGAAGTGAATCGAGACCCCCTCGAGTTGCAAGCCGGGAGTTTGCAATCGCTGACCCAAATTCCTGGCGACGCTCCTCGCCGACGCCTGACGGATGCCATTCGAGCTGCTGGAGGAATTACACCGATCGCGGATTTGAAAGGGGTGCGACTGCAACGTGGAGATCGCATGCAGACGTTCGATCTGACCGGTATTTTTGAAGGGGCCCCCTATCCGAATCCGTTTATTTTGGATGGCGATCGCATTGTGGTGCCAGAAGATGCCTTCAACAACGAATGGGTGCGCCCTTCCATTATTACGCCGCCAGACGTAACGGTGTTTTTGTCTTCTACAACTATTCCTTCCAGCACGAACAGCAGCGCCAACGACAACGGTACGCTGGTGTTTCCTTATGGCACGCATTTTAGTCAGGCGCTAGGCCCGGCCAATTGCTTGGGAGGAACACAGGTGTCGAATGCTAGGCGTCACGCGGTATTAGTACGTACCGATCGACTGACCGGCCAGGTGTATACCCTCGATCGTCGCGTGGAGGATATTGCCAGGGATTCGGATGCGAGTGTTGAGAATCCGTTTTTGATGGCAGGTGACTTAGTTGCTTGTTACGATTCGACCGTCACGAATATTCGCGAATTTTTCCGCACGGTGGGTGACATCATTCTGCCATTTAGTTTGTTTTGGGATACTTGAGCGTGAAAGGTCTGGGGTTATTGTTCTTTGTCGTCCTCGGACTAGCCAGTAACGGGCTTATTTGGTTGGGGGCGTGGCTATACTTGGAGTCCGAGCCACAGTATTTATCGGGCTGGACCATTTCGCTGCCCCCAGCCTCACCGCGTTCGGATATCAGCGTGGCGGATGTAGGACAGGCCCAACTCGATACTGGCAATTCGTTCGGTTTGGTTACTCTCGATCCGCGCGAAAGCTACAAGCTACTCGCCTTTTCTTCTCCTGTCCTCGAACCCATTGCTACCCAACTCGACACCACACCTGGGGCATTAGAGAAACGGATCGAAGTTGTCTTGCCACCCAATACCAATTTGCTGCAGTTCAACGTGCAGGCAGGTAGTCCTGAAGAAGCAAAGGCAAGCGCAGAATCTCTCTACAGAGCATTTGTGAAGCGCGTACGGACGTTACGGTCCGAGGAAATTGCTCTGCGCAACCAGATCCCGCAGAACATCTTAGCTGAACGTCAGGCCGAGCTGGATGAAGCAGAAGCAGCTCTAGCCAATTTTCAAGAACGATCGGGATTAATTTCTTTCGACCAACTCGACAGCATTGCCGTGACGCTAGAGCAACTGCGCAGCCAACGAGCTGACCTCGCTGCCCGCAGTCGCAACGAACAGACGCAGCAGCAACAGTTATCGCAAACTCTGGGGGTTACGCCCGAACTAGCCAATCGAATTTTGTTATTGCAGGGCGATCGCGCTTTCCGCGAAAACTTGAGAATTTTTGGCGAAGGTCGGGCTGAACTCGCTCAGCTAGAAGCCACTCGCGGTCGCAATCATCCCAGCATTAAATCAGCGCAAGCCCAACTGGAGGAAACGCGAGCTGCGATCGCGTTAGCTTTGGGTCAACCTGCAGACGACAGCCTGCTCCAGCTTTTTGCCCTCCCCGAGGATTCAGCTGGTCGCGAAAATTTGGTCACCGATCTCATTTCCGCTCGGGCAAGTGCGAGAGGCTTAGTTGCCCAGCTCGAAGAGCTCAATCGCCAGATCGCTGCCTTAGAGGAACGTCAAGCACTACTTTCGCGCCAGGGAGAAACCTTAGCGAAATTAGAACAACGAGCGCAGACATTACGGGTAGTGATGTCTTCGACAACGGGGACATTAGCCATTCGAGAAACTGACGTGACGTCTACATATCCATTAATTCAAATGGTGGTTCCACCAGTATTGCCAGAAGAAGCTGTCAGTCCGAAAAAAAGTTACGCCGTTATAGGTGCTGCGTTTGGTTCGGCCTTCGTTACCGTGGCGCTGGCGATCGCGTTTACCCAACGCCGCCGTGCCTGGCGATTCCTCCAGAAAGCAATGCAAGCCGAACTGCCCTCCACCCCCCCTAAACCCGACGAACCTGAACGACTGCCCCCAGCCACTGACGAGCCCCCCCCATCTGAGGCAACTGATGACTGGAGCACACACAGCAAACGAGATTTTGCTTGACCGTAGCGACTGCCGTCCAGCGACATCCGAGCTCGATCTCAAACCTGCCAACGTCATCGAATCCGTTATTTTCTGGGCGATTGCGGGCACGTACCCCATTTGGTTGGTGGGGGGCTTGTATTTGGTAGGGTCAGTGGTGGGCTGGCTAGCAGGAGCGTTGCTGCTGGCACGCATTTTGCGTTCGGGACGCAGTCCGATTCCGTGGACAGTGTGGCTATGGATTTTCGGTATCGTAGCGATCGCCGGAACGTTATTTGTCTCGCACGCAGATTTTCATCAGTCCACAGGCACGCTCATCAAAAGTTTAGTGAGCTGGGCGCGGACGTGGGCCTTACTGCCGCTCTATTTGCTAGTTGGGTGCTTGCCCATTCGCCCGCAGATTTTGTATCGAGCGGCCGGAGTGGTGTCGGCTTGGACGCTAACGTTGATGCCGTTTTTACTGGTGCTGAAAACGATTCACTTTCGCGAGATATGGTACACGTCACCACTGCGGGTATTCGGGGGGCCTAACGCCATTAGTTTTTTCCAAATCGGGGTGTATGCAGCAGAAGATCACGGAGCAGGAGAGTTGCGCTGGAAGCTGTTTGCACCTTGGTCGCCCGCGCTGGGATTGATTGGGGTGTGCTTTTTCATGTTCGCCTTGCAGGACAAAGGGAAATGGCGCTGGATTGGGCTGTTGGGTTCGCTGGTCATGGTTTACATGTCCGGTTCGCGCATGTCGCTGGTTTGTTTGCCAGCAGTACTCATTGCGTCGTGGTGCCTGCAAAATATTCGACGACCGATGTTTTTGCTGGGAGCAGGGATCGCCTCCGTAGTCGGTGGGGTGAGTGCAAATTGGGCGATCTCCAAGTTCCTCGCGTTCTATCAGGCATTTAAGGCCGCGAGGGCTGGGAGTGCTCAAGTTCGAGGCAACTTGCAAAAAATTGCCTGGTTCCGCTGGCCTGAAGCACCCATCTGGGGACACGGCATGGTGGCTGCCGGACCGATTACGGTAGCTTACATGCCCATCGGCTCTCACCATACTTGGTTTGGTTTGCTATTCGTGCATGGCGTAGTCGGTTTCGTTGCGCTGCTCGTACCGATGGTGCTGACTACGTTTGACTTACTAGTCCGAGCGCTATCCGATCCCACTGCTATGACGGGATTTCGACTGATGCTGGCGCTATGGCTGTTTTCGTTCGGCGAAAATATTGAGTCAATTTCATACTTTTACTGGCCTGTCTTAGTCGGCCTCGGGATGGCTCTGGCCAGTAAGGGCGATCGCTTACTGGAACGAACTGCAGCCTGAGTAAGATGATGGCAGGTATCCCTGTTTTCTCACTCCCCTATCTCGAGTGCAAGATCTGAGTTAAGCAATTGATTAGTAGGAATTCAAATGCCAAGCTCCCTATTAGATGTAAGCAATTTACTCATCTCTGCTCGTACATTCGAATGGCCTCTTTTTAAGGCTGATGCTATACGAACACAAAGTCTCTGGAATTCAGGCTGAGATTGGCATTTCCCTGCACGACCGCGATGAGCTCGTCATTGGTAGTCACACTACCGCTACCATCAGAGTCCAAATAGAGGCTGCGGCCAGACAAACCAGGAACTTCAGAACTTCCTAGCACGTACAAATCTGACGAACCACTGAGTTGAATTCGATCTCTCCAAGCATTGAAGTCACGCAAAATAGCGTAATCCGTAGACCCATCACTATCTTGAATGCCGTCGTCATAGAAGACTGCTCCGGTCTCACCCAGGACAAAAAGGTCGCGGCCAAATCCGCCGCTGAGTTCGTCAACCGTACCTCTGCCATCGTTGTCGCCAACACCAGTTAGCGTGTCATGTCCCCAACCTCCAGTTAGAACGTCATTGCCAGCTCCGCCCAAGAGTTCGTCATAGCCCATACCGCCATTCAAAACATCACGGCCGTCTCCGCCAAATATGCGATCGCGGCCTCTTCCGCCATAGAGCTCATCTTCCCCACCGTCGCCGTAGAGGTAGTTATCTTCCGCGCCACCGAGTAAAGTGTCGTTCCCTTCACCGCCATGTAAGAACAGGTTGCTAAGGGTGTAATCGGAAGCATTAATGTGGTTAGCACTGTCGCCACCACCTAGCGTGATTTGTTCGATGTTGGCGAAGGTGTCGGTGCCCAATCCCGATAGAGACGAATCGGTAAGTACGAAATCGACATCGGCATACTCCGCCCAATGGTCGGAACCGTTGCCACCATCCAGATGGTCGTCGCCCTCTCCCGACATCATGTAGTCATCGCCATCCCCACCTTCAAGGCGATCGTTGCCAGCCTCGCCGAAGAGGACGTCGTTACCTACGTCGCCGAAGAGAGTGTCAGCGCCAGATCCGCCGTACACCTCATCGCCTTCGGCTCCTCCGAGCAGACTGTCGTCGTTTTCGCCCCCATAAAGGTAGTCGATGCCGTTGCCGCCACTGATGATGTCGTTTCCGGCTTCGCCATCGATGACATCAATGCCGTCGCCACCGTCGAGGGTATCGGCTCCTGTACCTCCATACATGACATCGGAATCTGCCCCTCCAGAAACGGAGTCGTTGCCGTCGCCAGCGTAGAGATAATCTACACCGGCTTGGCCGAGGAGAATGTCGGCGTCAGCGCCGCCGTCGAGAGTGTCGTTACCGGTGTCGCCTGCGAGCGTGTCTGCGCCAGCCCCACCGTTGAGTACGTCAGCATCAGCGCCGCCATTGAGGGCGTCATTTCCAGCACCGCCATACAGCCAGTCAGCCTGAGCACCGCCGTAGAGAACGTCGTTGCCGGCTTCACCATCTAACAGGTCGTATCCATCACCGCCGTTGAGGGTGTCTGCGCCATCACTGCCGTAGAGCACGTCGTTGCCAGCTTGACCGTCCAGCGAATCTTTGCCGAGGCCGCCATAGAGAGAATCATCCCCGTCGCCGCCTAATAAGGTGTCGTTGCCAGCACCCCCGTCGAGATCGTCATTGTCGCTACCGCCGTCGAGAGAATCGCTGTCATCTCCCCCTCGGAGAACGTCGTATCCGGCACCACCCAAGAGCGTGTCGTTGCCAGTGCTACCGTCGAGGGAATCGCTCCCCGCTCCCCCATCGAGGAGATCGTTACCGGCATCACCAAAGAGTTGGTTCTTTCCAGAACCGCCGAATAACGTGTCGTCGCCGTTGCCGCCGTACAGGTTGCCAACTCCAGAGACCGTCAGCAGGTCATTTCCGTCTTCTCCAGCCAGGTGACCGTTGTTGCGGGTTAGTACATCATCTCCGGTTCCTCCGTGCATCGTGTCATCAGCATCTTGATACACGCGGATGTAGTCGATATCGAAGGTTGCAGGAAACATGGTCGATGCATCGACTTCTCCGGCCCAACCGCCTACGGCTAGGTTGGCAAGCAGGTACATTGCCCCCTCGGGCAGCGTATTTGCCGTGCGGAAGAATTCAACGCCATCGAGATACCAAATAATCTCGTTTTCGTTCCACTGAGCGCCGTAAGTATGAAAGTCTTGCGACAGGTCTTCTTGAGTGACAAGACTGCCTTGGTTGAGCGTGTAGTCGTTACCGGTTTCATCCGTTCCGTGCAGCGATGCATACAGTGTGCTCGTGTCGTGGCCTTGCATTTCTAAAATGTCAATTTCTGGCGGCCAGACTTTATCTGCCGAGAGCATCCAAAATGCAGGCCAAAGCCCCTGCCCGGAAGGAACTTTGGCACGAATTTCAAAGTAGCCATTTGTAAACGCTCTCTTGTCGTGACCCGAGACGATACCAGAGGTGTAATCAAATAGATCGCCTTGATCTACTGGAGCGAATGCTTGAATGGTTTCTTCTTGAGCAACAATACTAAGGACCCCATTTTCGACGACAAGGGCATCATCTATGTAGTATTGGTCTTCGTTATTGGCGTAGTTGGTTCTTCCGCCCCACCAGAAGCTGGTGCTCCAATAATCTAGATTGAGCGAATTTCCATCGAATTCATCGTTGAAAACTAATTCCCAGTCACTGTCGTTAGACGGATGCCAGATAGCACTTTGACTGAGTTCCGTTCCATCCCATTGAGAACCAAGATCTCCTAACACGTCGAGAGGCGATGATTGCGGGTTAGTCATTTTCCTACTTGTGATATTAGGTAACCATGCAACTAGTTCGTCTTTCCAGATAAGAACATCAATGGAATTTGAACTTCAGACAAAGACATCATGGAAAAACAAAGAGAACAAAAAGTGAAACTTAAAACAGAACCAATATTTCTTTATGAGAAAATATTTCTAAGAATCTAATATAAGAAAAAATACTGTTCTCATAGTGATTATTCTGAATTTCAGAAGACTAAATAGAGAACATAAATTCAGAAAAATTGATTTTCAGCTCCGGTATCAATCAATGTAAATTGATTCTCATTTACTTAGATATCTGATGAGGGTACTAAATATCTATGAGAGAAATAATGATGTGATTTTCTCTTTATTTTCATATTCTTGGTTTGGGCAATACACTCTGCTCAAACAATAAAGAAGCACTGTAGGAGTGAGACCTCTTACAGTGCTGCTTATGTTCGCGTAAAGTCTGAGGGCCAATCGCTCCTCGTTAGACGTAGCTAAAATAGCTAGCTGTCAGATCGAGTTCAGTTGCTCCCTGAACCACAGCGATCAGTTCGTCCGTATCCTGAGCTAGGTAAAGACCGATGCCAGAAACGGGCGCACTACCGAGAACGTACTGTTCGGAGGTGCCTTCTAACTCAATGCGATCGGCGATGATGTCGAAATCAGTCACCAACGCGTAGTCGCTCGTACCTGCTGAGTTTGCAACACCGTCGTTGTAAAGAACGTTGCCGCTATCGTACAAGCGAAAGCGATCGCCTCCAGCTCCACCCGTAAGGGTATCAATGCTGTCGGTGCTATTCGCTAAACTGGCACCCACAAGAATGTCGTTTCCGTCATCCCCGAGCAGGAGGTCGCTGCCAGCTCCACCGTAGAGCGTGTCACGACCTGTGCCACCGTCGAGGGTATCGGCATCGGCTTCGCCGTAAAGTACGTCGCGACCGTTATCGCCTATTAGCTCGTCTGAACCGGTACTGCCGAAGAGATTATCATTGCCAGCACTGCCAACGAGAGAATCAGCATCAGCTCCGCCATACAGCCAGTCAGAACCAGAGCCACCGAGAACGGTGTCGCTGCCGCCACCAGCCGTAACACTGATGGCTCCACCAGTGTAGGCCGATGCATCTATGAGATTGGCCGTACTGCCACCTGCTAAGGTCATCGTCTCAATCCCACTCACGGTAGCCGTTCCAGTGGCAACAAGCTGAGTGTTGGTGAGAGTCAAGTTGCTTTCTGTCCGAGCGTACAGTTCGTCAAAACCAGCTCCACCAGCGATCGCGTCGTTCCCGGCACTCATTTCAATGTAGTCATTGCCATCGCCACCGTCGATCGTGTCATTCCCAATGCCACCAACGAGAAAGTCATTCCCGGCGTCACCCGCCAGATCGTTGTTTCCGTTGCCACCGTTGAGAATATCGCTACCAGCGCCACCACTCAGGCTATCGTCGTCATCTCCACCGTAGAGGGAGTCAGCTCCGTTGCCACCATCGAGCATGTCGCTACCTACTTCGCCATCAAGTAAGTCGTTGCCGTCATTCCCAATGAGAGTGTCGGCACCTTCACTACCGAAGAGGCGATCATGGTCGAGCTGACCGTCGAGTGAATCGTTCCCAAGGCCACCGTAGAGCGTGTCGCCACCGTCACCGCCGACTATGGTGTCGTTACCTTCACCGCCGTCAAGGTCATCATCTTCGCTGCCACCGTCAAGAAAGTCGTTACCCTCGCCTCCTTTGATGAGGTCGTAGCCGGCTGCACCGACCAAAGTATCGTCTCCAGTACTGCCGTCGAGGCGATCGCTGCCTACCCCACCATTGAGGGAATCATCATCGGCTTCGCCGTAGAGATAATCATCTTCACTACCGCCCAGTACTGTGTCATTACCTCTGCCCCCATATAAGAAGACAGAATTCAGGGTGTAAGCTGATGCGTCGATGAGATTGGCACTATCGCCAGCACCAATAGTGATGCGTTCGATGTTGATGTGAGTGTTAGTCCCCAATCCCGTCAGATTGGTGTCAGTCAAGACAAAATCGACATCGCCGAACTCCATCCATTCATCTGTGCCGTCACCACCGTCGAGAGTGTCATCACCCTCTCCCGACATCATGTAGTCACTGCCATCGCCGCCATCGAGGCGATCGCTACCGGCTTCGCCTATCAGAACATCATTACCTGCTTCTCCCAGTAAGGTGTCAGCGCCGGAACCGCCATGCAGTTCGTCTTTTTCGGCACCGCCGACCAAGCTGTCATCGTTGTCGCCACCGTATAGGTAGTCACTACCGGCACCGCCATTAATCACATCGTTGCCCAGTTCTCCGCTAATGACATCAATGCCATCGGAGCCGTCGAGGAAATCAGCTTCGCTGCCGCCGTGAATAACATCGTCGTCAGCCCCTCCCAGAATCGTATCCAGGCCGGTACCGCCATACAGATAATCGTCACCAGCATGACCGGCGATCGTATCGTTATCGGCTCCGCCGTCCAAAGTATCGTTACCGGCATTGCCATCGAGCGAGTCAGCGCCATCATTACCATTGAGGAAGTCAGCCCCCTCTGCACCAGTAAGAGTATCGGCACCTCCGCCACCATAAGCAACGTCATCCCCGAGTTCGCCCTGCAAGAGGTCATCGCCAGCTTCGCCATCGAGAAAGTCATTTCCCTCACCGGCAAATAAGCTGTCATTCCCAAAGCTGCCGACTAGAGAATCATTTCCCTCGTCTCCAGACACAATATCGTTGCCTTCGCCACCGTAAAGGTAGTCGTCACCGGCTTTGCCATGTAAAGAGTCATCACCGGCTTCGCCATCGAGGAAGTCATTCCCGGCATCACCGGACGCTTCGTCGTTGCCACTGCCGGCATAGATGGTATCGACGTCGGCTCCTCCACTAAGAGAATCCGCGTCAGAACCACCGTAAATCCAATCCGCTCCGTCATCACCCGAGAGCGTATCGTTGCCAGCAGCTCCTTCTAAGAAATCAGCTTCGCTGCCGCCACTAGCGAAATCGGCTCCTTCACCTGCAAACAGGCTGTCACTCCCCGATCCGCCATATAACTCGTCATCTCCGGCACCACCATACAAAGCGTCGCTTTGATTTTCACCGAACAACGTGTCGTTATCTGCTTCGCCGTCTAGGAAGTCGCTGCCGTTCCCACCTAGCATGGAATCTTCACCGAGACCGCCGTATAAGCTGTCATCACCCATACCGCCATACAAGTTGTCGGCACCGGCCTCGCCGTAAAGATAATCGTTGCCATTGTCACCAACAACGGTATCGTCTCCAGCTTCGCCATTCACGAGGTCGTTGCCGCTACCACCGTAGGCTACGTCGTTGTCGTCTCCAGCTTCAATCAGGTCAAGACCAGAGCCACCGTATAACTCATCGTTGCCTGTGCCACCGTAGAGATTGTCGTGGCCGTCATCACCCGAAAGGAAGTCACTGTCGGCATTACCATCGAGTATGTCATTGCCGTAGCCGCCGTAAACCGTATCTTCTCCTTCTCCAGCCAAAATTGTGTCATTGTTGCCAATGTTGGGATCGGAGCCACCATTGTTAGCATTGGGGTCGCCAGTGCCAGAGCCTGAATCGCCGTTGGGATCGACTTGATTAGCAGGGTTAAGAGGATCGCTGGGATCGGCAACACCAACGTATGCTCCCGAAGAGCCATCGCCAAAGAGGGCATCGTTACCTTGGTTGCCGTCTATAAAGTCATTGCCATCATCACCCTGGGCCCAGTCGTTATTGGCGCGACTATCGAGAAAATCATTTCCGTTGCCGCCGTAAAGGGTGTCTTTGCCGATACCAGCGTAGAGGGTGTCTTTCCCGCTGCCGCCCGAAAGCGTATTGTCACCTGACTCACTCCAGAGAAAGTCGTCACCCGACTCACCTGAGATCGCGTCATTACCGGCACCACCATCGAGCACATCCGTGCCTGAGCCACCAAAAAGCTGGTCGTTCCCCAGTCCTGCATTGAGGACGTCATTGCCGCCATCGCCGAACAAGAGATCGTTCCCAGCACCCGACGACAAAAAATCTGGAGATGTCGTTCCTTGGACGACAGTACTAGTTGTAGTTGACATGGTTTTTAGTTGTCCGAATGTAGGTAATTGCGTTGGTAATGCAGTTAACGCGTCAGTGACATCAGATAGAGATCGCATACTCTCTGAGTTCTGCTTTGCTGACATGCCTCCAACAACTTGAGAGCTGCCACGCGGCGGTGGATACAAATCCAACCACTGTAGCCCGCAATTCTAAGGTGTTTCGCGAGAGTGAAACAAAAGTGAATGCGTGGATTTTACTGACATGAATCTTGGGCAAGCCGACGAGTGGCTATTCGCTTTGGGTTTCTCACTACGCCATCGTGACGAGCAAGAGTGAAATGGCGGTCTCAAATTCCACGCTGCTCCTCGTTCCCTTTGTTTTCACCGGACACACTTACACCTGAAGAGAACTCATCTCTGCTGCAGATCGCCACAGCGGGACCGAAGACGAATTTTGTCAGCACACATTCACAGATTGAGGCTATGAATTTCCAAGGCGCAACCCACGTTTTGCACATCACGAGCAAGCAGCACACCACTGCTGTAGCTGGCTTACTCGAATTGCTCCATACGTCCGCATTGGCCGACGCCTATAAGTTTTCGACTGTGGAATTGGCCAGCACAGAGATCGACTGGTTTCAAATAACTCACGAGCTTAGGCAGGCGCATGTAGTACTCATTCACATACCGATATCAGTGAAGACACTGCCTACGATCCAAGAAATTGGCCGACTGGCTTCCCGCTTTGGATGCTCCACCGTACTTGTAGACAGTTTCTATCCCCTCCATGCTGCATCTGCCGAAGGGATTCAAACTCAGTGGCAACAGTGGCTATTTCAGGCTGCAAGTCAATGCGTCCACTGCATTGCTAGCAGTTCAGTCGTGCAAGGACAGTGGCTGCAAACCTTTTTGGATGCTGACCAAGTTAAAGTAATTCCCGCTTGTTGCGATTTGAATGCGTTGCGTGCAATTGCCCCACGCACGCGCTCGCGCGATCGCTTAGTGGCTGTCGCACCCGGCTCTCAGAACATGGAAGACCAAGGATTCGACACGATCTTGGATGCTGCCAGTCGCATCCGAAACCTGCCTATTCAAATTCTGCTGGCTGGCAACGTACCTGATATGGCTGAATTGCGATCGCGCGCTGCCAATGTCGGCAACGTGTGGTTTGTCGGCCCATTTGAGGCCGAACCGTTGCTGTTTGCCGCTGCAGACATCGCCATTTTAACTCCGCGCAGATATCCACACAGCTTCGAGGCCTTGAGAATCAAAGCAGCTGGCAAACCGGCGATTGTCAGTCAGGTAGACGGTCTCGAGCACCAGTTCGCCGCTTGTGGACTTTCAATTCCAGCAGGCAACGCGGCAGCTTTAGCCCGAGCACTCCATCACGTCAGTACCGAAGTCTCTCAAACACAACTGCACGCTTGGGGACAAACCGGACGTGCTTCAGTGCAATCTGCAGAAACCGACTGCATCAGTCGCTGGGGCCGCTTGCTGGAGTCGATGCAATATCGCTATGCCGTGATACAGGCGTTGAAAGCCGTGGCATGAAAATTATTCGTTCTGCTTGCAAATATTTCTCCGTTATTTCACTCTGGCTCGATAGAACAAATTCAGGTTCCGATACCAGAGTCAAACAAGTCCCGGTGCAATCGCCTGACTGAGTAGGAAATGTGATTGCACTAGGCATCCCTCCAGATCTACCAACCCCAGAAGTATTTGCCGATCTCGCGAAGTCAACTGTAATTCAACACGCACTCCAACACCTACTTCGTCTAAGGAACACTCGATTATGCAAGCTTCAACTTTTTCTCATCCCCAACCATCGCTAACCCATCCAATCAGCATCACTACTAGCAACTTGGCGGATACCGATCTCGCTGCTGAATTAACGGCACCGCAGTTTTGTCCCACTGCTATCGAAAAGCAGTCACTGTGGCGCTCGATAGGGTTTATCACATTGCTTTTAGCAGGAGCAATACTCATTGCTCCACTGGCTCTAATCGCAATCAATCCACGCACCTAATGATCCCAACTGCTCCTCTTCTTCCAGAAATTTCACTCAATCACACCCATAACAGTTAGGAGAATAGACATGAATCAGCGCATCTTAATCATCGAAGACGAACTCCAAATTCGTCAGAGCATGGTCGATTTTCTCACCTTAGAAGGGTATGAAGTCTTCGACACAGACAATGGTCATGAAGCAATCGAAATCGCTAAAAAACATCGACCCAACCTCATACTCAGTGACATCAATATGCCTCACCTTGATGGCTACAACGTGCTGTCAACTCTACAGCAGAATCCTAAGTTGGCCGACATTCCATTTATTTTTCTTACGGCCAGGGTGGACCAGAGAGATTGTCGTTTGGGGATGGAGATGGGAGCCGACGACTACATTACCAAACCGTTCACTTTCGAAGAATTAATGCAAGCCATCAAGACGCGCTTGCGCAAACGGGCTTCGACCGCATCCTTCTATTGCCAAGAAATTCAAAAGCTGTACGGATTAGCCTTGCAAACATGTTGAGCTTCCGAAGCTCGTTTTGAAGTTAATCTCGACTGCGCTCCCATTATCCCTTACACCACTCATGAGGACACGCCATGAAACGCAACGTATTGCATTTAGTTGGAGATCGCAATGTTGGTGGCATTGGTAGCACGCTCGAGCTGATAGATACTTCTGTTCTGCAAGAAACCTATGCGTTTGCTTATTTGGAGACTGACGGTCGCATCAGTCATGCAGCCAAGATTGCGAAGGCTGTTGCCACTGCCGACGTTGTTGCCATTCACTTCGCTATCCGGACTGCCGTGCTGCCGACCCTAGCCCTCATTCGCGGACTGTCCTGGATTTATGGCTACCGCACGATTCTGGTCGAGCATCACTATTCCGAACACTTTCAGCTCGTAGGGGCAAGTCGCCCTCGCCAACTGCAACGGGCGTTAGCCGTAGCCAGCCGTCTCGTCGAGCGCACCATTGCTGTTTCTCCAACGCAAAGCCGGTGGCTGGCTCGCTTTGTCCCTCAAGATCGACTTTCAACTATTGCCTCCTGCTCTGATTTGAATGCATATTTAGCGGTCCCTCGTCGACTTGCCGAACGCAATCGATTAGTCGTCGCGACTTTTGGCCGTCACGTTCTACCTTGGAAGGGGTTCGACGTGCTGATTGAGGCCGCGTCTTATTTGCAAGATTTGCCCATCGAGATTCAGATTGGTGGTAGAGGCCCCGACACGGAAACGTTGATGCGTATGGCCGAGGGCAAATCCAATGTGAAAGTTGTCGGTTTTATCGATAACTTAATTGAATTTCTCAGCGACGCTGACCTCGTGGTCATTCCCTCGCGTTGGGAAGCCTGGGGCATCACTTGTACCGAAGCCAAGGCTGCATCAAAGCCTGTCATCGTCAGTGATGTAGATGGATTGAGCGATCAGTTCGCGGGATGTGGGCTGGCCGTCCCACCTGGAGACGCTGAGGCATTAGCTCAAACTTTGCGATATGCATGCACAGAGGTATCGAGAGAAGAGCTACATGCATGGGGAAAGGCAGGCCGTGACTCCGTTCAGCTAGCAACCGACAACTACATTCGGCAATGGCGAGACGTACTCCAGGCAAATTCGAGCGATCGCGTCGTTTCCCCCTTTTCGGTCGCAACGCAATCCAGTGCGATCGCGAGTTTAGATAGGCAGGGCTGGTAGTTAACCTCACATCTCAAAAATATTTGAGTGCTCCTTAGCAGCTACGATTGCCATGTGGAGCGCTCGCGCGCAGAAACAAAGAACGACACGCGATGAAGTCTTAGGACTTCATCGTTTTTTTATCGAATCATCGAGAACGCATTTTGGTTTTACTGTGATTTCTCTTTGCCTGTATACAACCGATCTTGAAGCAGCACATACTCAGGTTGCAAGCATGTCAGGCAAATTTCTCAAGAATGTCGGCTGGATGGGAGGCACCGAAATTGTGATTCGGGTCTCGCGCTTGCTCGTCGTTGTCGTGTTGGGGCGCTTGTTATCTCCTCACGACTATGGCCTCGCTGCGATTGTCTTAACCGTCAACGATTTCGTAGACGTTCTGACCCGAAATGGCATTACCGCCAAGCTCATTCAAGCTCCCCAAGATGACCTGCCTAAGCTTTGCAATACGGCTTATTGGCTCACCTGGATTGTGGCGGTGCTCTTGTTCGTCATTCAGTGTGGGGCTGGAGTTGCAGCTGGATGGATTTACAGCGATCGCGCGCTCATCCTACCTATCTGCACGCTCGCTTTGATTTATCCGATGCTGCCCTTTGCTCAAGTACGCTCGGCCTTGATACAACGAGAGAACCGGCTGGAAGTCAGTGCTGTTTCCGTTTCACTTCAAGTCGTTACCAATGCCGTTCTGACTGTTATCTTTGCGTTTCTAGGCTGGGGCATGTGGGCGATCGTCGCTCCGAAAGTGTTAGTTGCCCCTATTTGGGTCGTGGTAAATCGAGTCAACCACACCTGGAAAGCTCCCCGCCATTTCGACTTAAGCGGTTGGCAAGAGATCGTCCAATTCGGGCGCAGCATTCTCGGCGTAGAAATGCTGAATACACTGCGCCAAAATCTCGATTACCTACTGGTAGGGCCGTTTCTGGGAGTCGAGCAACTCGGTATTTATTATTTCGCCTTCAATGCAGGCCTAGGACTTTCCCTTAGCGCGGTTAATGCGCTTTCTCAGTCCCTCTATCCGCACCTGTGTGAAAACCCTGACCAGCTACCGCAACGCTTTATGCGCGCATTGAAAGCGATCGCCTGCATCATCGTGCCATTAGTCGTCCTACAAGCCAGTCTTGCACCCACCTACATCCCTTTGGTGTTCGGTGCTAAATGGACATCTGCTGTACCACTGGCCGTATTGATTTGCCTATCAGCCATTCCCCGTCCGTTCGCTCGCGCAGCTTCGCAAGTGCTGTGGGTACGCAACCGCGCTCATCTCGATTTCCTTTGGGAATGTACGTTCACAGTCTGCTTTGCCCTCGCCATACTGGCAGGTTTGCCATGGGGACTCACAGGTATTGCCACCGCAGTCCTCGCCATTCATTGGATCGTTCTACCCCTCTTTACCTACGGAGTCATTCGCTATGTTGTCGGTTCTTCCTTCCCCCCGGGTCTCGGTCGTAGTTCCTGCATACAATGTTGAGGATTTTATTGCCGACACGCTGCGATCGATTTTTGCGCAGACATATCGAGATATTGAAATTCTTGTCGTCATCGACGGTTCTCCCGATCGAAGTGCTGAAGTTTGCCGCCAGTTCGACGATCCGCGCCTCCATATTATCGAGCAAGAAAATTGCGGTTTAGCTGGCGCTCGTAATACAGGTATTCGCCACGCTCGCGGTGAGTATGTCGCTTTTCTCGATGGCGATGACATGTGGGAACCGGAAAAAATAGAACGCCACGTCGAACATCTCGACCGCTGCCCTGAGGTAGGCGTCTCTTTCTCGCGATCGAAGTTCTTTGGCGGTACTTCAGCCGCTTATTTAATGTCAGCCACTGGACGCGTTGATGCCAAACGGTTGCTATGTCGCAATCCCATCAGCAATGGTTCCACTCCCGTCGTGCGGCGAGAAACTCTGGAAGCTGCTCGTCGCGGTGCAGAATTCTTCGATGAATCCTTACGACGCAACGAAGATATCGACCTATGGTTGCGCATTGCTTGTCAAACAGAATGGCAACTAGAAGGTTTAGCAGAGGCCCTGACCTGCTACCGCATCAATGCAGGTGGCTTGTCAGCAAGCTTCTACCGCCAATTCGACAGTTGGATGACGGTAGTAGAGAAAACCCGTCAGTATGCACCCAACTTGATCGTGCGTTGGGGCTCGTTGGCACGCGGGTACCAGTATCGCGCTTTGGCTCAAAAAGCCGTGATGATTGGCGATGGTAAAGCTGCTTTAGATTTAGCGATGAAAGCATTAGCAAGTGATCTGCGCATTTTTGCAGAACCGCGCGGCACCACGCTCACAATTATGGCGGCCATCCTGCTGTACGCTTTGCCAACGTCGTTGTTTAAGCCACTACTCAAATTTGCCTTCGCTATCCGCACGCGATCTCAAACATTCCACATCCATCGTGAATGTCAGGGGCGTTTTGCCTAATCCATCTATGCGAAGGGCCAGGGGCTAGCCTAGGAACATCAAGGTAAGTGACCCTTGGTAGCCTCTGTTTGGATTACTCATACAATGGGCAAGCTAAATCAGTAATGATTTGCTCAAGTTCCTGACGTCTCTGTTCCATAGGAGAAAATCATCCTATGAAAGCAATGACGAGCTCGCTATAGCGAGCTCATTATCCCCGCCTAAACGTGCGAGCTTGCCCTACAACTTATCAGTGAAATTCTTCATCGCACCTCAATGCCCCTCACATTGCCTCAATCTACTGTTATTACTAGCGATCGTGCGACACTTCTCGTCGTTGACGATACGCCTGCCAATCTCAGCCTGCTCAATCAATGCCTGAAACAGCGAGGTTATCAAACCAGATGTGCCTTGAGCGGGAAACTTGCACTAGATTATCTTGAGTCTCACCGACCCGATCTGATCCTCTTAGATATTCTCATGCCCGAGATGAATGGTTATGAAGTTTGCACGTCAATCAAGAACAATGCTGCGACTGCTGACATTCCTATCATTTTTATTAGTGCCATTGACGAAGCTTTTGACAAAGTCAAAGCGTTTTCCGCAGGTGGCACCGATTATATTACCAAGCCATTTCAGATTGAGGAAGTTTATGCCAGGATTGAGCATCAGCTCACAATTAAAGCACAACATAAGAAGATCCAAATACAAAATCATGCATTGACAGAATCTAATGAAAGACTGAAATATTTTGCGAATATTTTAGCTCATGATTTAAAGCAGCCAATTCAAAGCATT
>JBCBVC010000091.1:0-17795 GCA_039817845.1 Cyanobacteria bacterium J06642_2
ATCTCCGCCCCAGGGCAAGTGCTGCTGGTGAGTTTGGAAAGTCTCCCAAATCGGCTGCGTGTATTTGGCTTGATAAGTTTCTTCATCCCGAAATAAGGGTTGCATATCCAAAGCAATGAGGTGACCGCCGGGGAGAGTCACCAAATCGGCCCCAAAAAAGGGCAAGTCGTATTCTAAGTGCGGAAAGATGACGAAATTAAGTACCTGGAATGCTGCTCCCCCCTGCACGTGTGCCGCCCGAATTTGCCGCAGCTTGGGGGATTGATAGGCATGACTAGTAGTCACGACCTCTGCTTGCCGTTTGCCTTTGCCCGATATGGCAGCTTTACGCTCAAATCCTTCCGGTATGGGGTAAGGCTGTAGGTCAAGATGGTCCTGCAGGTAGGCGATCGCGTAGTCCAGAAACGGTTGATAGAGGGTCATCAACGACTCGCTTGCACTGCTAACGGTACGGCATCTTCGAATAAAAATCCGTATAGGAACTGCTCTGCCCATTCGCGGCCGAAATAACTGCTGAATAGTCCGGAAGCCGGATCGCGTTCGGCGCTGTACTGATCGTAGTCTTTTTGAGCTTGCTGAATGCGATTGCACTCGGCGGGGTCGGTCGAGAGTTTGGCTCTATCGAGCAGCTGCCAATACAGTTCCAAATAGTCTTTGAATGCCGAAAATACCCGCGTTTCCACTGTTTGAGCATCTGTCTTGGCGAAGAGCAGGTTTTTCGAGAAGTACTGATTAGCATCGTAGAACTTCATTTCCAGCTCTTGAGCTAAGTCGTCGTATTTCAGCTTCAATGCCTGCATGGGGTCGATATATCTGGTTAGATACTCTTCGTCCTGATAAAGCGGCTGGAAGTCCATCACGACAAGGATTTTTTTGTTACCGAAGGAGAGGAGATCGATGCCCAACAATGGCAAATCGTACTGGTAATTAGGATAGATAACGGCATTGAATACCTGTGCAGTGGTATCGGCATCAATGTAGGTGTAGCGAATCTTGCGGAACTCGGGACACTCGTAGCACCAGCTCTGGATCGTGGCAGATTTATTACGGCCGCGATCGCTGCGGTTGAACTCGAGGCCAGAAGGAATGGGACGGGTCTGCAAATCGAACTTTTGAAACAGCGTTTGCTCCAAATGTTCGAGAAACGGCCTATACATAGAGTGCAACCTGGCATGATGAAAACAATCTGAGCATAAAAGACACGCTGAAGCGCCGTCTCATTTCTCAGAAGTAACGCAATAATCCGTAACAAACCATCTTCCCTGTGGGAGAAAAGTAATAATCGGCTCGAACGCTGTCAGAGGCCGATCTCGTTTGCATTGCGAGTAAGGTGCTACGCTCCGGCAGCCAACAGGCCGTCTTCGGTTCTAGACGCATGGGCTGCAGCCATGCGTTCGAGTCTGGCGTGGGAGAGACAGCGCCGTTCGGAGCAGTAGGTCATCAAGTTCACGCCGTTCATCATGCGCACCGTGCTGACCCGAACCCGAAAGTCGTCAGTGATAAACCAGCAGCGCTCCTGGCCTTGGTTGTTGTCGTAGTCAGTATTAATGGTTAGGACGCCGTCATTGGCAAACCAGTAATGAGAGATCACGGGAATTTTTTCGACATAGCCGCGATCGCGCAGCAGTCGACCCGAACGACCGCCTTCATCAGGCAGGTCGATCAGCACGGCAGCATAGTCGGGATTGGGCTCAGTTAAGTCTAAATTCGGCTGCCACATGAACCGCGCGCCACCCGCAACTTGAGCCGCTTTGAGGCCGCGCAGTGCCAGCACGCTAGCAATCTTTTCATCGTCCGGCTCGATGACCTGAACGGTGAGATTGGATTCGCCGGACTCGTCCTGAGTAATGTCGAAATGATGCACTGACCGCTGGGTCATCCACATGCCTTCGCTTTTGCGGAAAAAATCCATCATGGTCGTGGGAATACTAGTAGACATGAGCGATCGCCTCCCGAACGATCGAAATTGTAGGACAATTGGCAATTGCAACTGCGGCATTCTTTTTAATCATGATGACTTCTGCGGGCGATCGCTCTTTTTCCAACGTATTAGCTCTCCTGCGTGCGGGTAAGGGTTTGAGCGATTTAGGGACAAACAATTTATCAGAAGCATCGTGGCGCGGTGTAGAACTATTTGCGGTAAATCTGGCCGGGATACAGTTCGACCGGGCCGATCTGGCCGGAGCGAGTTTGGTCAACGCGAACCTCAGCGAGGCCAATTTGCAAGGGGCCAATTTGCAGGGTGCTGACCTGCGCGGTGCTGACCTGCGCGGTGCAAATTTAGCTGCTGCCGATCTAACAGGGGCTTTCCTCAATCGCACCGATCTCCGCCGAGCCAACTTATCGACCGCGACGTTGGCCGAGGTGCAACTGCAAATAGCACTTTACGATAGTGATACTGAGTGGCCGGAAGGCTTTGGCTACAAAAGTTCGGGTGCTGTAGGTCCGAGAGCGAATTTGAATGGTGCGTTTTTGAATACAGCCAATTTGCGCGGGGTTGATTTACACGGGGCGCGCATGCTGGGGACGTATCTAAGCGGGACGGATTTAACTGAGGCCAATTTGCGCGGCACGTCCCTCAGTTCAGCTTGTTTGCAGCAAGCCTTTCTCACGGGAGCTTGTTTGCGTGAGGCCCGCTTGTGTGGCGCTGAACTGCAAGGAGTTGATTTTAGAGCAGCCGACCTCACGGATGCCGATCTGTCTGACGTTGCCAGTATTGCTGGAGCCGACTTTGGCATGGTGCAGGGGTTAAGCGATGACACGCGAGCCATGTTGCTCGGTCGTCCGAGAGAAGAACTCGGTACATGGAATGCATTTACGCGTCGCACCACGGGCCAAAGTCTAGAACTTGGGTCGGGGACTGGCTAGAACATGCCCGCGTTTTTTCGTGCGTTCGCGGTTGGAATTGGCACGTTCGTTACTGTTATATGCTCGGGTGTTGGCTCTACAGGAGGGGCGGCTTGGGGAGAAACATTACCTGACGGCGATCGCCAATTGGCAACCTCGGTCAGTCAGTTGAAGCGGGTAAGCGAATTCACGCTTCGCCGTGCGGCATCCAAGGCATCCAACCTGACATTACCTGCGCCAACGCAAATTTCCGAGTCTGGCGATCGCAATTTCGCACCCAATGACTCCTCAGAGATCGAGTCGGAGAGTGAAGCAGAGCCCGCCGATCCTGACTACAAAATTTCGCCTCAAATCGTACCCAATGAGAGAGTTCCCCCGGTTCTAACGATTTTGCCCCTCAACGGAACTGCCATCAGTCATTTGACTGAGTGGGAAGTCGCACCTCGCTATCTCTTCGGCGAACAAATTCGCGATTATTTGTCTATTGACGGCATTTACGCGATTGATAGCGAGGTCGAACAAGCTCTAACTCGCGACAACGTATTTATTTCGGAGCAACGCGGTCAATACCTTCAACTTCGTATCGTAACGACTGACCGGGAAGTTGAAGTCGCCCAGAGCGAGCCCGTAACGATTGTGGGAATGCGGGTTCAGGAGAGCTTTACCGGGACGTGTCGGGCTGTGGGTAAACCAGTCTCCGATCCCAATCAACAATGCACGTTTACACCAGCACTCGTGGTGCTTGAAGACAGTATCGATCCCGATTTCTTGTTCCCTACTCGGATCGAACAGCCTGGCAATGTTGGCGACGTCATCTCTCCAGAGACTTTAGAAATTCTCAAACAGCCTGGCTTTCAGAATGAAGGTGTAAATGGTGAAGTTGTCGGTCTCGATCTCTTTTTTCCCAATGTCGGCAGTCTTCCAGCAACGGATGCATCGAGACAGGCGCGAGTGGAGCGTACTGAAAGAATTAAATTTTCACCAGCACTTACGTTCTCTCGCGTTCGGCAAGTGGTGAAAGCAAATCACGAGTCTGCGGCGTTAGGCCGAACTATCCACGGTTTCACTGGAATTCTCGGCGATCGCAATTTCACCACAAATGCAGCGACTCAGGGAGTGGCCCAAGTATTTCCCGATTTCGTCCCAGACTTAGAAGGCTCCGAACAGAATGTAAATACAAATATCAATAAAACTCTCTTTCTAGCCGCAAATAATACGCGACTTCCTGCTAATAGTATGACGATTTATCACGGCGGAATCGGCCGAGCGAAGCATCAACTTCCAAACCAAAATGCTCCTTCCGGACGATTTCGAGGAGTATGGCTAGGGCTCAGTCCCGTTGTAGATCTCGAGTTATTTCGAGATAGTCGATTTGAAAATATTGGTCCGAGTCAAGCCATTGCTGATGCTGGTGGCGAGGGAGGTGCAGACGCTAATATCAGTTTTCTTTCGGTCGTGAACGACCAGACTCTTTCGTCAGACGACATTTCAGATTTTTACGCGCAAGTATACTTGAGTTTTCTCGGGAGCGATGCCGATTCGTTTGCATCTCAGATATTGTCAGAATCAACAACCTACTATCCACACCTGAGCTTTACTGGAAATTTTACCGATCTCAAGCAGGTTTTTCGATATTACGCTGGGGCGATCGCATCTCCAAAAATCAAGCCTTATCTCGGTATGGACTATACGCGCTCGAACCGCTCGGGATGGCGCGTGAAAGTAGGAGCGATTGGTTACCTAAATCCAGATCGCGATTACTTCAGCAAAGTAGATGGTTTATTGTCCAAGCAGTTTGCACTCAATAGAGCTGTAAATGTAACGCTATCGAGCAGTTTTCGCTACGCGATTAACCGCCCTACTGGCGTAGAAGCCATCCTGACCGATCCTGCCAATAATTTTTTGGCTGTTGGGGCTACATTTCGCTTTCGACAACTCTCACTAGGGCTGACACAGTTCTTTGATGGTGTCTTGGAAGAGTCGACGCCTTCATCGTTAGGAGGCAATATCAGTTGGAACTGGAGTAACCGATTCACTCTGTCTGGCTATCTGCTACCTCAAGAGAGCCTCACCAGTTTTGGCGCGATTCTCCGGCATCGATTTACCGACGGTCCCAATGGTTTGTCCCTAAGTCTGCAATGGAATCGGGATGTTTATGAATTTGGCGATACTCTCAATACCCGAGACGATCGCTTTATCGTGCAGTTACGCGTTGGCTCTCCTCCCAATCCCTTTGATAACGTGGTTGCACCCGAATTGCGGGAAGAGCTTGAGGATGAGGCAGAACTGTCTGTACCGAGGCCGGGGGATCCCGACTATGACGAAACGCGAACTCGACCGTAAGTGAGTTTGGAAAGCCCCCGTTAGACCCAGGTTGAGGGCCGACTGAGGTGAGTGGGTAGCTCGAAATGCTGTGAAGTTTTGGTCAACTGTCGTGCTGGGCGATATTTATTTGACTGGAGCGGGTCGTCTGCATGCGGAAATTCATACACGGATTTGGGGCACATTAAATTTGGATAAGTGAGGTGAGGGCCACATAGGTGTACGATTTCTAGATCTTGAGCCCATACAAAAGAGTAATATTACTCTTTTGGCTTCGCGACAGCGTTTTCTCACGCGCAAAATATGGCATAGCCCCAAAGCTATTAGTTGCTTCGAGTGCAAGCGTCGGGTTCTGCATTCGCGACTCGACTAGGTCTCTTTCAGAGGGATCACTTTTTGTATTGGCCGGAAGACCGGCCGCTTTTGGTCATTCACGCAGATAGGTAACCCCCCCACGCCATGGACGCCAACCAAGTCAGCACCGAGTTCAATTCTTCTCCACGTCTATTTGGTGAGAACGACGACCTTCTTCAATCGCCAATATGGCTCGAGGGAGCCTTTTCCGGTGGAGATTCGGGTGGTGGAACTGCGCTGAACGATCCGCTAGAGCAGCTAGACACCTTCAAAATTGAAGTGACGGATATGACGGGAGAGACGTTGTGGGCGGGCAACGAACTCGGTACCGACACCTCAAGTCAGGAAGATGGTGGAACTGACTCGGTTACGGGACAGTCCTCAGATGTATTTCAAGTGAACAGCGCTGCAAGCAGCACAGTAACCTTTGACGGTGGGAGCGATGCAGATTTCCTTTATCTGCAAGTGAATGAAGACGATTTCTTAGAGTTCAGCACTGATGGTATTAATTTTTCCACTGACCTAGATTTATCAACTTCAGAACTGGAAGTTTTCTCAATCTTCGATACCACGTCGATAGATGTCAGTTTGGGCGGTGGGAGCGATCGCCTGTTCGTGGATGCGTCGTTGAGCGATGCCTTGAACGCCACAGGGGGCACGCTGAATTTCAACGCAGGCGGCGGCGAAGACTTACTGTTTGGCCCTGAAACTGCTGAAGTAACCTGGGAAATTTTGGGCGCTGACAGCGGTGTGGTCAACGAGCGAATTAATTTTACTGGGGTTGAGAATCTGTTTGGTGGTGTCGATAACGAAGATACTTTCATCATTGCGGAAGGCGGCAGCCTGAGCGGCACCTTGGATGGTGGCGATGGCGGCTTCGACATCTTGGAAATGGTGGGCGGCGCATACGAGTCCATTGTCTATCAGGCCATTGACGCCCACTCGGGCAGCATTTTGCTCGACGACACGCTCGTAAGGTTTGCCGGACTCGAACCTGTAACTTTGGGCGGTACGTCGACTGACGTGACCATCGACTTGAGTTTCCTCGATGCTGGTCTGGTCGGTTCGAATGACGAAGCCACGCTGCTGAATGATGCCACGGATGGCAGCATTACGCTGCGTAGTGACAACGGCACATTCGAACACACAACGTTTGTCAATCCCACGAATTCCCTCACGATCAATCTGGGATTGGGGGATGACACGATTAATCTCGAAACCCTTGACGATGGGTTTGCTGCTTCGCTGACGGTGGAGGGCGATGGCGGCGACGACACCATCAACGTCACTAGCGCGCTGACCCTTCAGAATCAAACGCTGAAGTTGGATGCCGAGACGGTTTCTATCCAGGCTGATGTGGACACCGCTGGCGGCAAACTGGACGTCGACGCGGATACGGCTACATTTCAAGCCAATGTGTCTACAGGCGGTGGTGACATCGATGTTGATGCCGACACGATTTCTCTCGATACCTCCAGCAACAGCGTGACGCTCTCGACCCGACAAATTGCGGCGGGTGGCGACCAGGATACGAATGCTTCAACGGGGAACTCGGGTGCGATTCAGTTCGATGGCGACAACATCACTATCGGCAGCGAAACCGGTTCTGTGGGTAGCGCCAACATCTACGCTCACGTTGAAGATGGCAGCGGCTTTAGTGCTGGTGATGTGGCGCTAACCGTTACGCAAACCGCCGGAACTGATGCCTTCGATATTCTGTTGGCGGATGTCGATACCAGCAAAGTCGGCATCACGCTGAATGACTCGACCGTCAAAGGTGGCGATATCGATTTCACCGCCACCGCTGACCACGGCAGAATCTGGGAAGATTCTGCCGGTCTGGTGGATTCGCTCGTCGAAACCGGGATTAGCTTCCTCGAAAGCTTCCAGTTTTTGGCTGGTGTGGCGCTTTCAACCACTGAAGCCAAGATCGATTTGGGGCAGTCTAGTGCCATCTTCGGAACGACGTTTGATGCAGTTGCCGAAGCCACATCTGACGCCACGACCCAACCGCTGATTTACGGTTTGGGCTTGGCGCTGGGTATCGTCGATACGACTGCCGAAGTCGTCGTTGATGGTGACGTGACAACGACGGGCGACACGTTCATCCGTTCTGGTGCTGACAACACCCTCGAAGTCGTAGCTGACGGTGGAGCGATTGGCGGTGCGGCTGGTGCAGTAGCCGTAAGCATCGTTGATTCGACCTCGAAAGCTCAAGTGGGCAGCAACGCGACCTTCGATATCGGTGGCGACTTGGTCGTGCGTGCTGACACGGTCGATCGCAACTTCACCATGGCGCGATCGACCTCCGGATCAGACGGTTCGGTCGGCGTCTCGGTGGCGGTTTCGGATGAAGACGGTAGCACGGATGCCTTCGTGGATGGCGACGTCAGTGTTGGTGGAAACCTGACGGTGAACGCTCTCCAGAGTAAAGAAGCGGTTCCTTCGAGCAAGCTGTTGGTCATTCCGACGGTGGTTACGGGTGTCGCGGCAGCAGCCGGAGTGAACACCGACTCCACCGGTAATCTACTGGATGATACCTACTACGCCACAATCAGCAAAGTATCAGGCAAAGTCGGTTCGCTCCTGAGTAGCAAGTCGGGAGACTCGGCCACGGAAGATGGCAAAGGGCAAACTAGCTCCTTCGACGCAGCAGCGGCAGTAGCTGTCGTCAACGATGTCAATAACGCCACCGCTCGCATCGGGGACGATGCTGCGGTGGACGCACAAGATGAGATCGAGGTTAAGGCGTCGATCGACAATCGTCCTGATGTGACGGCAAGTTCTTCCATCGACGAAACCACTCAGGAAGTCGACCCTGACGAAACTGCCGATCAGCAAGGCAGCAAGTTTGCAGGGTCTGCTGCAGTAGCGGTGGGAGACTACACGAACAATGCTGAGGCTTACATCGGCGATAACGCTCAGGTCGATGCCGGACAAGCGCTGGACGTGACCTCCGAAGCGCTCAACGACTACGAATTTGCCTTCGGCGTCAATCTTTGGGATAGCGTCAACGTTTCAGCCGATTTCAACACCAACGACGGCACGCAAGTTATCGATGCTGGCACCGTGGTTGAAGTCAAAGAAGGTCACGATGCTGGTGGCGAAGCCGAAATTCTGTACGAATATATCGGCAATAAGCCTGGGGACAGTATCGACCTCTCTCAGGAAGACTTCGGCAACACTTCGAACTGGGACGAACTCGGGTCTAAAGCCCAAGTGCGCGGCACCACGTTTATCGAAAATCTGACCACGTACCTGGACGATAACTTCGGCTTAGACAACAACGCCGTCGATTCTTGGGGACAAAGTACCGCTAAAGGATCAGATGTCAGCATTGCTGGTGCGGTCACAGTTTTGGGACTCAATCACACTAGCGATGCCTACATCGGCAACGACGCTCAAATCAATCAACAGACCGCGTTCCGTACAGGCAGTCAGTCTGTCAACGTAGTCGCCAACAGCATTAACGAAGCCGTCCATTTCGGCGGCAACATTGCGTTGCCAGGGATTAGCGGCAACATCACGAAGTACACGATCGATACGTCTTTGGGCGGATTTGGCACTGCGGGCGGCGATGGTGCGGTTGGCGGTACCGTCCTGATTATTGATTATGTCGATGACGTGACAGCGAAGATTCGAGATGGCGTCACGCTGTTTGCGGACAGTCTGATCGTTGATGCTGACAATAGAGCGTTCAGTATTTCCGTCTCGGCTTCGGGTGGCGATGCGGGTACCTTCGGCTTCAACGGTACGTTCTCGCTCATCAAAATTGACAACTCGACGTACGCTTATATCGACAATGCTGCGGACATTACCGTAGGCACTGGAGCAACGGCAGTAGAAGCGACCGACGATACGAAGATCTTCAACATCTCGGGAGGCGTCGTCACCTCAGAAAACATCGGCATTGGCGCGTCGATCGCAGTCAACGAAGTCGAACGCGACACACAAGCTTTCATCGGTAACGTTTTCGATGCGGCTTCTGACAGCGACAAGCCCGCGAGCGGCGATACGACCCTGAGTACGGGTGGCGATGTCACTGTTAATGCTGAAAATACCGGATTCATCGGTGCGTACTCTCTTGCTGCTTCAGTGGTCAGCAAAGATACCTCAACTGACCCCGAAGAGAAAACCCAGACGGATTCGAAGAGCGGCGGTAACTACGGCTTTGGCGTCTCAGCCGATGTCTCGGTGAATGAGATTGACGACACGGCGATCGCCTTCATTCACGACGCGGCGATCGTTGCAGCCGATGTGGATCTCAACGCGAAAAACGACAGCGTCATTCAGTCCTTCGGCGGCTCAGTGGCGATCGTGACCCAAAGCGGTACGTCGGTCGGAATTGCTGGGTCTTACAGCCAGAACACGCTGACCGGGTCGACTCAGGCGATTGTCGATAACTCCAATCTCGATCTCTCGGGTGACCTGACGGCTGAAGCTACGACTGATGGGGATATCGTCGCGATCGCCGCCAGCGGTTCCGTGACCACCAGCACCAAGAGCGGTAGCGTAGCCGGACAGGTGACGGTGAACGACATTGCCAATACCACCGAAGCCAAGATTATTAACGGCTCCGACATCATCTCCGCCACGAACGCGACGTTGAATGCTAAAGACACCTCAAACATCTTCACCATCTCAGGCGCTTTGGCGATCGGTGGCAAGGCTGGTATCGGAGCTTCGGTGGCGATTAACGATATCGCCAACACCGTCAACGCCTTCGTTGCGGATTCCGATATCGACGCCAGCGGCACGCTAGGCCTGACGGCTAACTCGGCTGGAGATATCAAATCGATTACAGCAGCGATTGGCGCAGCGCTGAGTACGGGCATGGCTGCGACTGCGTCCGTATCGCTGAACGAGGTCTCTAATACGACCCAGGCTTACCTCCAGGGTACGAAGACTTCTGAGGGTATTGCGGCTGACAACGGCATCACTGTTGATGCGATCGACTCGTCCACTATTTCGTCGATTGCCGGACAAGCAGCGGTCGCGATCGGTAAGGGCGCAGCTTCAATTGGGGTTGCGTTTGCCACCAACGATATCGATAACAAGACCAAGGCATTTGCAGATGGCGCGATCGCCGCTGCCGCTACGGGAGCGATCGACCTGAATGCCGACTCGACGGCTACAATTCAAACCCTCTCGGCAGGCGCTTCGATTTCGGGTGGTAAGTTCTCGGCCTCGGTCACGGGTGCCGTATCCCTCAACGACATCGATAACGAGATCTCGGCCTACGTCATCAACGACAGCGACCTCAACGCTCAGCAAGGCATCGGCATCCTCGCCACCGAGGAATCAACCATTAAGTCCTTGGCCGGACAGTTTTCGCTCGCAGTCAGTATCGGAGCTGGC
The DNA here is from genome assembly GCA_039817845.1 of Cyanobacteria bacterium J06642_2. GTDB lineage: Bacteria > Cyanobacteriota > Cyanobacteriia > Thermostichales > PCC-7336 > JBCBTL01. The sequence continues at coordinate 10,882 of JBCBVC010000091.1, forward strand.
ATCGGTGGGGCGGTGGCCTACAACCGCATCGGCAATACCGTCCGCGCTTACTCCGATAGCTCGACGTTAACCTCGGACGGCAACATTCTGGTTTCAACCTCTGGCGAAGGAACGATTGAGACGATCGCCGCCGGACTATCGGCAAGCGGTATCGCTGGGGTGGCTGGCTCAGTTGCCATCAACGAGATGGACAACACCCTGGAAGCCTACGTTAACGGCGGCACGATCGATGCCGACGGCAGCGTGGGTGTCCTGGCTGATGCTGACAACGTCATCACCACCTACGGCGGCACGATCGCTGCTGGAGCGGTAGGCGTTGGCGGTTCGGTCGTGGTTAACGATGTTTCCAACACCACGAACGCTTACGTCACCGATGCTGACATCACGGCTGACGGTAACGACGTGATGACTGTCCCCGTCGCTGACGGCAGCAACAGCACGGAAAGCACGCGTGGCTTAGCCGTAATTGCGACATCTTCTGAAGACGTAACGGTCCTCATCGGCACAGCCTCGGTGGGTGGCTTCGGCTTGGCAGCCACAGTAACGGTGAATTCCGTTGAAGATGAAACGCTCGCCTTTGTCAGCGGCGGCACGGTGAATGCTGACACGAGCGGCGCGAATGCGGCTCAAGACGTGAAGGTGAAAGCCGCAAACGAGACCAAGGCTGACATCAAAGCCGGCACGATCGCGATCGGCGGTACGGCAGGCATCGGCGCTGCGGTTGATGTCTCCAGCGTCAAGAACACGACGGGTGCGTCCATCGGCAAAAACCTGAAGACCGACACTGAAACCGCTTCATCAGTCGAAGCTGCGAATGATATCGGCGTAACCGCAGTTGCAGACAAAGACGTTGACTCGAATGTGGGCGCGATTGGCGGCGGTACCTTCGGGGTTCAGGGTTCGGTGTCGGTGGTGAACCTGGGCGGAGCATTCACCAGCGATGCGGACGATGCCATCAATAACGAAGTCGATGGCGACAGCACCTCTGACATGCTGGACGACCAGCTCGATGGCGTAGACACAGCTTCGGGCGAAACCAGCGATCGCAGTATTCTCGACGACCTCGACACCTCGACAAGCGTTGCCGACAGCACGACGGCTTCTATCGGCGCGCAGTCCGACCTGACAGCCGGTAATGACATCACGGTAGAGTCCGACGAAACCACCGACCTCGATATCATCTCGGGGGCGGCCGCGATTGGTTTGACCCTAGCAGCGGGTGGTGCCGTGGGCGTGGCCAACGTCAGCCACAACAGCAACGCCACGGTGGGCAGCGAAGCCACGCTAAACGCTCAGGGCGATGTCAACGTACGGGCCAATAGCGCGATCGCCAATGCCGACGTGACCACCTATGCCGGTTCGGCTGGTCTGGTCGGTTTGGGCGCTGCGGTCTCCTTCTTGAGCAGCGATAACGATGCAACAGCTCTCATTGCAGACGATGCAGTCATTGAGAATGCAGCAGATGTCGAAGTGTCTGCCGATAGTTCTTCTAACCTCACAGCAGAAGGCTTTGGCGCTAGCGCTGGTGCCCTCGCTGTAGGCATTGTCCTGACGGATGTATCCGAAACTGGCTCGACTCAGGCTCAGCTTGCTGACGGTGTTGAGGTGGCTGATGCTGATGACGCTGCGAAGACTGTCGACAATCTGACAGTCAGTGCAGACGCAGATGTCACCACCACCTCTGAAGCCTTTGCGGCGGCGGGTGGCATTCTTTCTGGCGCGGGTGCGGATGCGGATGCGGAGGCAAGTCCGACGGTCTCAGCTGGCATCAACGATAATGCCGCGATCGACGTTACCGGCAATGTGGATGTAACGGCTGATGCTGACGTGAGCGCGACGGCTGATGCGCAAGGCTTCACTCTTGGCGGTGTCTCGGTGGGCGCTTCGTTCGCGGACGCGAAAGTGACTCCCGAACTCGTGGCTGCTGTCGGCTCCTCAGAAATCGGGGCGGGTGGCGATATCAACGTCGGCGCAAGCTATAACTTCAACGACAGCGGCGTCGGCATTGCTGATTCTGTTGAGTCGTCTTCAACAGCCTCTGCGGGATCTCTAATCGCCGGCATTCTGGTGGGCGCGGAAGCCAATATTACTGCCACTCCTGAAGTGACGGTTGACGTTGCGACCGGCTCTGACCTCGATGCGACCAACATTACTGTGGCGGGAGAGGCATACAACGATGTTGAGGCTGATGCGGAAGGCAACGCCCAAGGTCTCTTCTCGGGCGGTGGCAATGCGGGTACGAGTGCTGAAGTCGTCATCGGGACTGTTGTCGTCACCACGGTTGGTGGCAGTCTGACGGCTCAGACCGATATCAACGTTGACTCGTTTGCCTTCACTGGCGTCAACGCAACGGCAGAAGGCAAAGTCGGCAGCGACCTCGGCGATTTCTTCGAGTCTTTGTTTACCAACATCGGTAACTTCTTTACGGGCGAAGCGGGCATTCCGTCCATCCTGTCCAAGGGCGGCACGGTCGTTCAAATCGACATGGTCGATGACGGCGACAGCGGCGACTCCGATTCTCTAGCGGAGACCAACATCAGCGCCAACGCGCAACTGCTGGCCGGAAACGAGCTCAATATCACTGCAAACAATCAGGTCGATATCTACACGAACTCCAAGATGCGAGCCAGTGCTTTTGGCGTAGCCTTCGGTGCTGCCGCAGCTGACGTACTTGTCGATGCCGACGCGATTGTGAATGTTGGTGATGGCGCGAGCCTAGCCGCTACAAATACCCTCAAACTGGAAGCGCTCAATCAGATCGATGCCGAGGCGAACGCGGACGGTGACGTGACCGCCGATACGGTGAACGGCACGGTTGCCGTCGCGACGCGCCTCGATTTGGGTTCGACCTCCGATGCTAGTGATGCGAAAGTGGCCATCGGCGAAAATACCGTGTTGACTGCTGAAGACATCTTCCTCACGGCTCTGAACGAGCGCCTCAACCAAGCCAACGCCAATCTCATTTCCAGCGCTCTGGCTGAGGCCTTCGGCTCCCTTACTAGCGATGCTTCTGCGGTCAGTGATGGCACTGCTGAAGTTGATTCCACAGTTGAGTCGGGCGACGGTATGCAGTTAACGTCAGCCAATCTTACCGTTCAGGCTGAGTCTGACATGTACCTGCAGCGTGCTCCGAATGCGGCTGCGGATACAGTGGCTTCGGAACTCGTCACGGTTATTGAGACTATTCAGCGGGAAGTGAAGACAAAGGTTTGCGAATATCTACCCTGGCCACTCGATAAGGTTTGCGATTTCGTCGTCGAGGTCGTGACGGAAACCATCATCACGATTGTTGAGGTCTTCGACTTCAGCAGCGAGTACGTCGAGACTGGCGGTACGGGTCTCAATGTCGGAGACGCGATCGCCCTCAACGGTGACATCTTCAATATCGGCGCGAATGACAAGTCGCTGCTCGTAAACGCGGACGGCAGTATCGATCCCAGTAGCAATCTTTCTGCCAGCGTCGATAGTGTCAACGTCAACGTGGACGATATCGTTACCGACGGTACCGTCTCGATTCAATTCCTCGCCTCGAAGGGCAACATCGGCGGTACGGCTACGCTGCACGTCAACAAGCTGATTGGCGTGGTTGAGGTCATCAACAACTCCGATCGCAACCTAGTGTTCAACGAAATCGACATGCTCGGCAGCGATGGCGACGCGTCGACCGACCCCGACATCACCTACGAGAGCTTGAACGATTTCGAGTACGACATCGACGACACCATCGTTGACAGCACCCTCGACATTCAAAATAACGGCAGCGGCGACATCATCTTCAACAACGCCTTCAGCAACGTGGCGGCATTCATGTCAATCGCGAATCAAGGCGGCGACATTCGCGCCACCACCCCGTCCGACTTCTTCATCGAAGCTGGTGACGTGGGCGACTTAGTCCTCGAAGCCACCAACGGTTCCATCGGAGCTGACGGCGATCGCTTCAATGTCCGCCTCGTCCACGGCAAACTGATGCCGGACCTGACTGACTCCACCATGCCCGCCGAGCTAGTGGCGATCGCTGGAGACAGCATGTACCTTGACGTGACGGGCGTGAACACCACGTTCGCAGCGTTCGATGCGGCTGACTTCGTCGATTCCATCTTCCTCAACTTCACGGCAGGCAATGACATCGACGTGGTGGTGTCAGAAAGCATCATCATTCCGACCGACAACGTCGAGCGCTCTGCAGACGGGATCTACAACCTGCTCAACGCCACTTCCACATCTGGCGATGTCACGATCGACATTCAGGCTGGCAACCTGTTCCTGGGTACCGACCCCACCCTCGACCACCTCAACGATGCCAACCTTACGGTCGGCTCGGTCGCCGCTCCCAATGGCCAATTGTCCCTGACGGCTTCCGGTGCGATTCTGGATGACACCGAAACAGCGACCGACTTAACGGCGCAGGATATCGTTCTTGTCGCTGACAGCATCGATGCGTTGGAGACTGAGGGCGATCGCATTGAAGTCGCAGCCAACAGTAGCGTAAACATCAGCAACACGGGCGGTCTAACCGTCGGCGGCATCGGCACCACGAGCGGCATCTCTGCCAACGGCGACGTGACGGTAACCGCCTCCAGCCCGATTGACGTGACCGAGAATGTCACCGCCACGGGCGACATCACCCTCACTGCTGGTGACTCGGCAGCAACAGGCGATGACCTGACTATTCGCAACACGGCAGTCGTTTCGACCACGGGTGGTTCCGTCACTCTGCGCGGCGGCGACGACGTCACGATTGAGAACAACGACAGCACCCCTGTCGTCTCTGCCTCTGGCGACGTTCTGATTGAAGGTGACTTCGGCGACGCTGATGCGGGTACGGGCAGCACCATCCTCATCGCTGGCGAAATTCAAGCCAACTCGGTGACCGTCAACGGTAACAACGACGATGACTCGGTCGATGCTACGGGTACGAATGCAGCGCTCGCAATCAACGGTCTCGATGGCAACGACACGCTCACGGGCTCGGAAGCTAGCGACACGATTCGCGCGGGTGACGACGATGACTACATCACTGGCGACCCCGGCTCCGATATCTTGGACGGCGAAGGTGGCACCGATACTGCCAACTACTCGACCTCGCCCGAAGCAGTGGTGGTTGACCTGAGTGTCGGTACGGCCACTGACGGTTTTGGCAACACCGATTCCCTCATCAGCATCGAGAACGTTCAAGGTTCCGACTTTGACGACGAAATTACTGGGGATGCCAATAACAATCGTCTTGCGGGTGGGGCTGGCAACGACACGATTCTGGCAGGTGAAGGTGACGACACACTCTTGGGTGAAGCCGGAGCCGATCTTCTCGACGGTGGCGAAGGAAGTGACACGGCTTCTTACGCTACTGCGACAGAAGGTATCAACGTCAACTTACTCACGGGCAAAGGATATCGGGGTGATGCCGCAGAAGACGAACTCATCTCCATTGAAAACCTCGAAGGTTCTGAGTTTAACGATATTCTCCGGGGCGATAACAATGCTAATCTCCTGAGCGGCAATGCTGGAAACGACAACATCTTTAGCTATGGCGGAGATGACACCCTGCTTGGTGGAGACGATCGCGATGTCCTCCGCGGTGGTGACGATAACGATAGTCTAGATGGTGGCGCTGGCCGCGATAACATCCTCGGAGATCGTGGCGACGACACCATCTTCGGCGGAGATGACGGAGATATCATGCGCGGTGGTGACGGAAATGATAGTCTCGAAGGCGGCGATGGGAACGATACCCTATTGGGCGATCGCGATAACGATACGCTAGTGGGCGGTTTGGGGAATGACTATCTTAGAGACACGCTAGGAACAAATAACTTCGTTCTCTCGGATGACAGTGAAACCGACCAAATCGTTAACTTCTCACATGGTGAAAATGTCATCGAATTACGAGGGGATGTGGATTCAGAGAACGTAGAAGTTATATCTGAAAATCGCCACACAGATATTTTCTTCCTCAGTGAAGTTCACTTAGCCAGACTACTGTACGTCACTCTAGACGAAACAGAACTGGCAGCACTATTTCTCTAACAGCAAACTGCTTATTCTCTTTCTGAGGAGGCATTGTTATAGAGACCTTGCATTCAACATCTTTACTATGCATGGCAACTCGACTGTTGTCATGCATAGTAGGCAGGTCAATTCCTCGCGAGGTTTCACTAACTTGCTCTCTCATCATTTGAGGCAGGAGAACATAGGCTAACGACATCACGCGATTTACTTTCGGAGAATGTCGAATGACAAGCTAAATCTGAGCTTATCGTTGGCATCATCAATCATTGACTTGATGATGCCAACCTCATATTTAAGCATTCCTTTTAATCAGAAAAGATTCGCATTTGAGATCTGTCATTCGTAATTTAAAAAGGTAAATTTACAGTGAAACTGGGTAAGCTAACAAAGGGATTTGAGCCTGAGCTATTAGGCTGACTCCTACATCAATTTTGATTACGAAAGGGGATTGTTTCATGAGTCTGAAGCTTAATGCAGCGCTCTTATCTGCAATTGCTGCTGGTTCTCTCGGTTTCGCTTCTGCGGCCTTTGCTGGTGAAGGTGGTATTGCTGGTGCAGCATCTTTTATCGTCGATGGAACAACTGGCAATGTAACAGAAGCTTCTGTGGCTGCAGCAATTGGAAAAGATACGGCTTATGCTGGCGCTTTGACCGATTCTACTCTCGGTGGTACGAGTGGTGCTGGAGCAACTCAAGCTTTTGCTGCAGGTACGGGGGGTGACATCACCTTTACTGGTCTTGACATCTTCATTACCAGCATTGGCCCCGATACAGATCGCGGAACAGCTCAAAATAATGAGCTGACCACTCAGACTGTAAATATCAATGGTCTTTCCGGTCAATTTGACCTCACCGCTAACTAGCGCATTTCTAATGCGAATAAAAGGAAGAGTACGGATGATCGAATC
>JBCBVC010000092.1:0-17754 GCA_039817845.1 Cyanobacteria bacterium J06642_2
GCTTGGGCTATCGCCTCCGCATTCCAGTTGATGGTGAAGCCCCGGTCATAGCAACACCTGTTGCATCAGATCCGGATCTTCTCAACGGTCCGCCTAATCTGGACGAGTCCCTTCCACGATCTCGTTCTCAAGATCGGGACGAGCGATCGTCTGCTGCTCAGCCGCGATCGCCGGATCGGATCCACGTCGATCTCTTCGATATTTGGCTAGAAACGCGATCGCAAATTCTGGCTCGGATGGCGGCCGTGCGTCGCCCTTATCAAGCCCTACAATCCGGATCTTTACCAGACGACGTGCGCCAACATGCCATTCAAAATGCCCATTTACTGGTGGGGTCGCTCGGGATTTTGGGATTGATGCAGGGATCGCAGGCAGCTCGCGAGATTGAGATGGTGTTGAAACGCGAGTCCAAACTGAGCGCGAGCGATGTTGAAGCTATGGCTGAGTGGTTGAAGGTATTCGACCGCATCGTCGCTTTGCCGACCGATATGCCGACGAAGACCGTTGCGCTTAATTCGAATCAGAGTACGTCCGGCGATCGCCCTGTCATGTTGCTAGTCGATCGAGATCGCAGTCTGGCCGAGGGGCTGAGCGATGAAGCCGAAAACTGGGGATTTCAACTGGAGATTACTGACGATTGGATTTCGGCCCGCGAGCATCTGACACGTGTTACGCCTGCTGCGATGGTGGTGAACTTGCAATGGCCGGATGACGCTGAGGCTGGTTTTGAACTACTAGGGGCTGTGGCGGTTGCCAGGACTGCTGTTGCAATCGCGCTGTCTGAACGAAATAACTTGAGCGATCGCGTGCGGGTGGCGCGTTTGGGTGGTAGAGGTTTTTTGCAAAAGCCCGTTACGCCTGAACAGGTGTTTGCCACAGTTCAGAGAGCGATTGCGCCGCCAGTTGTACCGGTGGGTAGAATGCTTGTGGTGGACGAAAGCACGTCGGTTTTGAAAGAGATTCGCTCCTTGCTCGAACCCCAAGGCATGGAAGTTGCGCTGCTGGATAACGCGCAGAAATTTTGGACTACGCTTGGCAATGTGCAACCCGACCTACTCGTGCTGGATGCAGATCTGACCCACTTCAGCGGTATCGATCTGTGCCAGGTCGTGCGGAATGAGCCGCAGTGGAGTGGCATTCCTGTCTTACTCCTGGCTAATCGTACTGATGCCGATACCGTTGCTCGCATGTTTGCAGCTGGAGCGGCTGACTACATTCGCAAGCCGATTGTGCCGTCAGAGTTGGTAGCGAGAATGTTGACCTGTCTGGGGCAAGTACCTCGGAAGACTTAGAGTCACTCGGTTTATCCGGGTAGGCGAAACAATACTGAGATGTTCGACCCAGGGGATGAGCTGGAGTGAGGCTGCGGTTTGTAGCATGGTAGGAGTGCTTTACCGCACGACTTACACTGAGATGAAAAACAATATCTAGTCTCTTCTCGCTCTGTTATGCCTCTTTCGACTGGGGTTGAGTCTATAGAGTCTCAGTAAACGGGGTCGTTTAGAAGTATATATATAAACAACTAAGGCGCGAAAATACCGTACTATAGAGACAGTGAAAGGCTCAAATGTTGTTATTGGTGGCTGCGAACGTGAACGTATTTTCTCAGCAATTACGCGCAAGTCGGGCGATCGTACAGGTGAGTCGAAGTTTTCTTGTGGCTGTTGTCGCCGGGGCGTGCATCAGTTTAGCTCCCAGTGCTCTCGCTCAAGATATATTGCGTGCGCCACATAGCGAAGCAGGCACAATCGGCCGTCTTACTGTCGGTCAGAGTGCTGTGGGCGAACTCAAGGGTTCGGGGGATGACCCCAATTCCACGTATCATACGTACACCGTAACGGTTCCGCCTAACACAGCGCTGCTGACTGTAGAAATGTCTGCTCTAGCTGACCTCGACCTCGGGATCAAGCATGGTTCTGCGATTGAAGAGTATGGCACAAATGCCGATTGGGATTTGGGGGATGATTCGGAATCCAATTCGGCCAAGTTAGAAGTGAAAAATCCGGCTGTCGGCACCTGGTTTATCGACGTAATTAACTCGCTGTACTCGACGGATGAGGTCCCTTATCGTCTTGAAGTCCGCACTGAGTAACGGTCGTTCGGCAAGCTTGAATTGTCATGCTCGTCTCGTCTTGTTAGACCTCAGAGCGATCGCGCCTTGGCTCGTACGCACCAATCCGAGTCGTCGAGGCAGCGATCGCGTTCTGAAGTGTCGCCAAACTGGGCCAAAGCTGTCAGGGCAGCATATTTTAAATCCCAGATCTCGGTCTCAAATGCCCGATGCAGTTCGGGAATAGCGCGATCGTCTTCAAGTTCGGCTAAGGCAAGTGCTGCGGCTGCTCGCGATTTCTGAAATTGCGGCGTGGCATTATTGAGGGCTTCCACCAAGATGTTGTAGCCGGGAGTATATTTCAGCCAGCCCAGCATTTTGACGACGTGATAGTGCGCGCCGTAGTCGTTATGGGCGCGCTCTCGATATGTTTCCAGCAGAGCGGGGCCAGCTGCTTCGGCGTGGTTGTCCAGTAGTTTTTGACTAGCGAGGTAGCAGCGTCCGAAGTCGGTGGAGTAGAGTTCGGAAATTGTAAATTCTAAGCTCGGCGAGCGATCGTAGGCGTGAACGAACGTGATGTCTGAGGGGCGATCCCGCAAAACCTGCTCTAAACATGGCTGTACGTCCGCCTCGAATGTCAGAACTGCTTCGGCTATGCCTGCTTCAGCCAGTTGTCGAATGGCGCGCAAGCGAAATACGATCGATACCGGACAGCGAGCCAGGTCTGGAATTGCAGCATAGTAATGCGTGTCGATCAGGTCTTGGATACAGCCGCGTCGAGCGTTAACATTTTCGTGCTGGAGAAAGGCTGCGACTTCGGCCATGCGGCTGTTGTCAGCGCTCAAGCGGCAGATGGCAGCGATCGCGGCGCTCGCAATACTGGGATCGTCGTGGGTTGCGAATGGTTCTAGACGGGCGATCGCGGGCTTGTAATTCAGCTTGGCAAGGGCTTGAATGATAGCTCGATAGCTCTGACCTGGTTTTTCAAGGGTGGCGGTCATAGTTGCCAAGGCATCAGCATCGTCGCAGCCAATTTCTGCTAGAGCCCAGGCGGAGTTTTCCACCAGATAAGAGTCGTCATCGGTCAGACAAGCTTGAATGATTTCGCGAGCAGTGGTGGCTTTGTAGCGACCGAGAGTTTCGACGGCTTTACGGCGGACAATCCGATTATCGAGGCTATCGTCTGCGTTTTTCACCGCCGCGATCAGAGCTTGGATACCGCGATCGCTGGGGGGAAAATTGCTCATGCGCGAGGCGGCAACATAGCGCTCGGACGGGTCTTCGAGCTCGTCGCAGGACATTTCCAACAGCGCAATGGCGCGATCTTCACTCAGTCCGGCAAACAGATAGGCGAAACGATTGTCCATACGGAAGCGGTCTAGCAGAAAAACGACGAGAGTTTGCAGATGAGCAATACCAATCTCGACACAGATATTGTAGTGGGCTACGTCAGAGCGCGATCGGTATCGTGCTTGTCAGTCGCTAATTGGGACAGGCGAGAGTCCGCTGAAATTTGACCTGTTGAAATGGTTTGCAGTAGAGATTGTCTGCAAACGGGTTGTGGATGCATGCTTTCCTCAATAGCATCTGGAGTGTATAGCAGCCGTCAAGCTGCTTACGAATTCATCTGGGAGAGAGCGATGGGCAACACGGCATTGATCACAGGAGCGTCCAGCGGAATTGGGGCCGAACTCGCTCGTTTACATGCGTCTAAAGGAGGCGACCTGGTGTTAGTGGCGCGGCGCGAAAGTGCGTTAAACGAATTGAAATTAGAACTAGAGAAGGATCGCGGTATCAAAGCAACCGTGATTGTTGCCGATCTGGCGGAACCTGATGCTGCTGAAACCATATTTGCGGCTACGGAAGCGGCTGGAATACAAGTCGATATTTTGATCAATAACGCAGGGTTTGGCGGTCACGGAAAATTCTACGAACGGGAGCTAGCCAAAGACCGAGCCATGATGCAGGTCAACATGGTCTCGTTGGTCAGTCTGACTCATTTGTATTTACAGGGTATGGTAAGCCGCAACGCTGGAAAAATCTTGCACATTGCTTCGACAGCAGGCTTTCTCCCAGGGCCATTGCAGGCAGTGTATTACGCCACCAAAGCATTTGTGGTGTCGTTTTCCCAAGCGATCGCACGAGAACTATCCAACACTAATATCACCTCAACGGCACTCTGTCCGGGACCGGTAGCCACTGGCTTTGTGGCAGCAGGCGATTTGAAAGATGTTGGTGCCTGGAATAATGCGGCATCGCCCGAGTCTGTAGCAAGGTGTGGCTATGAGGCCATGATGAGAGGCGATTTAGTCAAAATCAACGATCGACGACTAGACTTTATGCTGAATTGGGTTATCCCTTTCTTACCTCGAAAAACGGTGCTGAAAATATCTCAGCAAACGATGGAAAAGGATTCTTAGTTACGCTGGTTTAGACGTTATTACTCTTGACGTTTTAGTTAGGATCTAGAGATTAGTTAGGTCTAGAGATCGTGACTGCGCCTGGGTTCTGGGTATTTAAAACGTCCTAAGCAGCTTGACGGCTGCTATCTCTCCATGAGTAGCTTTCAAAGCCTAAGATTCATACCTGTTGATGGTGTTTGAGCGTCAAGGCGCTGACCGCGAGGCATCTCGTGCTCGCCAGCATGTATGGTTTGACTGTGTTGCGTAGAAACTGATTCCCTTTGCGCCATGCCTACCTCCGAACCCAAATCGCCCGAAGAAGTTGCAGCTCGTGCGGAAAATGACCTCCTGCTCAAACGCGTCCAGACCGAGCTTGCCGAAGAACGGTTTGATACTAACGATCGCCGACTCATTCAGCGCATGGTGGAAGGACTGGGAGACGGACGCGGACTGACGCGGATGGGTTTTGCCGAAGCGTTGGGGGTGGTGGGTATACCGGCGTCGGTTGACGTGCGTGCCGCACTTTTGCATCACCCCGATCCCATCGTGCGTCGCGCCAGCGGTAAAACGCTGACCTTGATTGCCGATTCTGAAGCCGTGCCTGACTTGATGCAAGCGTTGTTGACGGATGACGATACGGTGGTTAAAGGCTCAGCTGCAGGTGCATTAGCTGCTACCGGAGAACCTGCGGTGACACCTCTGCTGGAGATTCTCGGCGACCCCAATTGCCCGCAAGACATTAAGGGGCACGCCTCGTGGGCGCTGTCATTCATGGGCGATAAAGCTGCTAATCGTCTTTACACTTCAGTGGCCTCAAAATCCATAGACGTGCGCTGTGCGGCAGTGGCAGCGATCGCCGGTTTGGCCCAGTCAGGTACCGATCCTAAAGCCTACGACGTACTCGTGACTGCTCTAAGCGATAGTGGCGCAGTCGTGCGTACCGAAGCTGTATCCGCGTTGGGGACGTTGGGGGATAAGGCTGCTGTGAATATACTTTTGCCTGCATTGAGTGATGACGTGGCAGACGTGCGTAAGGCAGCGGCGCTTTCTCTGATGAAATTAGGAGATGCGCGAGCCATTGAACCGCTTAAAGCCGCTCGCGATTGCGAGGTTGATGCAGCGCTGCAACCAGTCCTGAAACTAGCGATTACTCAGCTCGAACGGCAAGGCGAAGCTGACGATTGGGATTGACGAGTGCGGCGATCGCGTTTTGAAAACTAGCTTTAGATTCAGATCATAGATCGCTCCGGGTCATAAATGAGTACGGCAGGGCGATTCGCTGGGGTCGTATCGATTGCCGATCGAGCCTCCTGCTAACCAAGCAGAGTTTTTGTTACACCTGTTGCGTGATCGCTTCCCGAATCGCGGTAGAACGAATTCGACGCATCAGACTCTATCCATGATCTTTCAACGTTGGCTCAGACAGCTCGCGCTCCAAGCGAGCGTCACCCTCGCGATCGCCGTGACTGCCCTATGGCTATCATCCGTACCCGCTCACGCGGCGAAAACCGAGTTTGCCCTGCCACCTTTACCCTACGCTTACGAAGCACTCGAACCCCACATCGATCGCCAAACCATGACGATTCACCACGACAAGCACCACGCGGGCTACGTCAAAAATTTAAACGCAGCGATCGCCAAGCATCCTCGCCTAAAAGGGCAGCCCGTTGAAGAACTGCTGAAAAATTTGAATGAGTTGCCAGAAGACATTCAAACTATCGTACGTAACAACGGCGGCGGCCATGCCAACCACACCCTGTTCTGGACCAGCATGTCTCCTAACGGGGGCGGCGAACCGACAGGAGCGATCGCTGAGGCCATTCGCAATAGCTTCGGTGACTTCGCCAGTTTCCAAGACACCTTCAATGCAGCTGGTGGAACCCGCTTTGGCAGCGGTTGGGCTTGGCTAGTTGTCAACGCTGACGGCACCTTAGCCGTCACTAATACTCCTAACCAAGACAGCCCGTATTTAGAAGGTGTCACTCCTCTCCTCGGTAACGACGTATGGGAACACGCATACTACCTGAACTACCAAAATCGGCGCGGCGACTACCTGACAGCGTGGTGGAATGTAGTTGATTGGAATGCCGTAAATGAACGTTACGCGCAGGCTACCGCCTAGCTGCGCTTGCTCCCGCTCGCATTGCATAGGTCGCGATCGCACTAGAGGTCGGGAGGAGTTGATTCGCCGCTCACTCTCTCCCGATTGCCCAAGTCATAATAGAAATGAGTACAGCTACCTTTAGCGCATAGCACCACCAGATGCGTGCGGTCTTGCTCTAGGATGAGAGGCGGTTTTGGCGCGATCGCCCTGCCAGTCACATACTTGCACGAAGACATGAGAGGTCGAGATGACTGTTGATGCGAAGGTTGTGGAATTTTTAGACGCGTATCGTGCGGCGGCGGCCGAACGAACTGCCCTGAGCATTCCGCCGCTGCCGCTCAACGCCGAGCAAACGTCTGCTTTGTGTCAGCTAGTGGTTGAACCTCCTGCGGGCGAAGAAGAGTTTTTGTTGCACCTGTTGCGCGATCGCATTCCTCCGGGTGTGGATGAAGCAGCCTACGTCAAAGCAGCCTTCTTGACTGCGGTGGCTTGCGGTAACAGTCAAAGCCCGCTGGTATCGCCTAAATATGCAGTCGAATTATTGGGCACGATGATGGGCGGCTATAACGTCCAGTCTCTGATCGATTTACTGAGTGCCGATGACGCTGAAATTGCTGCTTCAGCAGCAGACGCTTTGAAGCAAACGCTGTTGGTTTACGATGCCTATCACGACGTAGCTGCACTCGTAGAAAAGCACAACTCGCACGCAAAATCGGTCATTGATTCTTGGGCGGCAGCAGAGTGGTTTACCCATCGTCCAGCTCTGCCGGAAGCTATTGCGGTCACTGTTTTCAAAGTGCCAGGAGAAACAAATACGGACGACTTATCCCCCGCACCTCACGCCACTACCCGTCCTGACATTCCGCTGCACGCTCTCGTCATGCTGGAATCGCGGATACCGGACGCGCTGCAAACCATTGCTGAGTTGAAGCAAAAAGGTCATCCTGTGGCCTATGTCGGAGATGTGGTGGGAACGGGTTCGTCTCGCAAGTCGGCGATTAACTCCGTGCTGTGGCATTTGGGCGACGACATTCCTTGCGTGCCCAACAAGCGAGCAGGTGGTTACATCCTGGGCGGTAACATTGCTCCGATCTTTTTCAACACCGCTGAAGATTCAGGAGCGCTACCGATCGAGTGTGATGTTACCAAGTTGGAAACGGGCATGGTGGTGACGATTCGTCCTTACGACGGCACGATTACGGATGAGTCTGGAGCTGTCCTCTCCACCTTCGAGCTAACCCCCGACACCTTGTTGGATGAAGTACGCGCTGGCGGAAGGATTCCGTTGTTGATTGGGCGATCGCTTACTGACAAAATCCGCGCCGAGCTGGGCCTGCCTCCCAGCGAAGTCTTCACCCGTCCGCAGATGCCCTCTGAATCCGGCCAAGGCTTTACGCTGGCGCAAAAAATGGTGGGCAAAGCCTGTGGTCTTCCCGGCGTTCGTGCGGGCACGGCTTGCGAACCTTTGATGACAACTGTGGGGTCTCAAGATACGACCGGCCCCATGACCCGTGACGAATTGAAAGAGCTTGCATGCCTTGGCTTTAGCTCCGATCTGGTCATGCAGAGCTTCTGCCATACGGCAGCCTATCCCAAGCCGGTTGATATCGAAACGCAGCATACCCTACCTGACTTTTTCTCCTCCCGTGGTGGTGTGGCGCTGCGGCCTGGCGACGGTATCATTCACTCTTGGCTGAATCGGATGTTGATGCCCGATACGGTCGGAACAGGTGGTGATTCTCACACGCGTTTCCCGCTAGGGATTTCCTTCCCGGCAGGCTCGGGGTTGGTGGCGTTTGCGGCGGCGATCGGGGCAATGCCACTAAACATGCCGGAATCGGTTTTGGTCAGATTCTCGGGCGAGCTGCAGCCGGGCGTGACACTGCGGGATGTCGTCAATGCCATACCGTATGTGGCTATCCAGAAAGGTTTGCTGACGGTGGCGAAAGAGAACAAAGTGAATGTGTTCTCGGGTCGTATTTTGGAAATAGAAGGTCTGCCCGATCTAAAAGTGGAGCAAGCCTTCGAGCTGACGGATGCCTCTGCCGAACGTTCCTGCGCGGGTTGCACCATCAAACTGAGTGAAGAGACGATCGCCGAGTATCTGCGCTCTAACGTGGCGTTGTTGAAAAACATGGTAGCGCGCGGTTATGAGGACGCTCGCACTATCATGCGACGCGTGGCCAAGATGGAAGCGTGGCTGGCTCATCCGGAGTTGATGGCTGCGGATGCTAATGCCGAATATGCCGAGATTATCGATATTGACTTAAATCAAATCACTGAGCCCATTGTGGCAGCTCCCAACGACCCCGATAACATCAAACTGCTGTCCGAAGTAGCTGGCGATCGCGTCGATGAAGTGTTCATTGGTTCCTGCATGACTAACATCGGTCACTATCGCGCTGCGGGTAAAGTCCTCGAAGGAGCGGGGACGATCGACAGTCGCCTCTGGATTTGTCCGCCTACCCGCATGGACGAGAAGCAATTGCTTGAGGAGGGCGTTTACAGTACGTTTGCTGCGGCTGGCGCGCGTACGGAAATGCCGGGATGCTCGCTGTGCATGGGCAATCAGGCTCGCGTTGCTGACAGAGCTACAGTGATGTCCACTTCAACGCGCAACTTCAACAACCGCATGGGTAAAGGTGCGCGCGTCTACCTCGGTTCGGCTGAGCTAGCAGCAGCTTGTGCGCTATTAGGTCGCATTCCCACTGTTGAGGAATATCGCGAGATCGTGGCGAAGAAGGTTGAACCGTTTGCGGGCGACCTCTATCGCTATCTCAACTTCGACCAAATTGCTGGGTTTGAAGATGAGGGACGCGTGATTGCGATTGAAGATATGCCTCGGATTGAAGACATTCTCGGGATGCCAGAACCTGCGGGGGTTTAGAAAGATAGCGATCGCGTTGAGGTCAGTCGGTTGGTGAAAGGCAGTGCTGATGAAGTCCTGCCTGCGAGGAACGCGAAGGCCGAGCTATGTAAGTGTTATGGGAGTATGCAGCCAATATATTGCTCTCAATGGCGGGATTTTCGATATGCCTTAGCTGAAGCACTTAGCCAAATGCTGGCAGCAATGGTGAGGGGAATCATTGCGGTAGCACTACCTGACAATAGTGGATGTGCTCTGAGGATTGGGAAGGAGAGCATTGCGGCTACCACCAAGCCACAGTAGAGCAGGCCTACAAAAGGTAGTGCCAGTAAAGCAATGACGGTTGAACGCTCGGAGAGCCTCATGTTCAAAGCTCAAAAACAGTAAGTTACGTGCTTTTCTAAAGCCTAAACTTCTCACTGTGTCCTAGCTTGCTCGTTCCCACAGTTTTATTCAAGCTTGCTATCACTACTGAAGCGATCGCTCTGTGGCACTCTAGAGATGCTTCGCTGGTAAGAGCATGCTGGCAAAGGGTTATGCGTTGAGAGTAAATATGTCTGAGCTTTCGGAAGAACGAGTATTTTGGGTTGTTACTGAGTTAGAGGATTTTGAGGGGGAAAGGGGGTTGACTGATCGCGGTGGTGGGTTCGGTCCTCGTCGCGAGCGGAGAAGAGGTCCGGTCAAGATTCCGTTTGCGCAGTTGAGAACGCGGATGCGTCAGTTCGTAGCGGATATGGGAGATTTGTTGGTGGATGTCAGTATGCGCAACCCGACTGGCCTCGAACTCGATGAAGTAGAGTTATCGGTTGAGATTGGGGGCAAAGGCGAAATTCTGCTGCTTGGGAAGGCGGAAGGGAAGGGAGCCTTGACGCTGAAATTTAAAAAGGCGCGATCGGAATGAGTTTTTATGGGTCAGCATTGGGCGATCGCGATCGGTATTGACAGTTACAAATTCCTGACGCCGCTAGACTATGCGCGTCGCGATGCGGTTGAAATGAAGGCTTTTTTCGAGGAGCTGAATTTCGACTTCACGTACTTTTTTGCCGAAGATGCTGCTCCTATTCCACAGGATTGGGGTGATCCTTTTGATTCGAGTCCAACAATAGGGAATTTGCGGTATTTTTTCCGCCAGCGTTTTAACGAAGCTTTTTTGGAACCACAAGACAATCTCTGGTTTTTCTTTGCTGGACATGGCGTGCGGCGCGAACAGGTGGACTATTTGATTCCCCTCGATGGGAGTGATGACGATGACGGAGTTGAGGGCATCGATCTCGGTTGGATTACGGGGCGTTTGAGAAACAGCGGAGCGGGAAATGTGATTTTGGCGGTGGATGCATGCCGTCGGGGAACGAGAGGGACTGGATTTGGTCAGATGCAAGAAGGAGTGGTTACAATCTACTCTTGCGCTCCCAATCAGATCTCGTCGGAAATTCCAGCTCTCAAACAAGGAGCGTTTACGTTTGCGTTGTTGGAAGGACTGCGCGGTCATAGTGACTGCAATACCGTGCGGGAACTGGATGGCTATCTACAAGCGCGCGTGCCTCAGCTTTGTCAAGAGCATAAGGTAAGGTCGCAAACTCCTAATACTGTCCCCGACCCTCGACAGAAACTCGATCTCATTCTCTTTCCGCATCGGGCTAATCCAGTCGATATCCAAACGTTGAAGCTTGAAGCTTACAAAGCAATGGGGTTCGACAACTACGACTTGGCTCGAACGTTTTTCCATCGTGTTCTCGAGGCTGAGCACGATTTCGAGGTCATTCAGGCTTTAGGGTTCATGGAAAAATCCATGCCAATGTGGGATGCAGCTACCGTAGATGAGTCTGATGTGCAAGCAGTTCCTGACAGTGAACCTGTCGTACCAGAGGATCCCGATTCGGTTTTAGAGTGGGCTCTTCATCTACCGCCAAATACTTTGCAATCTGTGACGTTTGACGTTGTCATCGTAGATGCTGAGGGGAACAAAGCATCAAATCGCACCGAACGACTGCGAAGAGGATTTGTGGAGGATTTGGGAAATGGTGTTTTGTTGGAAATGGTAGCCATTCCTGGTGGATGCTTTCAAATGGGTTCGCCTAATGGTGAGGGAGAGGATCGCGAACGTCCTCGACGCGAAGTGCTAGTAGAGCCTTTTGCTATGGGGAGGTATGCCGTCACGCAACGTCAATATCAAACTTTGATGAATGTCAATCCGTCGAACTTTAATGGTGACCAGAATCCAGTGGAGCAAGTGAGTTGGCATGATGCGAAAGCTTTTTGCGATCGCCTATCCGAACTCGGTGATCGTCAATATCGTTTACCAAGCGAAGCCGAATGGGAATATGCCTGTCGGGCAGGAACGACAACGCCATTTCACCTTGGTGCCACCATTACGCCAGACTTAGCCAACTATGACGCGAACAAAATCTACGGCTCAGGGCCTAAGGGGAAATACCGCGAGCGCACGACACCCGTTGGCACTTTCGGAGTTGCAAATGAGTTCGGACTATATGACATGCATGGAAATGTTGGGGAGTGGTGTGAAGATGTCTGGCACGAAAATTACGCGGGTGCGTCTCCACGAGAACCCCTCTGGATTGAAGGCGGGGACTCAAGTTACCGGATGGTTCGCGGCGGTTCTTGGCTCGGCAATCCTGAGCACTGTCGTTCTGCCTATCGCAATAGGTTCAGGCCGGTCGTCGAGATTGACATTATCGGTTTTCGTGTTGTCTGTTGTTCAGCATGGAATTCTTAGCCCTCCACCCTCTTTGCCCTTTGCCCTCTATCCTCAGAGTTCGTTCGTGTAGTGAAGTCTCGAAACTTGCAAAATGAGGTGATTGCTTCTTAGAGGGTTAACCGGACTTGGTAATCAATACAATTGTCGAGCGAGCTTCGACAGCATAGAACTTGTTCTCAATCGGTGGAGCGAGGCGATAACTGGAAAAGTCTTCCGGTGCGGGCAGAGCCGTATCGACCATGCGGTGCCACAGCTCCTCTGCAGATAAAAACGGAAGCTGGAACTGAAGCTTTTCCCAATAGGCATTGAGCGCAACGTACAGGTGCTCGCCCCGTTCGGGATGACCGATCTCGAACGCTAACGTATGCGAGGACTCATCCCAATCGGGATTGTCTAGCTCCACACCATGCCACTGTAAATAAGGATGGCGATCGCTGTAGCCAATGGAAAGAGGTTGCTCTTGTTGAAAAAGTTCGAGGGCTTGAATGAGAGCAATTGCATGTTGAGAAAAAGAGAGAAAGTCACGATGCTTGTCGACGTAAGTCCAATCGAACCAACTCAGCTCGTTGTTCTGACAGTAGGCATTATTGTTGCCTAACTGCGTGCGGCGGACTTCATCGCCCATCGATAGCATAGGCGTGCCCTGCGAGAGCAGCAGCACTAGCATCAGGTTTTTCATCTGCCGCAGGCGCAGTCCTTCGATCTCTGGATTAGCGCTCGGACCCTCTACGCCGCAGTTCCAGCTGTAGTTGGCATCAGTGCCGTCGCGATTATCTTCGCCGTTGGCCTCGTTATGCTTGTAATCGTAGGAAACGAGATCGTTTAGGGTAAAGCCGTCGTGGCAGGTAATGAAATGAATGCTGCGATTCGCATCGCGATCGCTGCCGGTGTAAATATCGGGGCTGCCGAGAATACGTGCAGCTAGCGAACCCACCGTACCGCGATCGCCCTTGATGAAGCGGCGCATGTCGTCGCGAAATGGACCATTCCACTCGGCATACCAATCGCTGTAGTTGACGAATTGACCGACTTGATACAGCCCAGCCGCATCCCACGCTTCCACGATCAGCTTGGTTCCTGCCAACATCGGAGCCGACTCGATATCCCACAGAACCGGCACTGGGGCCTCAGGAGGGGCTCCGAAGATATCGCGCGAGAGCACCGAAGCTAGATCGAAGCGGAAGCCATCGACGTGCATCTCGGTCACCCAATAGCGCAAACTATCGAGAATGGTGCGGCCGACGACGGGGTGATTGGCTTTGACCGTGTTACCGCAGCCGGTGTAGTTGGCATATTCAGAAGCATCGTCAGGATCGAGGATGTAGTAGGTTTCGTTATCCAGTCCCCGAAATGAAAGGGTGGGGCCATTGCGATCGCCTTCGGCCGTGTGGTTAAACACTACATCCAAAATGACTTCGATCCCGGCCCGATGAAAGGCTTTAACCATATCGCGAAACTCGTCCACGGGGCCGACCGGGTCGCGACGCGAACTGTAGCCGCGATGGGGGGCGAAAAAGGCAATGCTGCTGTAGCCCCAATAGTTTGAAACGCCGGGAGGGGCGTCCTGAGTGTCGAAATGATGGATGGGTAGGAGTTCGACTGCAGTTACGCCCAAACTTTTCAGATAAGGAATCTTGGCGATCGTACCAGCATAGGTGCCGCGCAAGTCTTCTGGTAAATCCGAACTCGGATGAGCGGTGAACCCACCCACGTGCATCTCGTAAATTACGGTGCGGGAATACGGAATGCGAGGCGCTGTATCTCCTTGCCAGTCGTAACGGTTAGTATCGACAACCACCCCTCGCAGAGAGCGAGCTGTATTGTCTCCTGGATTGGAGGCGGCCTTACGGCTGTACAGTTCGTCGCCGACAACCGCGCGCGCATATGGGTCGAGCAAAACCTTAGAATCGTCAAACCGAAGCCCGCGCTCCGGAGCGTGGGAACCGTAAGTGCGGTAGGCATACACCTGCCCGTGACCGACGTTTGGCACGAAAGCATGCCAGTAATGAAAGGTATTGTGACGCTGGCGATCGAGGGGAATGATGCGACAGGGTTGTGGGGCTTCGGGGTCGTCAAACAGCAGCAGGTCTAGAGCCATAGCCCCCTTGGCGTAAATACTAAAATTCGTGCCTCCGCGCATCACGGTGGCCCCGAGGGGATAACTTTGTCCCGGCCAGATATCTCCTGCCATTACCTACTCAACCCTACGTTGCTCGCAGCCTGTTCGTACGCGCCACAAACCGCCAGTCATAAACGTCAGAATACTCGATTTGGTTAGATACATGACATATAGCGACCGTCAAGCTGCCGAGCACGTTTTAGCTAGCTAGACCCATTCGCAGTCAGTGCTTTCACGTCCAACCTAAAACGTTAAGAGCTATGGGTCAGGGATGATAGGTGCGATCGCCCTTGCATCACTTCAGCGATATAGGCACAAGTCATCTGAAAACTGCGGCGATCGTTGCTGCCGCGTTTGAGGTCGTAATCTAATTCAGCCAGCAACGCCATAACTCGATAGAGGGCACTACTGGAGAGCGATCGCACCTCTTTTTGGAGAAAGTACACTCGGTTCGGATTGCCGATGTCGGCAGCTTTGGCGATCGCCTTATTGTCTCGTTCGCCTGCTTCTATCATCAGCTTTACCCACAGCCACGTTCGGAACTGATTGACCAGTACGGCCAGAATTTTGAGGGCAGGCTCGTTGCGATCGAGCAAGTGCGTCAGAATCTCTAGTGCTTCGCTACCCTGACCCTGTCGCAGCTTAGCTGCTAGTTGAAAGCTGTTGTAGGCTGATGCTGGCACCAGTGCAGCGACTTCTTCTGCCGAAATGGGATCGGTCTTGTCCCCGGCAAACAGCGAAAGCTTCTCGAGTTCCATCGCCAAAATCTGTCGATCGGTTCCCACGGCTTCGGCTAACAATTGTCCAGCGGCTGCTGTCAGTTTTACCTGTCGCGCGTCAGCCTCAGCTTTCACTAGTTTCAGCAATCCATCGGTATCCCAGGGTGCGAGTTGAGCGAAGGTTTCGACTTGGGCCACTTTTTTCAGCAGCTTCGTAGACTTCAGCCGTCCGTCTGGTTTTTGGCCGGAGGTCAGCAGCAGATGAGTGGATGCGGGCAGTGCGGCCAACGTACGTTGCAGTTCGAGGAAGAGGTCGTCAGAACATTGCTGTACTAGCGTCGTTTCTTCTAGCCAGACCAAGCGATCGCCTTCACCTAGCGGTGGCGTCATGGCTTGATTCAATCCTGTCACGGTGTCGCTGGCGGGCAGGCGATCGAAGTTAAAAGCCGACCACGCTTCAGATAGCACCCGTTCTCTCAGCGCATGCACTGCGCGGTTCAAACTAAAGCGATCGTCTCCCCAGTAGAAATAGACAGGCATAGGCGGAGCTTCAGGTCGAAGTCAAACAAACATAGCAGCAGTCAAACTGCTGAGAACGTTCTAGCTATCCAGATCCTAGTCGCAGTCAGTGTTTCCGTAGCCAAACTAAAATGTCAAGAGCTCAGTCGTGCCGGAACGATCGGCGATCGCTGGCGGCATCACCTCACAAGTTCAGGACTACTATTTCAGGATTACTACAAGTCATTTACGTCTCGCAGAGAACTCAGAAATAAGCCCGTTCCTCCAACCATTAACACTAATATTGTCAGGAGTTCGAAGGCAGACATGGGTTGCAGCTGAAATCGCAGGCTAGAAATCACTCCTAAGCTGAGGGCCACTAAAGAGCCGATGGCTAGTACCCAGCCTAAAATATTTTTACCGTCGTAGAAGATGGTGCCGATGCCGAAAACAAACGGTATCAACACCATGCCGCTCGTGACATTCACGCGCCCCATTCGGTAAAGGCTGTAACCCAATGAAAAGCTATTTGAGATGGTGATGGCACTGAAGAATAGATATCCACCGCCCACCATCATTGCTAAACCCAACAAAAATCTGCCAATGCCTCCATTGGTACCGCCCGCACCCCTTCGTCTCTGGCTCATCGGTTTATCCTCACACCTACTCGTTTCGTCAGCTTATGGTTCGTACACCATCAGCACGTGTTCGATGTCGGCTTCGACAAAAACGTCTCCCCGAGGTTGAAATCCTTGTCTGCGATAAAACTCCGTCGCCTGCGTCTGGGCGTGCAGTTTTACTCGCTCGAAGCCGCGATCGCGAACGACTGTCATCATGAAGGTCAGCAGCTGTCCGCCGTAACCGTGCCCGCGAAATTGTTGCCGGATGGCCAAGCGTTCTAGTTTTGCGTAGGGGTGGAAAAACCGAATGCGTCCAGATGCTACCGGCTCGCCATCGATCTCGCCCAAGATGTGAAGGGCTGCATGGTCTAGACCGTCCACTTCGATCGCATAGGGACACCGCTGTTCCTCAATAAACACGATTGCGCGCACTGACATCACTTTCAACAAGTCGTCAAACGTACTGGCAATCCGAAATATCAGGTCATTCGAGGACAATGGTTCTCTCCCGAGAGCGCGATGTCTAGAACCGGCACTCCTATCAAACCAAACTTCCTTCAATTTGGCGGATGATGGAGTGTAAGACTCGTCGTGTTTCAAACGTGCGGGTCAACTTGATAGCAGACGAGCAATCTCATGACGCAAGCAGCGATCGCATCAGATACGTGGACGCTACTCCAGGCTATGCAGCGCCAAAGGGTGAGTGATGGCGCGATCTCGCCCATTTTGAGTGGTTGTGAGACAGCCGCGCAAATTCTGATATTGGTGTGGCCGCAGTTAGGCGATTTTGACAGCTTGGAATATGCTTGGTGGCTGCAACGCGAGACGGATCTGTTAGCCGAGCGCGATATTGCCGTGCGGGCTGTGGGAATTGGCGATCGCGATTCGGGCAGCCAGTTTTGTGCGTACTCCGGGTTCGATCCCGAGCATTTGTTTATCGATCCGCGAGCGGAGTTACACGCTCAATTAGAGCTTTATGCTGGGTTGAACTGGAATTTGCCTGGCTTATCCAAGGCTCAAAATGCTTATGTCAATTTGCTATTTATGTGTGCGGGATTAGGCAGCCCCGGCACGCTGAAAGAAGTATTTCGCGGATATCGAGGCGATCGGCAAGCACCACAACTCATTGCTGACAATGAAACGGTAAAAGCCACGCCGTTGCCGCCATTAAAAGGTTCGACCTTTCGCTGGGCGGGTGGCAAAGGATTTCAGCGACCGTTCGAGCTAGCTACGCTGCGGTTGCGAAACATGATGGAAGTGTTGGGGAAGTGGGGAACCTACGTACCCGATGCAGATTATCTGACGCAACGAGGCGGTACATTCTTGTTCGATGCGGAAGGCAAGCTAGTTTACGAGTATCGCGATCTCGGCCTGTTAGGATTTGCCGAACACATGAATAATCCACTCGATTTTCTCTTGGATGAGAATAGAAATTAAAATGTCGTGCTATTTGATTTCGCGTTTTATTGGTTTGGAGCGGGTAAGACGTTTAGGTCGATCTCTAACTTATCAAACAGCTAAAATGGCAAAGTAGCTTGATTGAATTCAAATGGAATCTAATTGTGATATCATCAAGTCCCTTGAGGGCACCTCGATTAATTGACTATCTAAGCCAGATGCCAGATCATCAGATATCACTTACTGAGGCATAAAGTGATGA
>JBCBVC010000093.1:0-17599 GCA_039817845.1 Cyanobacteria bacterium J06642_2
CGATCGCGGGGGGCATTTCAGGCGCGTCGTTGATGGCGCTCTACTTCGTACCTTCGGTCTACGCCCTGATGTACTCCCGCCGCAAATCCCGACCGACTGAGGGCAATCGTTCTGATGGCGGCGACCTGCAATCCCCCTTGCCCGAATTGGACTTGACGGGTCAAGGGGTGAGCTGATGCGAAGTGAAATTCTCGGTCTTAAGAGTCATCAGCACTTTCGCACTTCTCACATTCGATATCGTTCCGGCATCTTTTTCAACATGAAAGAGATCGCAGGCATCGACCACGTCGGCATACAAGTGATGAATTTGGCACACTCCAGAGCGTTTTACGAACAGCTAGGATTCTCATTCTTGGTGGAGCCTGTAGACCCCGAGCCGAATCTCAATTCCATCCTGAATGCCAATTCAGGCATTACTGAAAACGTCCTCATGGACGCACCTGAGAGCGAGATCGCCATCGTTGCCAATGTCATTCGGAGCAGGTGTCGCTAATATGTGCGTTTTACAATTGGGGAATCTATCTCGCAGATTAGAGTCGTGTAAGAGTTCTATTTTATTTACGTCACCTCAGTTGCGATTGGGGGGAGGGTGCTTTGAGCGCGCGCTGTGGGAATTGTGGGTTTCTCAATCCTGTCGAGACGAAATTCTGCGGCCAATGCGGGCAATCGATGTCCATATCGTGCCCGCGCTGTCATTTCACCAATCCGGGCGGATTCAAGTTTTGCGGCAACTGCGGCTTTGCACTAACTCCTGCACCTGAACCTCAGCCCTCACAGCCTCGCGCCGAGCGCCGACAATTAACCGTCATGTTTTGCGACCTAGTCGGTTCGACGGTGCTCTCTCAGCAGCTCGATCCCGAAGACTTGCGCGATTTGGTGCGGGACTATCAAAAGGTATGTGGTGCAGCTATTCGTCAATTTGAGGGCACGGTAGCTCAGTATTTGGGCGATGGCATCTTAGTCTATTTTGGCTATCCGAAAGCTCACGAAGATGACGCGCGGCGAGCGGTGTTAGCAGGACTGGAGATCTTGAAGGCGATCGCGAGACTCAGCCAGCAATGGCAAACGCGACATGCAGATCCCTTGGCCGTGCGAATCGGCATTCATACGGGCATTGTCGTCGTCGGAGAAATGGGGGACGAGCGCAAGCACGAACAGCTCGCATTAGGAGAAGCTCCGAACTTAGCCGCGCGATTGCAAGGATTGGCACAACCCGGCACAATCGCCATCAGTAGCGCCACCCACCGCTTGGTGGAGAGCTATTTCAGGTTTGAAAATATGGGGGCACACCGAGCCAAAGGGATTGCCGACCCCGTTGAAGTGTACCGAGTTGTGGGGGAATGCAACCCCAGCGATCGCAAAGACGATATCGTTCGTGCCACCTCTCCGTCGTTTGTAGGTCGCGACTCAGAACTGACCCAATTGCTCGATGCTTGGCAAGATGCAAAACGCGGAATCAGTCGTCCCGTGCTCGTGATGGGAGAAGCCGGGATCGGTAAGTCTCGACTCGTACAAACATTCGAAAATGCCGCGAGCCGCGAGCCGCACGAGCAATTGGCTTGCTACGGATCTCCTTATTTCCAAAACAGTGCAATGTATCCCTTGTGCGACATGCTCGCTCGATGGATTGGATTCGATGACGAGGATACTGACGTAAGCAAGCTCTCAAAGTTAGAAACGTTTGCTCGCGAGTATGACTTTACTGAAATTGAAGATCTCGCCACGATTGCAGCTCGGTTGAATATTGACACGAGCAATCGCTTTTCTCCGTTAACCCTCTCCCCTCAGGCTCAGCGCCAAAAAATGCATGCCATTCTGGTGCGAGCAATTCGGCAGTTAGCACGTCAAGCTCCTCTGCTTTGGATCGTTGAAGATTTGCATTGGGTTGACCCTTCTACATTGGCGTTTTTTGAAGAAGCGATCGCGCAGCTTGCCACCGAACCCATCCTGTTTGTGGGCACCGCCCGGCCCGAGTTTCATTCGGAATGGGGCAATTCTATGTTCCAGGTGCTGACGTTGGCACACCTCGAGAGCGAGCAAATCGAACAACTATTAACGCAAATTGCCGGAAACAAGACTTTGCCTGTCGAAGTCGTCACTCACGTCGTGAATAAAACCGATGGCGTGCCTCTATTCGTAGAAGAACTCACGAAGATGGTGTTGGAGTCGGACATTGTTGAAGACGCGGGCAACCGTTACGCGCTTAAAGGTACGTTGCCGTTATTAACCATTCCGAGCACGCTGCAAGACTCGCTGATGGCTCGGCTGGATCGGCTCGCGCCTGTGAAAGAACTCGCTCAACTCGGAGCCACCATCGGGCGCGAATTTAGCTACGACCTGATTAGAGCCGTGGCCCGCCAAGACGAACCCATCCTCCAGTCGGGATTGAGTCAGCTCGAAGATGCTGGCGTGTTGTGCGGGCATCAGCGGGCAAAGTTAGGGAAATACGCGTTTCGCAACGCCCTGATTCGTGACGTGGCCTACAACTCGCTGCTGAAAAGTCAGCGCTACACCTACCACCAACGCATCGCGATCGCCCTTGCCACCGAGTTTGCCGAAACCGAAACCGTCCGTCCGGAAATGGTGGCGTATCACTACACGGCGGGTGGCGATGTCGAGCATGCTATTCCCTATTGGTATCGGGCAGGCGAACGAGCGGCAGCAGCATCCGCCAACGTAGAAGCGATCGCGCATTTTGACCAGGGACTGCAACTGTTGGAGCAACTGCCAGAAACACCGGAGCAAATGGCGCAGGCGATCGCGTTGTACCTCGACAAAGGCAGCGCGCTCATGTCATTGAAAGGATACGCAGCAGCTGAAGTGGAAGACGCATTTCAACAGGCACATGCTTTGTGCGATCGCCTGCCGGAAGCACCGCAGCGATTCAAAGCCGTTTGGGGACTTTACGGGTTCTACGCCGTGCGCGCCCAGTACGACATCGCCTGGCCGCTGGCACGACAACTCGAACAGATGGCCGCCACGAGTGGACTTAACGAGCAGCAGCTTATCGCTCATTTGGCCTTGGGGATGACTCACGCTCAACTCGGTCGAGCAACGCAAGCCGGGGAGGAGCTGGAGCGCGCGATCGCGGCCTTTCCTGACGTTCGCTCGGCATCGCCATCGTGGCCGCTGCTTTGTCACGGCGCGTTGTTGGCTCTGGGATGGCGTGCTTGGGGATTGTGGAAGCAAGGACATGTAGACACTGCCTTGCAATCCATCGATCGCGCCTTTGCTGTTGCTCGCGAGAACGCTCATCCCATGTTGATGACCGTGGCGTTTGCATCTGCAGCGGCGCTATATCGGCTGTTGCGTCAGTTCGACCTCGCGGCCACTCAGGCTGCAAATGCGATCGCGATCGCGACGGAGCAAGGATTTCCGTTCTGGTTGGGCTGGGCGAATGTCACAGCGGGCCAATGTCAGGTGGCGAATGGCGCGTGGGATGAGGGGATTGCACAAATCGAGCGCGGCCTCTCTATTTGTCGAGAAACTGGAGCAGAGGAAGGTCGCCCCGATGCTTTGGTCGTCCTGGCAGAAGCGTGCTTATTGGCGGGTCAGGTCGAGCGCGGTTTGGAAGCGATCGCGGAAGCTCGGGAGCATGCCGAACGTACTCACGAGGAGAATTTCCTTTCAGAACTGTATCGGGTGCAGGGAGAGCTGTTAGGAAAACTTGGAGAGACGGCGATCGCATCTGACGGACTATCTGCCGTGGCGTGTTTTGAGCGGTCGCTAGAGATTGCCAGACAACAAGAAACACCAATGTTGGCATTACGAGCGGTACTGGGATGGAATCGATGCGAGGCTGCGCGGTCGCCTGAGAGTTGCGCGTTGTTGGCAGAAAGGCTTGATACATTTCCATCAGATTTAGACATCTTAGATTTACGCGAAGCTAGGGAATTGCTCGACCATATGTCCGAGAAATTTGCGTTTAACTAATACGGTAAGCCTTCGGTGTTAAGCCTGTAAGTTGTCGAAACTGTTTGCCTAAATGACTGTGACTGTTAAATCCGCAATCTAAGGCGATATCAATAATGGGGCGATCGCTGTGTTTGAGTAATTGCTTCGCCCGCTCGACTCGTTGCTTGAGTAAATATTGATGAGGAGACAAGCCAACCGATTGTTTGAATAAACGGCTGAAATGAAACGGACTCATATCTAGCAATAGCGCTAAGTCTGCCAGTTTCACATCGCTATCCAAGTGGGTTTCGACATAATCCAAAATGCACCGCAGTTGATGTGGAGGTAAGCCACCTTCGTAAACGGGCACCTGTAGTTTTGCGGCAGCATACTCTCGGAGCATGTTGACGGCCAAAACGTTGGTTAGCGAGTCGAGATACAGTCTACTGCCCTCTCCTGCCTGACTCTGTTCGTTCAGAAGCATCATCGCGATCGCTTCAATGTGGGGATTGCGAACTAAACAGGTAGGCACCAGTTCTAGGAGATCGGGATTCTGGTCGAGGGTTTCTCGCGCCACATCTTGCAGGAACTGCGCGGACAGTTGAATTTGCAGGATATGTTCGTCTCCACCCCAGCGCGCAAAAAACGGCGTGTTGGCCGGAGCGATCGAGAACCCACCCTTCCGACACAGTCCCGTATGGGTTTTACCGTCTTGAATTTGCACGTAGTGAACCGGACGCGGAGCGAGCGACACGAACAGCGTATGTTCTGCCTCGTAATGGCAATCTCCTTCTCCAGGAGGATTTTGAAATTGCTGAACTCGAATGATGTCCGAGCGCTGGCTCGGTGCCTCGGATGAGTCACCGATATCGTCTTGCCGGATAGCCGGAACGCTCACGCACGAACCCCGAAACCCACGCTTCAAGTTTATGAGAGCTAGCGGCGGGCGATCGCTTGTCAGAAACACACCGCAAGAATGTGATAGTCCCACAAGAATCTGATAGTGCGGCCAAAGTCGTTTCCCTACGCTGAAAGTGCAGTTCAGGAAACGGTCTCAACCATGAAACTCTCGATTTTTGGAGCCACAGGCAGCATCGGTCGTCAGGTCGTCGAGCAAGCTCTCGAACAGGGACACGACGTGACTGCGTTTACTCGCGATCTCGCCAAGCTCGATATTCACCATCCCCATCTCAACGTGGTGCAGGGCGACGTTCTCGATGCCTTATCTGTGGAGCAAGCAGTACGGGGTCGAGATGCCGTGGTCTGCGTGCTCGGTTCAGGGCAGAAACTGACAGGAAGCGTTCGGTCCGAGGGCACGAAACAAATCGTGCGCGCCATGGAGCGCTCGGGCATTCAACGACTCATTTGCCAATCCACTCTTGGAACGGGAGATAGCTGGGAAAATCTGAATTTCTACTGGAAATACGTCATGTTCGGTTTCATTTTGCGCAACGTTTTTGCGGACCACGAACGCCAAGAAGAAGTCGTGAAGCAAAGTCAGTTGGACTGGACGATCGTGCGTGCGGGAGCATTTGTGGATGGCGATCGCACGGGTCAGTACCGACACGGTTTTTCGGGTACCGACAAGACATCCCAACTTAAAATCTCACGCGCTGATGTTGCTGACTTCATCCTGAAGCAACTCGGCGATGATTCCTACCTGCACGCAGCACCTGCTCTGTCCTACTAACTCCCACAAACCTGACGTTCGTTGACAGGAGACATCAATGGCAATTCTGAATAGCTTGCGCCCTGCGTCGATCCTTTTTGCGGCGATCGCAAGTGCATTGAGTGCAGGAATTTTCTTCGCCTTTTCCACTTTTGTAATGCAAGCTCTAGCGCAACAACCACCAGCTCAGGGCATTGCTACTATGCAAGCCATCAACGTTACGGTCATCAATCCGTGGTTTATGGCAGCTTTTTTCGGACCTGCAGCAGCTAGCATTCTGCTAGTCGCGGTCTCGCTACAACAGTGGCACCAGCCGAATTCAATTTACGGTTTACTTGGAGGTTTACTGTATCTGATGGGCACGATTGGCGTGACGATCGCCTTCAATATCCCGCTCAATGATGCCCTGGCAAATGTCATCCCAGACAGCCTAGAAGGCACGACGCTCTGGGCGAAGTTTCTGACGAATTGGACATTTTGGAACCACGTGCGGACAATCGCGGCATTGCTTGCCGCAGCACTATTCGCGATCGCACTTTGAAGGCGATCGGTCTCGATAAATGCTAATGAGGATAAACCCGTGAACAAAGTTGCTGTATTCGGCAATGCCGGAGGAGGAAAATCAACGCTCAGCAAACAATTGGCTGCGATGACGGGGTTGCCCCTCATAGCTTTAGATTTGCTCAAGTATGAACCCGGTGGTGGAGAAGTTCCGCACGAGATATACAAAAGAGCTCACGACGAACTTCTCTGCCAAGACCGCTGGATTATTGATGGATTTGGCTCTCCAGATACCGTGTGGAAACGCCTAGATGTGGCCGATACCCTCGTGTATTTAGACATGCCATTAGTGCAGCATTATGCCTGGGTAACGAAGCGATTCCTGAAAGGATTCTTCGTTCCACCTGAAAACTGGCCGGAGAACAGTCCCCTACTAAAAGGAACGTTCAATAGTTACCGCATTGTTTGGCTTTGCCATCAAAAACTGACGCCTAAATATCGAGAATATGTCAAACATGCTAAGTCTATCAAGCAAGTCTATCACCTTCGATCTCCTCGCGATATCGAGGTGTTTCTGCAGTCAGTTTCGGCCTGATGCCGTTTGGTACATTGAGGCTTGTCATCCCATCAGAGGTTGAGATGGATCGATCCGCTAAATTTTGGGACAATATTGCCCAACGCTATGCCAAGCAGCCGGTTGCAGACGAAGCCTCCTATCAGAAGAAATTGGAGGTTACGCGTGGCTACTTGAAGCCCGACATGGAGATCTTTGAGTTCGGTTGTGGCACGGGATCGACGGCTATTGTTCACGCACCTCACGTGAAGCACATCCGCGCAATCGATGTTTCAGAAAATATGCTTGAAATCGCCCGAGGCAAGGCTGAAGCAGAGCATGTCGAGAACATTTCATTCGAGCGATCCACGATTGAAGACATCGACATCCCAGCAGGCTCGGTCGATGTCGTTTTGGGACTGAGCATTTTACATTTGCTGAGCGATAAGGAAGCGGCGATCGCCAAAGTCTACACTGCGCTCAAACCCGGCGGCATCTTTGTCACCAGTACGGCTTGTCTCGGAGATTCGATGTCGGTATTTAAGTTCATCGCACCAATCGGACATTTTTTGGGTTTGATTCCATTAGTCAAGATTTTTACAGTGGCGGAACTAAAAACTAGTTTGAACGATGCAAATTTTGATATCAATTATCAATGGCAACCGAGCAAAGATAAGGCTATATTTATTGTGGCGAAAAAACCAGCATAATAGCTATGTCGTGCCATCCTCATGCTCTATGTTAATAACGACCTTACCTTTATGCTGTCCCGTACTAAAATAGTGAATGAGTTTGGGGATTTATTCAAGTTGATAGGGGCCATCGATTGCGGGATGAACCTTACTTGCTTCAACGAGTTCGTTAACATACTCTAAGTCTTGATTCGGCTTTAAAGTGACGATACGCGTGTCTTTATTGCTGAACTTGCGGATTAACCCTCCCAGCAATAATGTCTGGATCAGTCGATCGGTGGTACCGCCAACCGTGACATATCGACCATTGGGATGAAGTGCCCTCAAATACTTGAAGAGAGAACGATTGGTTTTCGTATCGAGAATTAAATCATAGCGATCGCCTCCTGCAGTAAAGTCTTCTTTTTGATAGTCGATAACGCGATCGCATCCATATGCACGCATCAACTCAAACTTGTCCGAACTGTCAACTCCAGTGACCTCGGCAGCACCCATCAATTTAGCAAGCTGTATTCCCAGCGTTCCGACACCCCCACCAGCACCATTAATCAACACCTTTTCCCCTGCCTGCAGGTGCCCTTCATCGCGCAGACCCTGGATTGCCAACATAGCGGCATGAGGCATCGCTGCGGCCTCGATGAAGCTCATGCACTCGGGTTTTAAGGCCAATGCATTTTCTTTGATGCAAACATATTCGGCAAACCCACCAAAACCAGCTTCAGAGATATCTCCGTAAACCGCATCCCCTGGCTCGAACTTCGTAACTTTACTTCCTACAGCTTCAACTCGACCCGCGATTTCAGCACCCGGTATCCGAACGTTTGGTGTTCTTAAACCGCAGAATAAGCGAATGTAGAATGGCGTACCTCGTATCAGGCACCAGTCCCAATCATTGATCGTGGTAGCCTGAACCGCGATCGCAACTTCGTCGGCTTTGGGAATCGGTTTCTCTACATCTTGAAGTTGAAGGGCGTCTGCCAAACCGTATTGCGTTAATACAATTGCTTTCACGTGCATCTCCCGTATTTTATAAATCAGGGGATCGAGGCAACTCTTACAACCAGAGTCTTAGTTTAATCACAAGGTTTTAAATGACAATAGGTCGTGCAATCTTTGATACTGAGAACTGAGAGCTTATCCTCACATCTATCTGTGATTTAAATCATTCAATTGACTTACCCGAACCGTAGTCACGAGATCGCCTGGCCGCAGTCAGAGTTGGTATCTTGATGCCAGTGGGTCAGGGTGCAGAAATTCTTTTACTTGAAACCAAGTTCTATATCCCCAAATGGCGGCCTGAGATGGTGTCGCGGCCGCAGCTGCTCGCGCGCTTGCACCAAGGAAGCGATCGCAAGCTGACCCTAGTTTCAGCTTCTGCGGGGTTTGGCAAGACAACGCTGTTGGCTGAATGGGTGGCGGCTGTTTCCAAGCGTAATCGCCCCGTCGCCTGGGTTTCTCTCGATCGTGCAGACAACGATTCCACCTATTTCTGGACGTACGTTTTCTCCGCTCTGCAAAAGATTCAGCTTGAGGCAGGCGAACAGGCACTCGAGGTATTGCGATCGCCTCAGCCACCTCCGATTGAGACGATCTTGACGACGGCCATAAATGATATCGATGTCGTCGAGACCGACTTCACGCTCGTCCTCGACGACTACCACGCGATCGAGTCCCAGCTAATTCACGAGGCGATCTCGTTTCTGCTCGACCGTATGCCACCCCAAATGCATCTGCTCGTCGCTACCCGTTCCGAGCCACCCTGGCCTTTGGCTCGCCTGCGCGTTCGCGGCGAACTGACCGAGTTGCGCGCTGCTGACCTGCGCTTTACTCCTGCGGAAGCAGCGATGTTTCTCAACCGAGTCATGAAACTGGACGTTTCGACTGCTGATGTCGCAGGCTTGGAGCAACGAACCGAAGGCTGGATCGCAGGGCTTCAATTGGCTGCGCTTTCCATGCAAGGGCGTGAGGATGCATCCGAATTCGTGGCGGACTTTTCGGGAGGCGATCGCCACATCGTTGATTACCTGCTCGAAGAAGTCTTGCAGCGACAGTCCGAGCGCGTGCGGAATTTTCTCCTGCAAACGTCAGTGCTGGATCGCTTGAGCGGCTCTCTGTGCGATGCCGTCACCGAGGAGAGCCGTGGCAAGGACATGCTAGAGACTCTAGAGCGCAGCAACTTGTTTGTGGTGTCGCTGGATGACAAGCGCCAATGGTATCGCTATCACCACCTGTTCGCTGACGTGTTGCGGACGCGTTTGCAAGAGGAGCAGCGCGATCGCCTCTCACTCCTGCACGCACGAGCGAGCGAATGGTACGAACAAAACGAGCTACCGACTGAGGCGATTCATCACGCTCTGGCTGCTGAGGATTTCGCGCGAGCTGCGAACTTGGTCGAGCTGGCAGGGCCAACAATGCGCCAGCGCGGACGAGAATCCACGCTCCTTGCTTGGATGCAAGCATTGCCAGAGGATCTCGCGCGCACCCGACCCGTGCTGAGCGTTCTGTATGCGAATGCGCTGCAGCATGATGGCGAGCTAGAGGCTGCGGAAGCTCGATTGCAAGCTGCCGAACGGTGTTTGGAGCGGGCAAAACGCGCGCGCCAGCATTCGGATTCACCGGAGATGGTGGTGGCGGATGAGATGCAGTTTCGATCTTTGCCAGCCGCGATCGCCAACGCCCGCGCGTTTAGTGCCCAAGCCCTCGGAGATATCTCCGGCACCGTCGCTTACACTCGCCAAGCCCTCTCCCTGTTGCCGGAGGGCGACTATTACGAACGCGGCACAACGGCTGCACTTTTGGGGTTGGCCTATTGGGCAAGTGGAAAATTAGAGGCAGCGCGCCAATCCTTTGCGGATGGAGCGATCGATTTACACAAAGCTGGCGGCATCCAAATTAGACTCGGCGGCAGCATCATCTTGGCTGACATCGATCGCGCGTGCGGTCGTCTGCGTGAGGCTATTTGTACTTACGAGAATGCGCTCCAGCTAGCAGCCACATACAACATCCGCAAAGGTACGGCAGAGCTGCATTTGGGGTTAAGTCAACTTCACCTGGAACGGGGCGATCGCGTCAATGCCGATCGCCATTTCCAGAAAGCCGAAGCGCTACACGATCGCTGGTCGTTGCCGGGATTCAGATACTTCTGGGGCATAGTGCGCGCGCGAGAGAAAGAAGTTCGAGGCGATCTAGGTGGCGCGATCGCGCTTCTCCACGAAGCAGAACGTCTGTACTACCGCAGCCCCCTGCCCGACGTGCGTCCCATCGCAGCTGTGAGAGCGCGCGTGTGGGTTAAACAGGGCAACTTGGCTGAGGCTCTGGGTTGGGTAAGCGATCGCGATTTATCCGTTGATGACGACCTCAGCTATTTGCGCGAATACGAACATGTCACCCTGGCTCGGGTTCTGATCGCACAGTACGAACGCGATCGCCAAGATCGCTCGATCCAACAAGCATTCACACTGCTGGAGCGCCTCCTCGAAGTCGCAGAAGCCGGAGAAAGAACTGGAAGCATATTGGACATTCTGGTGGTGCAAACACTGGCCGACCGAGCGTGCGGTCGCTTTCCTGAGGCGATCGCATCTCTAGAACGCGCCCTGAAACTGGCTGAACCAGAAGGCTACGTCCAAATTTTCGTCGATGCAGGGGCGTCGGTGGTGGAGCTGCTGAAAGAGATTGCCAAGCGCGACGTTATCCCCAATTATGCGCGGCGACTGTTGGCAGAGTTTGAGGACGCGCGATCGCCCGGTAGTCAACCCGTGCAGGCATTGCTGAGCGATCGCGAACTTGATGTCTTGAGACTGCTCCGCACCGAATTAAGCGGCCCAGAAATTGCCCGCGAGTTAACCGTGTCTTTGAACACGATGCGCACCCACACCAAAAATATCTACAGCAAATTAGGTGCAAATAATCGTCGAGCCGCCATCCGCTGCGCCGAAGAACTGAATTTGTTTTAGAGAAAGCCCGCAAATCACCATCGCGATCGCCACATCTGGTGACGACACCTCACCACATCCCTTCCTATCGTCTGGTTGACGTGAAACCTATATCCAGCGATGCAAATTCATCCCTACGAGCCAGCTGAGCCCGAGGCTCGCCATGCTATCCCAAAAGCCTCCAAACTACCCAACGCGCGTCCAGTCGTTACAGAAACACCTCCCAAAAAATACCCAGACAGAACGGCTTCAAACCGTGCGATTGAGTGGCTCGTCCCCGCCGCTCTGCTTGCCCTCTGCGCTGTCCCGATCGTGGGTGGCGCGGTACGCGTAGCTCAATTAACCGCAGGTGCGACGATTACGCCCGATAACGCGCGCTTTTTCGCCTCGCCCTTCCCCGTCATGCTGCATATCGTCAGCTCCATAGTCTATTGCGCTCTCGGTGCATTTCAGTTCGTGCCAGGGTTTCGTCGCCGCCGTCCGAAATGGCATCGCACGGCTGGACGCATTTTGGTACCGTCAGGACTTCTCGTCGCCCTGTCCGGGTTGTGGATGACTCTGTTTTACCCCTCCATCGAACATGACGGCTCCGTCCTTTACGGGATGCGACTGCTGGTGGGGTCAGCGATGGTTGCGTGCATCTGTCTCGGCATGGATGCCATTCGCCAGCGAGATTTTGCTCGGCATAGTGACTGGATGATGCGCGGCTACGCCCTCGGTATCGGCGCGGGAACTCAGGTTTTTACTCATTTGCCCTGGCTTTTATTTCCCGATCGGCGAGGAGAAGTGCTGAGAACGCTGTGCATGGGAGCGGGCTGGGTCATCAATATCGCCGTAGCCGAATGGATTATCCAAAAGCGATCGCCGCATCCTCACCTGCAATGACCCAGACAGAAGAGCGGTCTCAAAATCATCCAACCGCAAAACCGAGAAGTCCAGCCCTATCTTTCGAGAATAAGAGAATGCCAATGCACGCACATCCAAAGCTCGTCGCTATCGATACGAGAGCATTACTCTCGACATTATGGACATTCGTGCTGTTCAACGTCGTGTTTCGGGATCTTCACGACTTTTTCAGCCCTGGATTTATCGAAGAACTCATTGCTGGAGTCGGTAACGGGAACCAAGTCACGAATGAAACACTATTGGTAGCCGCAATGGTGATGGAAATTCCAATTGCGATGGTTCTGCTGTCTCGAATATTGAGATATCGCGTCAATCGCTGGGCCAATATCATTGCAGGCACGCTAACGATCGCATTTACGATTGCCCTCGGCATCAAAGATCTCGACGATACGTTTTTTGCGATCGTAGACATTGTCGCACTGTCAGCGATCCTGCGACTTGCGTGGAAGTGGCGTCACGATGAGCCAAGTCCTCCAATCTTGTCTCGAACTTAAACCATTAAGTCAGCGTTGCAGGGCGATCGCCAGCTCAGAGATGGGGCTTCCGGGCTGGCGATCGCTAATTCACACGTTTGAGTGCTATTTGACTAGAACCTTCACGGCTTTGGGCTTTTCGTCTTCCATCTTGGGCAACGAGAGAGTGAGAATGCCGCTGTCGTAGGTGGCTTCTACGTCGGTGCCGTTCACTTTAGACGGTAGGCGAATCATGCGTTCAAACTTGCCGTACGAGAATTCAGAACGCTTGACGCCGTTCTCTTCGGTTTCCGACTCCGACTTGCGTTCGCCCCTGACGGTTACGACATCGTCGGTAATTTCAATGTCAATGTCCTTAGCATCCATGCCAGGAACTTCCAACTTCAACAGAATCGACTTGTCTTTCTCTTCCAACTCGGCAGAGGGCATAAAGCCAAGTTCCCCCATACCACCTGACTCGGGAGTCCAACGCTCGAACAAGCGATTCATATCTTCACGCATAGCTTCGAGTTCGTGAAACGGATCCCAACCGAAAGGACGCCCTAAGCTTTCAAACGGTCTCCAACGAACGATAGACACGGTTGCTACCTCCGCTATAAAGGTCAAAAACAGATTGCAGAGCCTTTTGTATAAGTATTTAGCTCCACACTTTTATATTAGAGAAAAAACTTGAGGAATTTATAGGGTTTACTCGTCGCGATCGCCTCACCTAAAATCCTCACGTTTGAGTATATATTTATTGTGACACTTTCAATCAAGCTGACCGCTAATATAAGCTACAGTAGCTTCATGACAAGGCGATTTGAATATCGTATCAGTCGTAGACACTTGATTCAGACAGCATAATTGATACACTCTATCTAAATTTTACTCAGGATTGAGAGATAAATTTGAGGCTCCACTTAAAATCTAAATCTGGATTTTGAGGACTTTATGGCGAACTCGAAATAATTTCCACGGTCTCACTTTTTTCGTGAATTCTTTACCTTTAGTAAAGCCAGCTAATCGAGCTCAAATTCAGGCATTAGTGTTTTACCTGCGTCGAAGAGCTAGATGTGGAGGATCATTTGTCTGGTAGCGTGAGTGGAGCAACTAGGGTAGGGAGCGTAAACGTAGATTTTTGGACCGATTCAATTCGCCTTCGATCGCCTTGGGGTTGCGAACTGACGGACAAGCTTTGAACCCCTGTGTGGTTCACGGCCTGTATTTCCCTGTGGCAACGCCAGGTTGACCTTCTCAATGAAGGCGCGATCGCCGCTCGGGAATGAAGCGGTAGCTTACCTTAGGGGAAACCTTGCTTGCGCTAACTTCCTCAGACAGATTGACATTAACCCGCGATCGCAGCCGGGCTCAATGAGTTCGAGGACGATTCAAATTTCAACGGGATCGCCAAGGCATTTTTAAAAGAGCGATTTCAGACACGAGCCGTCACGGTTTTAGGCACGCTTAGAATCCAGCGTAGCCACTCACTAAAAGTTCGTAGTCTTCTTCCACGTTCGTAGTTTCAGCTTGGGTTTCCGCATATTCCTCGAAAGCCGTTTTCTGAGGTTTTTCTTGGCGCTGATAGGCGAGTTCGGCTTGGAGATCTTCCACTTTCCGCCAAGCGGCAGCACATGTTTCTGAGGAAAACCCCTCGCGCTCGCACAGGAGCCGCGCCCGCTCGACGGCCACTTGTAGCTTCTCTTCCAGCAGCACGACTTGTGGACGCTCGACGAATTCACTCTTGGTGAGAATGTCGATGTCCGTGATGATGCCCAGTTCTTCGCCGCGAATGACAGGCGCGCAGCGCAACCCCAACTCGGAGAATAAACGGGCTACGTATTCTACGCCTAGGTCGGGATTGATAACGACGCAGGGCTTGGACATAATTTCGTAAATGCGCACCTGTCTCGGGTCCTTACCGTAAGCTGCTATCTTCCAAACGAGATCGGTAGCGGTGATGATGCCGTAGGCATCTTGCGGGTGTCTACGCTCGACAATGAGCGCGTGAACTCCTCGCTGCTTCATGATTTTGACGGCCTCATCCACCATCGCAGCGCCGCGAATCGTATAAACGGGCTGAGTCATAATATCGGATGCTTTCAACATGACAATCTCCAGGCTGACAACGCGAGTACTAGTTAAAAATGGAGCTACGCCACCCCGACTTCCGGTGGAACACCGAGATCGAGATCGGCGCGATCGCTCACCTGCTTCAAAACGTCTTTCTCCCACAGCCACGCGGCACCCAACCCAATCGAGATCGCCAAGAGCGCTAAGGCGCTGCCGACAACTGGAATGCTCGTCACCAGCACCCAAGGTACGACACCGATCCAAACAGGTAGATAGCGGGCGGTATCGTCTCGCCCTAAAGCCCGCACAATCCACCGACCGCCGATCGTGCAGGCGATCGCCTGCGGGATGAAGCTGACAAACAAACCGAAGCCCAACAGCAGCGAAGCGCTGCTCCACAGCCCGATGCTGAGGGTGGGCAACACGAACCCAGGCAGAATGTAGCCGAGCACTGCGCTGGCAATGACAGCAACAACAGGAATGGCTAGCAACGCCAATGCGCCGACAGCAACCGTCGTAACTAAGCCCCAGCCAAAGCTTGCCAGCGGGCGAGTTCGGACTTTCTCGGTTAGGCTGCCAGTCCAGCTGGGCAGCAACCACATCAATCCACAACCCACCAGCGCTAAAGCGATCGCTCGTTGGATGCGACCGAGCGCGAACTTCATCGGGCTCGGTCTAAAATCGGGTGGAGTAACTTCGGTGTAAGCAACCTCATTCAACGCAGCTGCATCGTCAATGAGTGCTGGAGCTGGAGCCGCATAGAGTAACTGTCCGTCAATCCGAGCCGCATCCGTTACCGTCAAACCAGCCCGTCCTAGCTCAGGAATTTCGATAGGAGCCTGGGCAGTCGTGAAGGGATCGCTGGGGAGAGTATCGCCAACTCTGAGACTGGCATCACCGCCAATGGCCCCGTCAAGTTCGACGCTAGCTGAGGCGATCGCGGCATCTCGTTCGACTGAGCCCGAGAGCAAAGCTTTGGCACTCGCCAATTTGAGATCGTGCCCGACCGCACTCCCGCTCAGGCTTTCCCAACTGTAACCAGTGGCGATCGCGTCATCGCCAATGCGGGCCTCGCGGCCCAGCTGCAAAATACCGCCTGCAATCCGGACATCATCAGCTACCGTGCCGTTAATGGCGATGGTTCTGCCAGCCGCCAGCACGTCCCCGTCGACCGTGCCGTTCACTTCAATATCTCGGCCAGCCGCAAGGACATTACCTTCAACCGTACCGTTGACTTGAATATCGCGGGCAGCAATGACGGCATCGCCTTTTACGGTGCCGTCGATAGTGACGATTTTGCGGGCAAGGTAGAGATCGCCTTCCACCACGTCACCGGCAGCAACCGTAGCGGAATGGCTGAGGGGCTGACCCGAAGTACCGCTCGAATCAGCGTCGAAAATAGCCAGCAACGCGAGGGCGAACGCTAAGGCGGAGACGAAGATGGCACCGCGTTTGAGAGCGAGGGGAAAGGGCATCGGCTTGACCTCCAAGCCTGTGGAGAACGAACTGGACGGAAATTGCAACCAAACCTGAGATCGCGATTCACCCTCACTTGTGGCAGTTGCAAACTCGCTTGTTAACTCTGAGGTGGATGGTGGCAGCAGGTTACTATTTGGCAGCAGGAGGAGAAAACGTCATTGCCTCGCCGCGATGGGGCGATCTCTATACGATCAGACGAACTCAAAGATCGGACAAACTCAAAGAAAGGATCGACACACGCCCCTCCCTCATCAAAACCGCTAAAGCTTCGCTGCCATTTCTCGCGTTTTGAGCTGAGGCAACAACCCAG
The DNA here is from genome assembly GCA_039817845.1 of Cyanobacteria bacterium J06642_2. Lineage (GTDB taxonomy): Bacteria > Cyanobacteriota > Cyanobacteriia > Thermostichales > PCC-7336 > JBCBTL01. The sequence continues at coordinate 16,462 of JBCBVC010000093.1, forward strand.
GTTCATCCAATGGCTGTACCAACAACACCGAACACCCCGCCCGATGCATGACATAATTGCTAGAGCTGCCGACTAACGCTTCGCGCACCCCAGCCAATCCCCGCCGACCCATCACGATCAGGTCAGCATCCCAGCGATCGGCAACATCGCAAATCACGCGACCAGGACTGCCTGCGTGCTGGGTAAACTCTGTATCTACCCCCGCTGCGGTCGCTTCGTCTGTCAACATTTGCAGGAACTCAATTCCGTCTGCCTCTACGGCCTCCCACTGCTGCCGGAACTTCTCCAGCGACGCTCCCATCAACGACGAATAGTAGTGCATGGGCGGAAATGTAAGGACATCGGGACTGCCGTCATCTTCGGTAGAAAGAACGTGCAGCAGCATCAAATCCGCCCCAGTCTTCTTTGCCAGATGCAACGCTTCGTCGAAAACCTGCGTGCTTGCAGCCGAACGATCGAGCGCGACCAAAATGTTTTGAAACATGCGTCCCCCAAGCGCTGGAGCCGAAAAGCTTATCCAGCCTGAATGTCATTCTTGCCAGCAGAGCCGAGCGGAGTTGCCAATCACTCTTCTGGCCTTCATGTCGCATCCTAAAGAATGGTTTTGAGGAACTCGTGAAGGTAAGGATCGCATCGAGGAGAGCGAGCATCGGAAGCGATCGCGTCCATCTCCGCCAAGAACGCCCGCGTAATCGAACCTCACGAATTCCTCAAACGGGTTTTCTAGGCTGACAGATATAGCTTTTGCCGCTTTAGTTTGGACGGGGAAGCACTGACGGGGAATGGATTCTGGATAGCTAAAACGTCCTAACCGTTGCTAGACCTTTTAGATTCACCAGAATTTAGATGACCTCATCGCTTTAATGCTTGCAGTGCCATCTTCGAACGCTACCCATGCTCGTTTCTCGACTCGTCATTGCCCTAGCCATCGGTCTTATCGTTGGTTTGGAGCGGAGGTGGGCCAGTCGTGAAATCCAAGCTGGCTTGCGCAGTCCGGGGGTGCGCACATTTGGCTTTGTCGGTTTATTAGGAGGACTTGCGGCTCGGTTAGCAATGGACTTAGGTCCGCTCGTACTTGCTGGAGCTTTTATGGCGGTAGGAGCAATTCTGGCTGTTTCGTATGCATTAACCGCGCGAC
>JBCBVC010000094.1:0-17398 GCA_039817845.1 Cyanobacteria bacterium J06642_2
GGAGACGCAAGTCCGCTGCGATCGCCAGCAGTCCCAATTGCTTGACTTGGTTCAACTGCCAGCCGAATCGTATATGCAGGTGACAGCAGCGATTGTGAAAACAGAGCGCGGTTCGGAATGGGATAGCGATAGAAACCGCCGCGTGCCCACGGTCGACAACTGGGTGGTTTTGAGCACGAGTCAAGGCGAGGTAGCGTTTGTCGAGGATGTCGTCCGCGTCAACGGTACCCGAGGTTCGGTCCAGGAGATGCAATCTATCGCTAATGACATTAATCGCTTTCTACGATCTGATGACAAGTCGCTCGTGCTGAAACGAGATTTGCGACTGCGGTTGGGACAAAGCGTGTTGCCCTTGGCTTTTTTGAGCTTGTTTCCTTTCCTCGAGGCTGTCGTACTATACTGCACGCTGCAATCTGAAATGCTCGTATTTGACGGCACGTTGCGACGGTTGCACTGCGATCGCAAAACACTCTTGGGCCTGAAAACCTGGCAACTGCCATTTCATCAAATTCGCGATGTCGCGATCGACGTACATACCGATAGCGATGGGGATTCGACCTATACGCTCGCACTTCGACTAGATCGCGATCCAGACAAGAAACTGTTATCGACAACCAATCGGCATCCTGTCGAAACGGCCCGTGACGCGATCCGCAAGTTTCTCCGGCTCTCTTAAGCAAGCATTACGATGCCTCAGTCAAGGGAGCCTTTTGCGGGCGAGAAAGCAGCCAATCAGTCAGCAAAGCTATCACCGTAGCTGGTAGTTCCAAATGGGGAAACACGCCTGTTTGGGGCACGATTTGAACTCGCGTGATACTAGTGGAATTCAACTCAGCTAGTTGTCGACCCAGCTCGGCAGAAATAAATTGGGCTCGTTCGCCCCACACAATAGCTGTCGGAACGGTCAAGTAGGGGGCGTACTCAGCCAGGTCGAAATAAAGATCCCCGCGCAGAAAGGCAAGCGCAGCATATTCGGCATTAGGGCGTCGTGCGGAGTTCAGATAAGCAGACACAGTTTCAGGAGAGATGCGATCGCAATTGGCAAAAATAAATCGTTCTAAAAAGTTGCGGACGGCAAATTCGCTGGTTGCGCCTAAGGAATAGATGGCGCGATCGAGCAAGGGCGTATTAATGATGGGTAACGGAATGCGGCGACCCGACGCTTGGCCAAAGTCTCGAAATCCTGACGGACACACTAAAAACAGCGAATCGAAAAGTTCTGGATACCGCACGGCCAAACGCACGAGGAGAGCAGCTGTCAGCGTCGATGCCACGGCCGCGATCGGAACGTTTGCGATCGCTTGGACGAACTCGCGCAGTACGAGGAGATAGTCTGCAGAAGTATAGTTACGCGGTGGGTGCTGCGATTGGCCCCAACCCACGAGATCGGGGGCGATAACCTGATGGGTTGCTGTAAAAGCTGGGTACACTTTCGACCATTCGTAGGATGAAGCGCCGCCGCCAAAACCATGGAAAAACACGAGGGGCTTGCTACATAGCTGTGATGAAGCGCCCGATTCGTTCGTAGAACAGACATAAACCATAGCCCCAAGTGAGGTTAGGACCTGCTTGCAGGCAAACTGGGACGAGACTTGAGACGGCATGATGACGGTAGAGCTGCTTGCACGCTTAATTGTGGCAGAGATGCTTTTGGGGGGCGAGATCGCGCCTGGGTGTATTGCCTACACTGGGAGCGTGGAAGCGCAGACGCGATGGTTAGTATCTCGTCCGAGCCATCTCAGATAGTCACTAATGCGTGGGTTGAGGCCAGTTGGAATGCCTATGTAGCCGCAACGCAAGATCCGAAATGATGTCATGAAAATTCTCGGCGACAATTCTGAAGGTTGAGAACTTGGGAGCGCGATGGGACATTTTTGGCAGGCCTATCAGTTCGTGGCGACCGATCCGGATCGCCTATGGGTGGCGCTGCAACGGCATTTACTTTTAGTGGGCGTACCAATGGCAATTGGCATGGCGATCGCCTTACCGCTGGGCTGGTGGAGTTCGCGATCGCCTGCTGCCGCCACCCTGTTTATCAATGGCTTTAATGCACTGCGGGTCATTCCCAGTCTGGCTGTTCTGTTTTTGGCTATTCCTTACCTGGGGCTGACGTTTCAAGCTGCTGTACTGGCCCTAACGCTGCTGGTCGTCCCGCCGATGCTCATTGGCACGGATGTTGCCTTCCGCTCCGTCGATCCAGCCGTGAAAGAAGCTGCCTTCGGGATGGGAATGACGTCATGGCAAGTATTGCGATGGGTAGAGATTCCATTGGCGCTGCCGCTAGCGATCGCCGCGATTAAAACGGCAACGGTGGAGGCGATCGCCAGTGCGACGCTAGCAGCATTTATTGGCGCAGGCGGACTCGGTAGTTTCATTACCCTCGGGTTTGCCCTATTTGATATTTCCGTTCTGCTCGTCGGTGCTATCCCGGTGGCGCTATTAGCGCTGGTAGCGGAGATGGGATTGGGCTGGCTGCAAAGAGCTGTCCAGCCTGAGCTACCCTGAAAACTATCTCAATCTTGTGGAGCTACCGTCATGCCCTGGACTCGTCGCTCGTTGCTCGGATGGACGCTGGTTGCCGGATTAGCGCTGGCAGGATGTGGCAGCGCAGATACTAGCTCCAGCGAAACAACAGTGGTACGCGTGGGTTCCAAAGACTTTACCGAGCAGTTCATCTTGGGTGAAATGTATGCATTGATGTTGGAAGCTAACGGGTTTGAGGTAGAACGCAAGCTCAATTTAGGCGGCACTCCCGTAGCTCATGCCGGATTGCAGAATGGCGAGATCGACGTTTATCCCGAATATACGGGCACAGGCTTGCTGACCGTTCTCAAGTTGCCGACGAGCAGCGATCGCGATGAGGTCTACAACGCGGTTGCAGATGCCTACCAATCTCAGTTCGATCTGGTGTGGCTCGATCCGGCTCCCATGAATAACACTCAGGCTCTGGCCGTTACGCAGGAAGTAGCCACTGAGTACGGCTTGGCGAGTATTTCGGATATGGCAGCAGCGGCAGACCAATTGGTGATGATTGGCCCCCCCGAGTTTGAAGTGCGCGAAGATGGCCTACCAGGTATTCAAACCGCGTATGGTGATTTCGAACTTGAGGGTTACAAAGCAGTCGATCCGGGATTGCGCTACACGGCCTTGGTCAATGGCGAGGCCGACGTGACTGTGGCGTTCGGGACGGACGGTGAAATTAGTGCCTACGACCTAATCGTGCTGGAGGACGATCGTAATTTATTCCCTCCATACCAAGTGGCTCCGGTCGTCCGCCAAGCCCTTTTGGACGCCAATCCGGCTGTGGCTGACGTGCTGAACGAACTGGCTCCCCTGCTGACGGATGCGACAATGCAGCGACTCAATAACGAAGTCAGTGGCAACCAGCGAGAGCCAGAGGATGTGGCACTAGAGTTCCTGACGGCGGAGGGATTGGTCGAGACTCAATAGGCTAGAGGCGATCGCGATGCCAGCTGACAACCTCAAGCCTGCCATTCAGTTCGAAAACGTCTCGCTGCAATTTCCAGGTGCAGTCCGACCGGCAGTGGATCGCTGTTCCCTAGAAGTTAATGTGGGCGAGCTGGTCGTCATCTTGGGGCCGTCCGGCTGCGGCAAAACCACTCTGATGAAGACAGTCAATCGCCTGTACGAGACTACGTCAGGCCGTATTTATCTCCACGGCACCGACATTCTTGAGCTCGCCGTTACGCAACTGCGACGACAAATTGGCTACGTGATTCAGCAAACGGGACTGTTTCCCCACATGACGGTGGCGCAAAATATTGCGGTAGTCCCGCAGCTTTTAGGCTGGTCGAGATCGCGGATTGCTGCTCGCGTCGACGAACTGCTGCACTTAGTCGAACTGTCTCCGTTTGAGTTTGGCGATCGCTTCCCGGCTCAGCTCTCGGGCGGGCAGCAACAGCGAGTCGGTGTCGCGCGGGCGCTGGCAGGCGATCCGGATGTGATGTTAATGGACGAGCCCTTCGGGGCGATCGACGCGATTACGCGGGCTAGCTTGCAGGATGAAATTCTGCGCTTGCAGCAGCGCTTGCGCAAGACCATCTTGTTTGTCTCCCACGATGTCGACGAAGCGCTGCGCTTAGCCGATCGCATTTTGGTGATGGAAAAGGGACAGGTGATCCAGTTCGATACGCCACTCCACATTCTGACGCGCCCGGCCAATGCATTCGTGCGGGAGTTGGTGGGAGCTGACGATACGGTCCGGCAACTCGGTCTCATCCGCGTAAAAACAGCCATGCAATCACAGGCCATGGATCGCTCTCCAGGTGGGTCTCCAGCGATTGAGTGCAATGACACCTTAAGACGCGCACTCTCGCTGTTGTTGTGTACCGGCGCACCCTACTTGACGGTGACGGAGGGAGATCGCGCCATCGGCGTGCTGACGCTGGAGCACATCCGGGCTTCGGCCCGAGTGGAGATGAAGTCGTGAACTACATCCTGCAGAACCCGCTAGAAGTGGGCGAACTATTAAGCCAACACATATGGATGACGCTCCTGACGCTAGCGATCGCTGTCATTCTGGCCGTTCCTCTCGGTTGGTTAGCCGCGCGCGTGTCGTGGCTGCGCAGGCCAATTTTAGGAACGCTCGGCGTCATATACACCATCCCCAGTCTCGCGCTCATCATTTTGCTGGTACCCCTATTTGGGCTCAATGCGAAATCTGCGATCGCGGCTACGGTGCTTTACTCGCAGGTGTTGCTAGTCCGCAATTTGGTAGTGGGACTGGACGCCATCGATCCGTTGGTCATCGAAGCGGGCCAAGGCATGGGCATGAATGGGTGGCAGCTATGGTGGCGCGTCCAGTTACCGTTGGTGCTACCCGTATTTTTGGCAGGAATGCGACTGGCCGCGATCGTGACGGTGGCGATCGCTACGATTGGGGCTAAGTTCGGTGCGGGTGGATTGGGGGTACTGTTATTCGACGGCATTGCTCAGACGGGCCGTTACGACAAGATTTGGGCGGGGGCGATCGCGGTGATCGGTCTAGCGTTTGTCATCAACGGCTCGCTCTTGACTCTCGAAACTATTGCGAATCCCGTGCTGCGGAAAAATTTATGGAGCCGATCTTAGTTGCAGGAAGGAACGTGAGAGAGCGTGGTTCGGTAAAGACCATTCAGTTACAGTGACTTTCAGGAAGAAGCATCCAGAACGTTGACAAAAGGCATCTTGCGATCGCGACGATACACGGCAAAATCATCATCTAAACTTGCGATCGCGATCGCTGCCAAATGAGCTGGCGATCGCGATACTGGTCGCAAATCTGCGGACGCTCCTGCCGGAAGGCATGTAGACATTTTCCCGGAGACGTTCGACTCGAGCGCGGCGATTTCGCGCACCTCTGATGCCACTTGATGTAGGCCAAATGGAGGCAAGCCTAATGAAATCAATCTTCATGAAATCGGTAGGAGCATGCTGCATGGCAGTGCTTCTGCTCAGCGCTCCCGCGCGTGTAGAAGCAAATCCGTCCCATGTGGCGATCAACGGTCAACTCCTCAGCCAAGAGGAGCTGTGGGCACTCCAAATGCAGTTGGGCACTGCGATCGCACCCGGTCACTATTTAGTTGACGAACGGGGATGCTGGATGAATATAACGAGTGGCCAAACGGGCTGCATTGGCAGCCAAACAACGCACCATTTCTCCCGCTATGGCAGTGGCGAGCGTACCGGCGATGGCAGCTGGAATCATTACAGCAACTACTCGGGAATGGGCGTAGGGGGTACATCTGACGGGTGTATTTACACAACCGTCGGCTGGTCGAATTGCTAACATAGCAGCCGTCAAGCAGCTTAGGACGTTTTAACTACCCAGAACCCAGGCGCAGCCAGGGCCTCTGTGTCGTAACTAAAACGTCAAGAGTAATAGCTGCGAGTCGAGTCTGAAACGCGTTGCGGCGTCTGGCTCAGCCCGCTGGATTCTACCTCCAGTTCTAAGGGATGCGAACTCTAGAGTTGAGGCCAATCAGAAGTGTCTTCCAGGATCGCCAAATCTACTTCGGGTGCGCCTCTTGTCAGGCCCAAAGCGTAGACGGTGTAGAGTTTTCCTACTTCTATAGATATATTTTGCGTTTGCTTTAAGGTTGGGCCAGAAGTCGCTAAAATCTCAAGTTCCGTCGTATTGGGGTCGATCGCCACATAGTCCGAAACGCTGCCAAATTCCACTCCAGCTTCCAACACGTTACGCTCGTCGCCGATCGCGCTTAGGGTTAACGGCGGGGCATCAGGAATAGCGTGAACGAACCGTACCAGCGCCTCATTTGACGAAGCCGGATAGGACTCCTCTAGCAGCAGCGTTGTCAGGCGTGTGGCTTCATCCAGTGCCACCACCGTAAACGAGCGATCGCCCGCAATGTCAGTAATCGAGCTCGCCAGTAACGTCCCTGGTTCGCCACCTCCGGTCGAGGATTCTGACAGAGACAAATCGTACTCGCCTGCGGGAACGTTAACGTAATCTGTCACGTAGCCAAAGGCGACATTGGATAAAGCTGTTTCCTCCTCAACGACCAAATCGAGGTCCGGAGCCGTGGGAGAAACATTGACAAATCTTAATTGAGCTTCGCCAGCAATAAGAGCGTCGCTCGCAACTAATGCATCATTTAAAGCAGCTGCAGCCGGGGGCACGCCATCCGAACACCCCGATAATCCTGCACTCAGCGCCGCTACTCCAAGTAGGGCACCGAGGTTAGCCGCCATACGCGCGGACACCATGATTTCAACTCCTCACCAATGGGTTAGCCTTGGCAGAAACTATCGGTTTCCCTCAGCTCAAACCTATCTCCTCATATTTGATTAAACCTGAGAACTTGATTTTGTGGTAGTGCATCGCGGGCGATCGCCGCTACGAGATGGGACAGTTCGCACAGGCACAGCTTACGGTTTGATGCTAAGACAGCAGGCAAAGCTAGAGATGTCTGCCCTCGAAATGGAAAAGATTTGGCAACAGATTGCAACGGAAACTCCACCGGAATGGGCGATCGCAGCTGAAGGCGAGGTCGCTGCGCGACTGCTGTGGCAGCGCGGCATCCGCACGCCAGAGGATATGCAGGCGTTTTGCAATCCCGATGCTTACGAACCGACTGAGCCTTGGGCATTCGTCGAGATGCAGCAGGCGGTGGAGCGGTTGTTGCTGGCCCGCGATCGCGGTGAGAAGGTGACGATTTGGGGAGATTTTGATGCTGATGGAGTCACGGCAACGTCTGTTTTGTGGGAAGGGTTAGGCCAGTTCTTCGAGCGCGAATGTCTCAGTTTCACAATTCCAAACCGGCTTGTAGAATCCCACGGCGTCAATGTAGCGGGCGTAGAACGACTGCATGCGGAAGGATGCGGTCTGATCGTGACTTGCGATACGGGCAGTACCTGCTTGGCGGCGATCGCGCGCGCGCAGGAATTGGGGATAGATGTCATCATCACAGACCACCACACTCTACCGGCTGAGCGCCCCCCTGTAGTGGCGATGTTAAATCCGCGGGCGTTCGAAAATGACCATCCGCTGGCGACGCTGTCCGGGGTGGCCGTTGCCTTCAAGCTGATCGAAGCGCTGTATTTAGAACGACCCGAGATTCCGACTGCACCTCTAGTGTCATTGCTAGATTTAGTCGCCATTGGCTTGGTGGCCGACTTAGTAGAACTGCGGGGAGACGTACGCTATTTGGCGCAACGCGGCATCGAGCAGCTCAAAACTAAGGTCCGTCCGGCGGTGCGGCTGATGTTGGAAAAATGTCGTAAGGCAGGCGATCGCGCCATGGATATTGCCTTTGGCTTGGGACCGCGCATCAATGCCGTCAGTCGGATTCACGGGGATGCCAGGATCTGTGTAGAGATGCTGACGACGCGAGACGAGGCGCGGGCGCGAGCATTGGTAGAGATGACGGAGCTAGCCAACTCCCGCCGCAAAGCGCTACAGGCGAGCGTGCTCAAACAAGCTCAGGCACAAAGCGATCGGATTGACTTATCCACAGAAGGCGCTTTGGTTTTGGCCGATGCAACGTGGCCTGCAGGCGTTTTGGGCATCGTGGCCGGACAACTGGCGCGAGAGTACCATCGCCCTGTGGTATTGCTAAAACTGGACGGCGATGCGGCTTATGGCTCGGCCCGGTCGGTGGCAGGCATCGATTTGTACGATTTGCTGGTGGAATGTCAGCACTTATTCGAGACCTTTGGCGGTCATCCCTTGGCAGCAGGGCTGCGCATGCCTGCCGATCGCATCCCTCAGCTGCGGCAAGAACTCAACTATGCCTTACGACAACGAGCTGAGCTTGCGACGAACGACGCTCCCACGCTGGCGATCGACCTAGCAGCTCGCGTGTCCGATCTGGGTAAAGACTACTTTCGGCAACTGAGCAAGCTGGAACCGTTTGGGATGGGCAATCCGGTGCCGAAAATCTTGTTGAGACATGTTCGCTTTACCAACGCAATGCATCGCAACATTCGCGATCCCAAGGGCAAAACTGTCCGCTTCATCTTCTCAACCTTCCATATCTGCGACGATACGGGTTCGATTCCGGGAATCTGGTGGGGGCACTATGCTTACGAACTCCCCGATGGCAACTGCGATGTCGTTATTGAGCTGGATTTTATGAGAAAAGCCAAACAGGCTGATTTCGACTACCAGGCGCGATTGGTTGACGTACGCCTCAGTCAGCCCGATCTTGCAGTTGCGCCACGAGTCAATCGCTATGCCGTGATCGATCGCCGTTCGTCATCTCGCACTCCGGAGAGCTTGGCCGAGTGCGAACGTGGCGTGGTCTTGACCGAATGTCCCCGAGCTTGGAGTACGATTGCCCGCGTTGCCCGCCCAGATCGCCCCCTGATTCTGGCTTTCCCCGAACCGCCCCAACGATCGCCTCAGCAGGCTTGGTCAACCTTAGTTGGATGGGCTAAAGCTTCTGTCAGCAGCGGCGCGACAGTAGAACTCGAGCGATGGCGACAGGCCTTACAGGTGAAGCTTCATACGTTCGAGCTGGGTTTGCAAGCGCTCGCTAGCGCAGGATTCGAGTGGCAAGAATCAAACAGCGAGCAGGGCATGTGGCAGCGATTTCACCCTGCCAGCCCTGATGCAGAACTCGTGCAGCAATTTGGAGAAGCGGTGGCCGAAGAAAACTATCAACAGCACTACTTTTACAAGCTAGATGCAGAGGCGATCGCGCAAGTACTTAATCGTCCCGATCGATTGCAGCTCGACCCGCTGGCGGTTAAACCGTAACGTCAAGGTCGGGAGCCACGTACTCGCCTGATTTACCGCCGCTTTTGCGCACTAAGCGTATATCTGTGATGACGATGGATTTTTCTAACGCCTTGGCCATGTCATAGAGCGTGAGAGAAGCCACTGAAACAGCAGTCAGCGATTCCATTTCCACGCCAGTCGGCGCGTTCGTTTTCACCGTGGCTTGCACCACTAGGCCGGGCAACTCGCGATCGGGAACGATGTCGATATTGATACCCGTCAGCGGAAGAGGATGACAGAGCGGGATTAAATTGGCTGTCTGTTTAGCCGCCATCACGCCAGCAATGCGTGCTGTTTCAATAACGCTGCCTTTAGGGGCATTTCCAGAAAGAATGGTTTCCAAGGTTGACGGCTGCATGCGAACGCGGGCTTCTGCCGTCGCCTGACGAGTCGTAACCGACTTGGCCGATACGTCGACCATGCGGGCTGTTCCGCTGGTATCGACGTGACTGAGGCGATCGCTAGTAGCCATCGCTGGTCATCGCATAAGCCGTTGTAGAGATTCCGGGAACTTCGGTATAGCGACCTCGCGCGACTTGAACAAAGGCATACACACAAACAGCAATGGCAGCCAGGCCGACGAGGGGAAATAGAGTTTCGCCAATGACGAAGCGAATGCTGTCGATATTGCCGAATAACCGCAGTATTAATTGAAAGGTAATGGCAGCCAGCGTCAGCGCGATATCTGTAATCAACGCCATAGCGGTGTTGTAACGAATAAAACGGGGTACGCGCGGGTTGCGCACGACAGCCAGCAACAGCACGAAAAAGACGAGCAGCGACGGCAGTCCTAAAACCGGTCGAAAAAACCTCAGTAGTAAAGTCAGCGGCGATAGCAAGAGCTGTAGTAGGGGCAAACGAAAGATTGCCGTACTCGCGAAGCCAAATGCTTCGGAAAGGGGAAACAGATACGGCAGTGCTGCAAGCAAGCGCTCGCCGGTTGATGTGCTCCCGCGCCAGACCATGATTTGACTCCAACAAGGTAATGAAATTACACACATTCTAGTCGAGGCCATTGAGTGGCGATCGCGAGTTCTTTTAACTGAACGCAGTCTTGCGGAAGTCCTTTGCCGCTCGATGTAGCCGCAGGACTTCCCAACGAAGTGTTTCCGGATACTGAGAAGGATGAGCGATGGATCTCTGACATTGCAAGATGTATCTCAACCCGTATCGGGGCATCGCTGGGTGATATTCTTGTGTCGAATTCTTTTGTCTGACAACCGCAGCGGCACGCGCAACATGGAAACCACGAATTATCTCGGCATTCTGGCCTTTATTCTCGTCGTTCTCGTTCCGTCCATTTTTTTGGTCATCCTGTACGTGCAAACAGCTAGCCGAGGCGAAGGCTAACCCAATTCCCGATCGCAGAGCGTTTTTCCCACCCGATCGCGATTCTGCCATCGGGTTTCTATTTGGCATAAAGCATTGGCACAAGCAGCGTGTTGCCGAGAGGCTTGGCCTTCGGCAACCTTCTCTAAGCTGGCTTCACTCTCGAACTGTCATACTGAGGGAGTAGGGCAAGCGGTATGGTTTAGCCATGGAAATTTACCGCATCCCGGCCTTCAAAGATAACTATGTGTTCCTCCTGTTCGACGCGCAAGACCGCTCGGCTGCCGTTGTCGATCCTGGGGACGCCGCACCGGTTCTGTCCGAGCTAAAACGGCTAGATGCTAGACTGACGGCCATTTTTAACACGCACCATCATTCCGACCACGTGGGCGGCAATCGCAAGCTGTTGCGGCATTTCCCTAATGCCGCTGTCTATGCGAGCGCTGTGGATCGCGATCGCATTCCCGGCCAGACGGTGAAGCTGCAGGGGGGCGATCGGGTGCACTTTGGCGGTGAAGAGGCAGAAGTTTTGTTCGTCCCCGGCCATACGCGCGGGCACATTGCCTATTACTTTCGGCAGTCAGGACATCTTTTTTGCGGCGATACGCTGTTCGGAGCAGGGTGCGGGCGTTTGTTTGAAGGTACGCCAGCCCAAATGGTGGCATCGATGACGCAGTTGCGCGCTCTGCCGGACGACACTCGTGTCTGGTGCGCTCACGAATATACGCTCAATAATCTCAAGTTTGCGGTCACTGTCGATGGCGATAACGCCGCTACCCGATCGCGGCTGAAACGAGTTTGCGCCGCACGCGATCGCGGTGAAGCCACCGTGCCTTTGTCGTTAGGGGTTGAAAAACAGACCAATCCCTTTCTGCGCTGGGACGATCCGGCCCTCCAAGCAGTAACGCAGATTCGCGAGCCGACCCGAGTTTTCGCGCGTTTGCGTGGGATGAAAGATCGGTTTTAGTCCCGAGGCATCTGCCAGTCAATGCGTCTGCCTAACGCGAGTCGAGCTGGGTGGTGCACTAGCAAGCTCAGGCTCGATCGCCGTGCTAAGATTGGCCCCAGTTTTTTTGGCTCGGCCCGCCCGAGTCAACTGCGGGTAAACGCAATGTTTGGCCTTCGCGATCGCTATCGGCCATTTAGATTCGACATGAAGCGATGGCTGACCCGATGTTTTGCCGTGCTCGTGTCTGTCAGTTTGGGGTTGACATGGGCCAGTGGCGCGATCGCTCAACCTCTGGATTCACTGCAAACAGAACAGCAACATGTGCAGCAACAGATCGGCGAGAATCAAGCTGTTACCGACCAGTTAGAACGGCAAGAAAATGAGGCGCGCGAGCAGCTGCGCGTGTTGAAAGATGCGGTCGACACCACTGACGTTTTACTCGCAGATGTGGAATTTCGGCTGGAGCGAGCCAAACAGCGGCTAGTGCTATTGCAAAAAACGTTGCAGCGCTCGCTGGCCCGATTAGCGGCTCAGAAGAAAGGCACAATCGCGCGGCTGCGCATCTTGCAGCGCCAGCGTCCCGATCAGTGGTGGGCGCTGCTGCTCGGTAGCAAAGACTGGAACGAATTTCTCGATCGCCGTTATTACTTCAAGCTGCTCTACGCTAGCGATCGCCAGCGCTTGCAGGATTATCAAGATACGGCAGAGCAAGTGCGGCGCGATCGGGTGGCAGCTGAAGCGCAAAAGCACGAAATTTCGCTTTTAGTGCAAGAGTTAGCTCAGCAAAAACAAGAGCTGGAAACTCAAGTTACCGCTCAGGAAGATTTAATCGCTCGCATTGCTTCGCAGCGCGTTGCCTATGTCGCAGCCCAAGAACGTCTCGCAGCGGATTCAGCTCGCATTGCCAAACTCATTCGCCAGTTGATGAAAACCCGGGCCGATATGGACTTATTACCCGAAGATATCGAATTACCTGACGATATCGAAGGCGGCGCATTTCGGCATCCCGTCATTGCCCCAATCACTAGCGGTTTTGGCTGGCGCATCCATCCCGTGTTTGGCTCTCGACGACTGCATAGCGGTATCGACTACGGCGTCGCGACAGGGACGGCAGTGCGAGCCGTCGAGCGCGGCACGGTGATCTATTCCGGCTGGTACGGTGCCTACGGCAACACGACAATCGTCTATCACGGCAACGATCTGACCACGCTGTATGCTCACAATAGCGAGTTAGCCGTTCCTCTCGGCGCTACTGTGGAGCGCGGTGAAATAGTGGCCTTCTCGGGGTCCACTGGCTTATCGACTGGCCCACACGTTCATTTTGAAGTACGCCTGCGCGGCAATCCCATTAACCCCGTACCGTTTTTCTAGCCATTCTCATTTGCACCCTCATTCATGGCTCAATCGATTTACCTCAATGCCCGCTTTCTCTCGCAACGTCTGACGGGCGTGCAGCGCTATGCGTTCGAATTGGTCAAAACCCTCGATCGCCTCTTACAAGAGGGCGCGATCGCAGGTGATATTGAGTTCACCCTCATTGCCCCACCTAAAATTCTGACCGAGCCTCAATTTAAGTGCATCGGCCTCAAACAGGTCGGGCGTACGAGCGGTCACCTGTGGGAACAAACGGAATTGCCTTTGCATACTGCAGGCGTGCCGCTGGTCAGCTTGTGTAACACGGCCCCGCTTGTCAAATCAAAGCAGGTATTGACTATTCACGATGCTGCCGTATACGGCATCCCAGAAGCTTATTCTCTGGCTTTTCGCTCGTGGTATCGCTTCCTCTTTTCCAGCTTGGGTCGTCGCCTGCAAGCTGTCATTACGGTATCGGAATTCTCGAAGTCGGAATTACTGCGCTACTGTCCCATCCCTACCGAAAAGCTGCACGTCATTTACTCCGGTCGAGAACACGCCCTGGCATCTGCGGCTGACGAATCCGTCTTGAGCGACTATCACCTGCGCGATCGCCCTTACTTCCTCGCGGTGAGTAGCCTCAGCCCGCACAAAAATTTTCAAGGTATCGTCGCTGCCCTCGACGTGCTCGGCGATCGCGCTGACCGGGCTGACTTTGATGTCGCGATTGCTGGTGGCACCAATCCCAGCGTGTTCGGCCAGAGCAGTCGGCTACTTAGCGATCGGGTGAAGTACGTAGGCTATGTCAGTGACAGCCAGCTTCGCGCTCTGTACGAACACGCGCGCGGGTTTATTTATCCCTCGCTGTACGAAGGGTTTGGCTTACCACCCCTGGAAGCGATGAGCTGTGGCTGCCCCACGCTCGTTGCCAACGCGGCCTCGCTGCCGGAAGTTTGCGGCGATGCTGCGCTCTACTGCGATCCGCACGATCCTGCCGATATCGCTGCCAAAATGCGCCAGTTACTTGAGGAC
Source organism: Cyanobacteria bacterium J06642_2 (assembly GCA_039817845.1). Classification (GTDB taxonomy): domain Bacteria; phylum Cyanobacteriota; class Cyanobacteriia; order Thermostichales; family PCC-7336; genus JBCBTL01. The sequence goes on from JBCBVC010000094.1 coordinate 13,905, forward strand.
GATACCCTCTGCCAAACCCTGAAGCAGAAAGGGCTCGACCGAGCGACGCAATTCACTTGGGAAACTTGCGCGAAATCCACCTATCAGGTCATTCGCGACGCGCTGCTGTAGCGATCGCTTTGTTATTCGTTAATCACAGTAATCGTCGTGTCTAGAGAGACCGCAATTGGCTGTTCGGGGCGCAGCACGACAGCGCGATTGGCAGTAACGTTGCCGACGCCGGCTCCTGCAGCAGCTCCACCGAGAACGCCCAGCGTGCTGACGCCACCTGTTATGACTCCCAGAAGCGTGCCCGCCGCTGCACCGATCAGGGCATCTTCAGCGATTGCGCCACCGGTAATCTGACGCGGGTCTTTTTCGTCGTGCAGGAGGGGGGAGACAGCTTGCAAGCTGTAGGCGCGGTTTTCCGTCACCAAGAGCGAGCCGAAAAAGCGGGCGCCTCCAGGTTCGGGCCGTAATTCTCCTCGCAACGTACTTCCGGCAGGGATAGCCAGATTGCCGAATTCGTCAAAAATATCTTTCGTGATTGCCAAGCTGACCGGGTGAATGGAATCGTTACTGAAGTACAGCGAATCCCCCACAGCGGGTGGGGCCACGGATAAGGTCGTACCCGCTTCCAGTCGCGTAGTCGTCACCTGCAACTGCTCGCGATACTGCGGCTCCTGATACTGAGAATTTTGATACTGCGCCCGGGCCGCTAAGGAGAAAAGTCCGATGGCATGAACTCCCAACAGAGTGACTGTTAAACATCCAGATGTAATGGCACGCATCATCTCGCTATCCTCCCACGCAGCAAGCCCAAAATTTGCGATCCCAGCTAGCATGTCTGTCTGGCAATCGCCTCATCTAAAAACTAATTATGCAAATTTGCCGCGATGAAGCTTGCGTCAAACCAACCAATTCGCTGCGGAGAAACCTAGTCGAACCGATATCGACGTGTCAGCGGGGTTGGCAGTCGCACGGGCCATCGAAAAATGCGATCGAAAAGGCGGGAAGGAAGCGAGCGCTTTGCCGTATGATGCCCTGTATGGCTGTATTGACCCCCAGTTCGAGTTTTAGCGTCACGCTGAAATTACGGTTACCTAATCGGGCCGGCATGTTGGCAAAAGTGACCCAGGCGATCGCGGCAGCGGGGGGAAATTTGGGCCGCATCGATTTGCTCGATCGCATGCTGACTTCGATGGTGCGGGCCATAGAGATTGACGCGACCAGTACCGAACATGCCGAACAGATCGTTCAGGCCGTGCGGATGGTGCCTGATATTGAAGTGCTGGAGGTTGACGATTTAACGTTCGACCTACACCGCAGCGGCAAGATTTCAGTCGAAGCCAAGGTAGGCATTCACACTCCGTCTGAGCTAGCGATGGCCTACACGCCGGGGGTGGGGAGGATTTCGACGGCGATCGCGCGTAATCCGGAGATGGTGTACGACCTGACGATCAAGGGGAATTCTGTCGGCATCGTCACAGATGGCAGTGCGGTCTTGGGGCTGGGCAATATCGGTCCGGAAGCGGCGTTGCCGGTAATGGAAGGCAAGGCGATGTTGTTCAAACAGTTCGCCGATATCGATGCCTTTCCCATTTGTTTGGCAACGCAGGATGTCGATGAAGTGGTGCAGGCAGTATCTCAGCTACTGCCGGTATTCGGCGGATTTAATTTGGAAGATATTAGCGCGCCCCGATGCTTTGACATCGAATCAAAATTGAAAGCCCGACTGCCCGTTCCCGTGTTTCACGACGACCAGCACGGTACGGCGATCGTGGTACTGGCAGCGCTGATCAACGCGTTCAAAGTGGCGGGCAAGTCGCTGGAAGATGCCCGGATCGTGGTGAACGGTGCTGGAGCAGCTGGCATTGCCATCATCAATTTATTGAAACTGGCCGGAGCAAGGCAGATTGCCTGCTGCGATCGCTTTGGCATTATCAGCCGCAGGCGGCCGACGTTAACGGCTCAGAAACAGGCGATCGCGGTGGAGCAGTCGGGGACGCTGGTGGAGGCGCTGGCGGGGGCAGATGCGTTTATCGGTGTCAGCGTGCGGGACGTCCTGACGGTGGAAATGATCGACAGCATGGCGGCCGAGCCAGTCGTGTTTGCCTTGGCGAATCCGTTTCCGGAAATTCAGCCAGAGTTGGTGGGAGATCGCGTGGCGGTGATAGCAACGGGTCGCAGCGATTATGCCAATCAAATCAACAACGTGTTGGCCTTTCCAGGTGTGTTTCGCGGGGCGCTGGACTGTCGGGCCGAAGGGATTACGCCAGAGATGAATTTAGCAGCAGCAGAAGCGATCGCGCATTTGGTCGGACGGACAGATTTAGCACCGGACTGGATCGTGCCGTCGGTGTTTGACGAGCGAGTAGCACCGGCGGTAGCGGCGGCCGTGACAGATGCAGCCCGGCGCGACGGCGTGGCCAAACACTGAGGTCTGCGCCTAATTTTGGGTCGGTCTTTTTCTATTGCTCTTGACGTTTTAGTTAGGCCACAGAGGCCCTGACTGCGCCTGGTTTCTGGGTAGCTAAAACGTCCTAAGCAGATTGACGGCTGCTATATCTTTTGACGCCAAGCTTCGACCTTTACTCAGAGGAATACACCATACAGCTGCACGTCTGCGGTCGAATTTATGCGGCTCGACCTTCTGCTTCCGCTCAGGCTCGCACCTCGATGATGCTGGAACGAAGTTGCCGTTTCTTCAACATCAAACCCGCGAAAGAAGCGTTGGATGCACTTGCAACTGAATTCAACAAGTGTGCTATACCAAAACCGCTGCTAATTAGCTTAAGTCGTCTGTTCTGGCCCGAATCAGTGCGATCAAAACCATAGATAGGAAGCTCCGACAGATTCCGTGCCAGGGTAGGCGACTCACAACTAATCCCTAAGCAGGTTAATCTCGTTCATAAAGTCTCGTTTGGTTGTGGTTACCCCACGAAACTTCCTCATATTTTATTTCTTAAATTTCTTCCCTGTACTTAGATCGGTACCACTGACTCGTAGATCTTACACAAACAGTCTTATACCAATTTGAGTTTGCCAGGCGATACTCTGCAGTAACGAGCCTACTATTGTAAGTTGACCTGCACGTTCATCTGTAAAGTCTCCCGAGCGAATTGGTATTACCAGTAGCCTCGCGAGTGTCTCCTTCATACCTAATCAACAAGAAGACTCTTGTGAGATGCCAAGTCGATCCACAGCTATATTCACACCAGAGGCAGAGGCCTTCATCTAATGCTCATTGATGGATAAAGTCGAGTTTAGATGATTGCGACAGACTGAAACACTAAAACTTACGTGCTTAATCAAAGCTTCGGAGGGTTACTATGATCTGTAGCTTTTGGTACAACGCGAGCTTGCCAACTATGAGAATAGTACGCGTAATCAAATTTTGGATTTCAATTCTGCATTATTTTTTTGCGTTACTCCTCTGCTGACATAGGTATAGTTGTAGTCTGTTCGGAGACGGTTCAATTTTTTCTTGTCAGCTGATACATTGCGTACTATGT
>JBCBVC010000095.1:0-17241 GCA_039817845.1 Cyanobacteria bacterium J06642_2
ATCAACCGTGCCAACTTGGGTATGGAAGTGATGCACGAGCGTAATGCGCACAACTTCCCCTTGGATTTGGCTGCGGGTGAGGCTGCTCCGGTGGCTCTGGCTGCTCCCGCTATCAATGCTTAATGCATCGAATGCTTTATTGATTGGTGTGCCCTTGATTGGGTAACTCCGACAGTAGGAATATCGGTTCACATTTAGCCTTTCCCTCTAGGGGAAGGCTATTTCTCTGACGATTAGGGGCTCTTGGAGAGAGGGCTGCAGCGCCCGAAAGTAGCTGTAGCGTTTAGGCAACACGTCGCGCTGTAGCGAATGTTTCACGAGTACGATACGAAAGGAAACCATCTCCAGACTCAATTTGAGTCGGAGCTAGAGATTGCCTTACTCTAGGATTTGCCCACACCGGACGCGATACCCCGCATGGAATTAGAGGCAATCAGCGAAGCAGCTATTGAGCAAAATTTAGAGCAATTTTTATTAGTATTGGCAGTTTCGTTGGCTGTTGCGACGCTCTCGCGCTTAGTCCCCTGGCTGCGCAAAATTCCCTACACGCTGCTGCTGGTTATTGCTGGCTCCATACTGGCTTTTTTAGAGGTGCGGCTGGTCAATCTGTCGCCCGAGTTAATACTGCAGATTTTCCTGCCACCGCTTTTATTTGAAGCTGCTTGGAATATTCGCTGGCCGAACCTGCGGAAAAATTTTGCCACCGTTAGCCTGTTCGCGGTTGTCGGAGTCATTATTTCAGTTCTGGGCATTGGCTGGGCTGTCACTACTTTGACCGGTCTGCCGCTAGCGATCGCTTTACTCTTGGGAGCTAGCCTCTCTGCAACCGACCCGGTATCGGTCGTTGCTCTTTTTCGCGAGTTAGGGGCGAGCAAGCGCCTCACCATCTTGATGGAAGGGGAAAGTTTATTTAACGACGGCGTGGCGGTCGTCGCCTTTAGCCTGCTGGTTGGGATTCCCCTCGGTCTGGAGGAATTTTCGCTTTCGGCAACGCTGGCTCGCTTTCTCGTTTTCGTCGGGGTTGGGGTCGGGGTCGGCAGCCTGATTGGTTTTGGGATTTCGTACCTTACGCAGCGGTTCGACTTACCTCTGGTCGAGCAATCTCTGACCTTGGTCGCAGCCTATGGTACTTACCTAGCCACCGAGCGCTTAGGCGGTTCGGGAGTGATTGGTGTTGTCACGGTCGGCATCATACTAGGTAATTTTGGTTCGCGCATCGGCATGAACCCGCGGACGCGGTTGATCGTGTCGGAATTTTGGGAGTTTATTGCCTTCTTCGTCAACTCAATCGTCTTTCTGCTGATTGGCGATCAGGTCAACGTCACCAGTCTGGGAGGGAACTTACCGCTCATCGGTATCACGATCGCTGCTGTGGTTGTCACTCGCGCAATCGCGATTTATGGACTAGGCGGTATCAGCAATGCGGCCTTTCGCGCAGACATTAACTGGGGAAATCTGACAGTTCTATGGTGGGGAGGATTACGCGGTTCGGTGTCTATCGCCTTGGCTCTGAGCTTGCCAGTGGTGCTCCCCGGCCGCGAAGCCGTAATCGAAACCGTGTTTGGCGTAGTTCTGTTCACCTTACTCGTCCAGGGCTTGACGATTCGCCCGCTGTTAGACGGCCTAAATTTGGTGGGAGATCGTCCGATTCGACAAAAATATGCGGAAGCGATCGCGCGGCAGGTGGCACTGACGCGAGTGCGGACTTACCTGGAGGAAACCAGTAATTTTCCGACCGTTGACTTGGAATACGTTCGTTATCAACGAGAACTCGTAGACGTGCAGCTGGGACAACTCGAACGAGAGATAGAGCGGCTGCAGGTCGAACACGAACAGTTAGCTGAATACGATATGGAACAACTCAATACTCAATTGCTGGATATTGAAGCCAAAACCTATGCAGAATTCATTCAGGCCGGTCGACTAGACGAAGAACTGTCACCGCTTCTGCAAGAGATTCTCCTCGAAGCTGAAGAGATCCCAGCCGGTCAAGTAGCATCATCCTGATAGCTCTTTCGAGCGGGGGAATGTGGATTCAATCCAAAGATTTGGGCGATTAGGGCTGTAACAAACCCAGTTCAAACTCTACTGGTAGGCACTTCTGACACAACGGCAGGAGCGACTGCCAGTGCTACTATGACCACAGCAAAAACGGAAAAAACGAAGGCAGATCCAACGCATGGAAGAATATCGCAAGTCAATTTCCTTCTACGGAAGAGAAATTGACATCAGCTTCGGCTTGCTTGCGCCCCAAGCCGGAGGCGCAGTGACAGTGCAGTCGGGCGACACCACGATTTTGGTAGCGGCAACACAGCAGGACGGACGACCCGGCATCGACTTCATGCCTTTGATGGTGGACTATGAGGAACGGCTCTATGCCGCTGGGAGAATTCCCGGCGGTTTTTTACGGCGTGAAGGTCGGCCCCCCGAACGAGCTACGCTAACGGCTCGCCTCGTCGATCGCCCCTTACGGCCTCTATTTCCTGCTTGGTTACGGGATGACGTACAGGTGGTCAACACTACGCTCTCCCTAGATGAGAACGTACCGCCAGACGTGCTGTGTATTACGGGGGCTTCTATTGCCCTACGCTTAGCCGGTACGCCTTTTGCTGGCCCCGTGGCTGCTGTGCGCGTCGGTCTCGTCGGCGATGACTTTATTATCAATCCCACCTACGCGGAAATTGAAACGGGCGACCTCGATTTAGTTGTAGCCGGAACCGCCAACGGCATCATCATGGTGGAGTCGGGTGCGAAAGAACTACCAGAGAAGGACGTGATCGAGGCAATCGAGTTTGCCTACGAAGCTATTCAGGAACTCCTTCAAGCCCAAGACGCTATTTTTGCCGAGCTGGAGTTACCGCTAGTGACGGGCACGCCACCGGAATTATTTGCCGCTCTCGATGAGTTCGTCGCCGATCGCGCTAGCGAAAAAATCCAGGCTATTTTGAAGCAGTTTCTCGGCAAAAACGAGCGCGATAATGCCCTCGATGCGCTCAAAAAAGAGATAACCACCGAAATTGAGGCCCTCCCGGAAGATCACGAGATTCAGGCATACCTGGTCGATCGCCCTAAAGCTGTCGGCGTTGCGTTTAAAGGCCTGACGAAAAAGCTAATGCGCGCGCAGATTGTCAACGAGAATATCCGGGTAGATGGTCGCAAACTCGACGAAGTGCGACCGATTTCCTGTCGAGCTGGATTGATTCCTCGCATCCACGGTAGCGGCCTATTCACGCGCGGCTTGACTCAAGTGCTATCCATCACGACGCTAGGTACCCCAGGAGACGCACAAGAGCTCGACGACCTCCATCCGTCCACCCAAAAACGCTACCTACATCACTACAACTTCCCGGCTTATTCAGTCGGCGAAACGCGCCCCGCGCGATCGCCCGGTCGCCGCGAAATCGGTCATGGTGCTTTAGCCGAACGCTCTATACTGCCAGTCTTGCCCGATAGAAGTGAGTTTCCCTACGTCCTGCGGGTGGTGTCGGAAGTGCTCTCTTCCAACGGCTCCACTTCTATGGGATCGGTCTGTGGCTCCACGCTATCTCTCATGGATGCAGGCGTCCCGATCTCGGCTCCGGTGAGTGGAGTCGCGATGGGATTGATTTCGGAAGGAGACGAAGTGCGCGTCTTGACCGACATTCAGGGCATCGAAGATTTTCTGGGTGACATGGATTTCAAGGTGGCGGGTACGGAAAAAGGCATCACCGCCTTGCAGATGGACATGAAAATTACCGGCATCAAAACAGATACCATTCGCCAAGCGGTCGAACAAGCCCGAGCGGGTCGGTTACACATCCTACAGAAGATGCTGGAAGTCCTGTCCGAACCGCGGCAAACGCTAGCAGATTCGGCTCCGCGTCTGCTCGTCTTCAAGGTCAAGCCTGAAGTGATTGGCAAAATCATCGGCCCGGGTGGCAAAACGATCAAAGGGATTACTGAAGCCACTGGGGCCAAGGTGGATATTGAAGATGACGGCACGGTCACAGTTTCTGCTGAAGCAAGAGAAGGGGCGGAAAAAGCGAAGCGGGCGATTGAGGATTTGACCCGCACGATTGAAGAGGGTCAGGTCTATCTCGGTCAAGTGAAACGCATCATTCCCATTGGTGCTTTCGTCGAATTCCTTCCTGGTCGTGAAGGCATGATTCACATCTCCCAGCTGGCCGATTATCGCGTCGGCAAGGTGGAAGATGAGGTCGCCGTAGGTGATCGCGTGGTCGTCAAGGTGCGCAGTGTGGATAACCAAGGCCGCATCAACTTAACCCGCCTCAACATCAGTCCCGAAGAAGCTGCTAAGGCAAGAGCCGATCGCGCCTAGCTACACTTTGATGCCAAAGCACGTTGAGATCGGAGCAAGTTTAGCCGACTGGGAGCGAGGGTTTTCAGTCGGTTTTCTTCAACTGAGCAGTCAGTGCTTCTACGTTCAAACTAAAACGTTAGGAGCTATAGAACATACCCATCTCCTTCCACAGTTGTGCGAACTTCGCGCGATCGCTCTCGACATTCCAGGTAGGCTGGATATCGTAGCTGTTGGCCGTGCGATACCGTGATTGACGATTCCTTCACGCAACGCTTGTTGGCCGATCTAAAAAGCGCAGACGAGTCGACCCGGCAGTGGGCCACTCGCGAACTTTGGCGACAGTGGTTTTATCAGAAAGGCGAGGTTGGATTTGCCCAAATCGAACGCAGTCAAGCCTTGCTGGAAGAAGGCAATGTCTCTCAGGCTAAAGTCATTCTCTGCGAGCTAATTCGCGCCGAACCCGATTTCGCCGAAGCTTGGAACCGCCGCGCTGTTTTGTATTTCAGTCAGAAGGATTACCCAAAGGCGATTGCGGACTGTCGCGAAGTGTTAGCGCTCAATCCAGTTCATTTTGGCGCGCTCAATGGGCTGGGACTATGCTACGCCGCTACGGGTGACTACCGCGCCGCGATTTCTAGCTTTCGTCGCGCCCTCGAAATCCAACCTTATTCCCTCGAAAATCAGCGCATGATACTCGAGTGCACTCGTCTGTTGAGTTAGCAGACCTCCTCTTGCCTGAAACAGAGCCTCATGTAATCTGCGGCCGCACTTCCTCTACAGTAAGTCTGGAGTCTCACAGTACGGATACGTCAGACGATGCGATCCTGTTGGCTGAATGCCCCAGGCAAAATCAATTTGTATCTTGAAATCACGGGCGATCGCTCCGATGGCTACCGCAGCGTCGTTATGGTGCTGCAAAGTATTGCTCTGGCCGATCGCGTCCGCGTCGAGCTCGGCGGACGCAATATTGACGTGCGCTGCGAGCGCTCGGACGTGCCGGATGGCGAGCAAAACCTAGCCTACCGAGCTGCTGCCCTCTTGGCCGAACGTTACGACCAGCACGCAGGCGTTCGCATTTACATCGACAAACACATTCCGGTTGGCGCGGGTTTAGCGGGAGGCTCCACCGACGCTGCCGCCGTCCTAGTCGGTCTCAATCAGCTTTGGCAGCTGGGTCTAACAGCTGGCGATCTCCAAGATTTAGCTGCCAAGTTAGGCTCGGATATTCCCTTCTGCATCCACGGCGGCACGATGCTAGCCATCGGACGAGGGGAACAACTTTCACCGCTCCAGGATTTGCAATCGCTATGGCTGCTGCTTGCTAAGCCTCGCGATCTCTCGATTTCAACGGCTTGGGCGTATAACACCTATGCAAGGCTGCCCACCGCCACGACGCATCGTCCCATCAGCCAGATGCTCTCGGCGATCGCCCATCAAGATACGGGTGCCGTAGCTCGTTGTCTGCACAACGACCTCGAACTAGCCGTATTGCCCGCTCATCCCTCTATAGAGCGACTCAAACAAGCCATGCTCGCCAGCGAGGACGTTCTGGGAGCAATGATGTCTGGCTCTGGCTCGACGGTGTTTGCCATCTTGCCCACCAGCGAACGCGCCATGGCATTGCGGAATCGCCTTCAGCCTGGCTGGGCAGATGTCGACTTTTGGGTAACGCACACCACCGCAGCGGGTATTGTCATCGAGCCAGACGAGACTTAAACAGCTTTCCGGAGGCAGCATTTGTCAACTCTTTGTGTCTGCCTTACACTCAAACAACTATCTTGTCTTGCGTCGTCAGTGATCTGCGTCACGGACGCGATCGCAGCAGGTTTTTTTATCATTGCCCCACCTTCATCCTTCCCCCCATACTGTTAAGCCAGAGTTCGCCGGAACTTGGGATGCAATTGTGGTGGGAAGCGGTGCCGCCGGACTCTACGCAGCTCTGCATTTTCCATCGGATTGGCGCGTGTTGCTGCTGACCAAGGAACGGTTGCCGACCTCGTCCAGCAGCTGGGCCCAGGGAGGTATTGCTGCCGCGATCGCTACTGGCGATACGCCCGAGCTACACGCGACGGACACAATGCGAGCCGGTGCAGGGCTGTGCGAAGCTGCTGCCGTTCGCGTCTTGGTCACTGAGGCGCGCGCGTGCATTGAAGATTTGCTGCGACGTGGCGTTGAATTCGATCGTCGGACGACAGGTGGTACGTCACCATTAGCTGAATTGGCCGTTACCCTAGAAGCCGCTCACTCGCGTCATCGAGTTTTACATGTGGCTGACGCTACAGGCAAAGCACTGGTACAGAGCCTGCTCGCTCAAGTTAAAGCCGAACCCCACATCGACATTTGGGAACGCGCCCAGGTGAGCGACCTGTGGATGCAGGACGGTTGCTGTGGTGGAGTTATCGGCTGGCATTGGAAACGCGATGATGCCACCCCCGCCCCTTTTGCAGCTCGCAGCCGCGCAACTATTTTAGCCACCGGTGGCGGCGGTCAACTCTTTGCTCGCACCACTAACCCCCCCCCAAGCACTGCTGACGGCCAGGCGATCGCCTGGCGAGCGGGAGCCGTACTGCGCGATCTAGAATTCGTGCAGTTTCATCCCACAGCACTCACGGTGCCGGGCGCACCGCGCTTTTTGATCAGTGAAGCCGTTCGCGGCGAAGGTGCATATTTGATCGACGCTCGCGGTCGTCGCTTTGCCTACGATACTCACCCTGATGGCGAACTGGCTCCGAGGGACATTGTCAGTCGAGCTATCTACCTACATCTGGCCGGACGTGAGCCCGAGGAACCAGACTGGGTCTGGTTGGATCTGCGTCACCTCTCTGCAGATCGCCTTCGTCACCGCTTCCCCACCATTGCCAAGGTCTGTCGCCGACACGGTATTGATATTCAAAACCAACCCATCCCAGTGTCCCCTGCTGCGCATTACTGGATGGGCGGGATTGAGACGGATTTGTGGGGCCGCACTACCTTGGCAGGACTGTACGCCGTGGGAGAGGTCGCTAGTACGGGAGTTCATGGTGCCAATCGCTTGGCCAGTAACTCGCTACTGGAGTGCTTGGTATTTGCAACCCGACTCACGCAAGACATTATCGCAACTCGCGATCGCGTTCCTCTCGTTGCCGAGACGGCGTGTTCCTATCTAACATTGCCCTGCCTGCACGTCTCCGAGCGTCGCGCAGAACTGGCGCAGCTCATGTGGGATGCAGCAGGAATCTGTCGCCACGAACGTCACATTACCAGCGCGATCGCCACATTAATGCGTTGGCAGCCGACAGCTAGCACGGCAACCACGCCCGCTGGATATAATGCCCTGCACGCTGCCCTCGACTTCCAAAATCTTCTAACTGCGGCCCAGTTGACGTTGCGTTGCATTGCCTTTCGCACGGAAAGTAGAGGCGGACATTATCGTCAAGACTATCCGGAAACAAGTGAGGCTTGGCGGCAACACACGCGCATCCGAGGAGATGAGATCGCGACAGCGGCACTGATAGACGAACTGCAACCCGCGCCATGCAAGACTGAAACCATTCACTGCAAGTAATCGTGATGCAGTGAGGTGCATTAAAAGCAACACTCGCATGCTTGCCGTCTGGGTACAACCGACACATTCACGATGGCAAACGGCCCGGCTAGCGGCCCCCTGGCAAGTTGCCGCCCTAGACAGGCGGTTAATTACACCACAGCCTTCAAGACAAATCAGTATAACAAAAGCGCTACCTCAAGGTAACGCTTTTAGTCAGTCCCAAGTTTTCACAATTTACAGGCAGCCATCTACTCTTTTCGCCCTAGAGCAAGGCATTTCGAGGATATCTCGGACTTCGTTTCGAGCTACACCCTAACCCTGTTGGGGAGCACTGGTCGGGTCAAGGTTGAGAATCTCCATCAGCAAGCTAGCACGCTGCTTATTTGAGTCTGACAGCACAACTGTCCGTACTGCACTCTGCTCGTCAGCTGACAAACACCCACTATTCAGAGCTTCCTGAACTACGGTCTTAATCTGCTGAAAGTCCATGACTGGAATTCTCCTCAAGTCAACGGAAAGTGTATTCGTCACAATCAGTGACAAAGACATCATATCCCAAAGAATTACCAGTAACGCTGTATCGAGAGCTACCAATCTTAGGCTGGATTTATCCGTACACGTCGTTCAATCACTCGCAGGCATGGGCAACCAGTGCAAAAATTCATCCTTACGCAACACGCGCGGTCGCGATCGCGGCCCGAAGCGAATCAAGCTGGGGACACCGTAATGGCCGATATGGTTTTTCAGCCACGTAGTAATGCCCGTTTTTCCGTCAGCAGGCATTTCAGACTGAAAGTTGCCGTACATCAAAAGTAGCTGGCTATTCGATTTCAACGGCGCGTTATCGCGAATGAGGCGACTGAGGGCTTCACTCACGCTATGAAGCGAAGACGAAGCAGGCGAAGTTAGCGAACGAGTCGGCGGACGGCGGCGTTTTGAAGGATTGGTATAGCGACGTGGCATGAGGCCTCCTGCGATAGGGTGAGGTGGCCCGGACGAGACAATGGCCGGAATGGCATTCGATATTGAAGCCGGATTCATCTCAGTCGTCACGCGACACGTGCGTCGTAAATCTGCGAATTCCCACAAAACTTGCAAGTCGACACGAGCTGACGAACGAGCGAGGTTCAAGCGCAAATCACTCGAACCGTGCGGTCTGAATCTCAGCCAGGGTGTCAAATAACATGGATACAACACCCCAAACTTAGCTCCCACAGCGGTCTCTGCCTGGGTTACTACATATTATGCCGGGTGACTTGACATTTGACCAGCAACCTCCATTTCAAATAGTCGTCTGACAGGAGTAGTGCGGTATTGAGTAGCTACACTGACGTCATTGCGTCCAGGAGCTGAGCAATAGACCGTGCCGGAACGTCGGCTCGAGTAATGATTTCGAGCACGCGATCTCGAGCAGTTTCCTGAAATAAGGATTCGACGCAGACGAGAGCGACATCCTCACGTGGAATGCGACCTTCAAACAGCGTGTCGGCCGATGATAAGAACAAGGCTTCACTGCTACTTTCATTCGTTAACCCCCCCGGACGCACGATGGTATGGGTGAGGCCGCTGCGTCGGAGGTATTCCTCAGCTTGCTTTTTCCATGCCAGGACAAACCAAAAGAGATTGAGTGGATGAAAGAATCGAGAGACACATAAAGACGAGACCAAGACAAACTGCTGAATGTCAGCTTGCTTTGCAGCATCGACAAGGTTTTTAGTTCCTTCAAAGTCAACTCGGTAAGGCTCTAACGGATTGAGCGTCGGACGCGCTCCTGTCGCACATAGAACAACGGTACAGTCGACCATCGCGTGGGTTAATGTTGCGGGCAACAATACGTCTCCCTCAAACAATTCCACGCCAGTTTGCGGCAGAACGTCAGCGGCTTTGGCTGGGTCTCGTACTAAAGCTCGAACCGGAATACTACGGTTGACTAATTCGCGCACGATGCGCCGTCCCGTTTCTCCTGTTGCTCCAGCCACCAATGCCTTCATATTCAACCCGCACGCGAGCGCTGCTTGTGGGAAAGTAGAGGGATTTAAAGATTTGGAAAAGCCCAAATCCTAACACCAAGAATACCTACACTTCTTCAAGTTGGTCCACTCGCAACCAAATTACAGGTGTGGGCACGCTACCAAATTTGATTTGGGCATAATCATCCCGAACATCGATCACTTCTCCCGCAGTTGAAAAAATGTACTCGGGCAGCATGGCATCGCTGGCTTGAGCTTCCAAACTATTTTCTAGTTTTTCTCGGATGGCGCGTACCATTGCGCCGCGTTTTAGGGCCATAAACTTCGTTTGCTTGTGGCAAATTGGCTAAACAGCTATCAGTCAGTTTACGCGCAAAGCTCCTTTGGCATGGCCGAACGATACCCGTAGCCGAACGATACTCGTAAACGCACTCCTATAACAGCCGTCAAGCTGCTTGGGACGTTGTTTTAGCTATCCAGAGCCCAGCCGCAGTCAGTGCCTATCTGTTCAACCTAAAACGTCAAGATCTATAGATTTTCACGTGGCTGACTCCAATCGCGATCGCTCTAACTGGAAAGGCATAATTGCGATGTCGGCCTGGCAACGAGCCATCGCTCAAACCGAAACCGATGCCACTGTCGGACCGCGACGCGCTCTCACTTCCAGATAGACTAGCAAGGCATTAATGTCAGCAGGATTGACACCGCCAATGCGCGCAGCCTGCCCTAGAGTGAGCGGACGCACGCGAGCGAGTTTTTCACGCGCCTCTTTGGAGAGGGTCTCAATGCTGGCATAGTCCAAGTCGGCGGGCAGCGATCGCTGCTGATGTTTCGTCATCCGGTCGATCTGTTGCTGTTGCCGTTCGATGTAGCCGCTGTATTTGACAGCAATTTCAGCGGCTTCGCGCTCCCACTCGTCCAGTTCGGCATTACCCAAACCCTGAGCGTCTAAATGGCGATAGTGCAGCCCAGAGCGTCGCAACAGTTCTGCCAAGGTTGCCGATCCTTTAATGGCTTGTCCAGTTACGTCTTCGAGAGCGATTCCGGCAGGCTCACTAGCTCTAACTCGCTGGTTTTGAAGGCGCGCGATTTCAGTCGCAATCGCACGCTGTTTGGCCTGAAACAGATGCCAGCGGCGATCGTCAATCGTGCCTAGCTCCCGACCCAAAGGTGTCAGACGACTATCAGCGTTGTCCGAACGCAGAATCAGTCGATATTCCGAGCGACTGGTAAGCATGCGATATGGTTCGCGTAACTCCTTCGTGCATAAATCGTCAATCAGCGTACCGATATAGCTAGATTCGCGGGAGAACACCTGCAGCGGTCGATCGGCTGCGAAGCGAGCCGCATTAATACCAGCCACCAAACCCTGCGCCCCCGCCTCTTCGTACCCCGTCGTACCATTGACCTGGCCAGCGCAGAATAAACCTTCGACGTGCTTGGTCATCAGCGTGGGATAACACTGAGTTGCAGGTAAGTAGTCGTACTCAACGGCATAGGCTGGCCGCAGCATGGCACAAGCTTCCAAGCCAGGTAGCGTGCGTAAAAGCTGAAGCTGAATCTTCTCCGGCATACCAGTCGAAAACCCTTGAATGTAGAGTTCGGGTATGTCGCGGCCCTCCGGCTCAATAAAAATTTGATGACTGGGCTTGTCAGCAAACCGGACAATTTTATCTTCAATACTGGGGCAATAGCGCGGTCCCTTCACGTCAATGTAGCCACCGTAAATCGGCGTGAGGTGCAAATTCTCGCGAATAATGCGGTGCGTTTCTGCTGTCGTGCGGGTAAGGTGACAGCACATTTGCTCCCGCTCCACCCACATGTCGGGGTCGAAACTGAACCAGCGGACCCGCTCGTCTCCAGGCTGCGGTTCCATCACGCTGAAATCGACCGTGCGGCGATCGACACGGGCAGGCGTCCCCGTTTTCAGGCGATCGCTCTCAAACCCCAGTTGCACCAACGTCTCGGTGAGACCTTCCACGGCAAACTCACCCGCACGGCCAGCCGGGAATGACTTCGGTCCAATCCAGATCCGCCCCCCCAAGAACGTGCCCGTCGTCAATATGACAGCTCGACAGGCATAAGCAGCGCCAAAATACGTTTGCACGCCAACGATGTCATCATTCCGGCCCAAGATAATATCCGTGACCATTCCTTCCTGTAGTACCAGGTTGGGCTGACTCTCTACGACTTGGCGCATGAGACGGGCGTATTCGCGCTTATCGGTTTGAGCCCGCAAAGCCCACACGGCCGGACCGCGAGACGCATTGAGGACGCGTTTTTGCAGGTACGCGCGATCGCTCACCTTACCCATCTCGCCCCCGAGAGCGTCAACCTCGTGCACGAGCTGAGATTTGGCCGGTCCACCCACGGCAGGGTTACACGGTTGCCAGGCAATCTTATCGAGGGAGAGAGTTAGCAATAAAGTTTCAGCCCCTAATCGGGCAGCAGCCAGGGCAGCCTCGCATCCGGCGTGACCAGCCCCGACGACAACCACGTCATATCTATCCAAATAGTCGACGGTGCTATCTCGTTCCAACACAATGCTGCACTCGCCTCGCGATGCTCTCATTTTCACCTAGTTTAATCTGCTGTCAGAGAACACCGACTATTTCAACTGGAATGATGCATAGGGCATGACATTCTGTCAGGTTTTCTACTGAGGATGGTTCGTAGTGGAGAGCGGCAAGTTGTGAGATCGCGGATGTATTTCTCTCATCTATCAGGGACAGTACTTGTCAAGTCTGCAACTACGACCCAACTGGCGTGACAGTTTTGCCATAGATTTCGGTTGGTCGCGTTCAGCACGATACAGACAGACGTTTTTCCGGGCCAAGTCCGCGCTATGACCCATCGCGCTGCTGTGATCTCAATTGTTGATGACGCCCCAGCCAATGTGGCGTTGTTAACTGACGTGCTCGTGGCCCAAGGCTACCAAGTCACGTCTGCATACAGTGGTTCGATGGCTCTGCTCCAAGTGCGCATCAATCCACCTGATTTGATCTTGCTCGACATCCGCATGCCTGGTTTGGACGGGTACGAGGTGTGTCGCCAACTCAAGTCGCAATTGCACGCGCGAGACATTCCTGTCATTTTTATCAGCGCAGTTGACGAAGCTGTCGACAAAGTCAAAGCATTCGATGTGGGGGGGGCTGATTACGTCACGAAACCGTTTCAGATGCCTGAAGTCTTGGCTCGTATCGAGCATCAATTAGCTTTGGTAGCAGCCAAACGGGAAATCGAGCATCTCAATGCCGTACTCGAAGAACGCGTCCGCGAGCGCACGGCACAACTGCAATCGGAAATTGAAGAGCGACAGCGCGTCGAGGCCCAACTGATGCAGTTTGCTTCACGAGATGCGTTGACGGACTTACCCAATCGCGTGGTTTTTGCCGAAAAGGTGGCGATCTCCATTGCGCGCTTGCGCCAGCAGCAGATTTCCGGATTTGCGGTTTTCTTTCTCGATTGCGATCGCTTCAAGATGATCAACGACTCTCTCGGACATCTGCTGGGAGATTGTTTACTCATCAAAGTGGCTCAACGTTTGCGGAGCAGCGTGGACGAACGCTACGTGTTATCTCGATTCGGCGGTGACGAATTTACGTTACTCGCCGACGATATTGATACGCCTACTGCTGCCATTGACATTGCTCAGCAGCTCCAGTCCGCTTTGCTCGATCCATTTGCTTTGGGGGATTACGAGTTGTTCGTGCGGGCTAGCATCGGTATTGCCCTGGGAACGTCCATGCACCGTAGCCCCGAACACGTTTTGCGCGATGCTGATATCGCTATGTATCGCGCCAAAGCAATAGGGGGCAATCGCATTCAGGTGTTTGACTTGGCCATGCTCGACACCACGCGACATCGCCTCCAGCTGGAGAACGACTTGCAGCGCGCGATCGCAAACCGCGAATTCGTCTTACACTACCAGCCCATTTTGTCTCTGGTTACGGGGCGAGTAGCTGAGTTAGAAGCCTTGATTCGATGGGAACATCCACAATTAGGCTGGATTGCCCCGAATGAGTTCATCCCCATTGCTGAAGATACGGGCGCGATTGTCGCGATCGGCGAATGGGTTTTGCAACAAGCCTGTCAGCAACTACGGGAGTGGCATCGCGTATTGAATCGGGGAGCTGATGCCGTTCCCACGCTACGCGTTGCTGTTAATGTTTCCGCTCAGCAGTTCGCCCGACCGGAACTACTCGATCACGTCGATCGCGCGTTATCGGCAGCCAACCTGGGTGGCGAATATCTCAAAGTTGAGATGACCGAGACAGCAGTGATGGAAAATCCTGAGGTTGCGAACTCTACGCTCGAGCAGATTAAAGAGCGCCACATGCGCCTGAGTATTGACGACTTTGGTACGGGATACTCATCTTTGAGCTACCTGCATCGGTTTCCCGTAGACGCCCTCAAGATCGATCGCTCTTTTGTCAGCGGCATGGACAACGATACGGAATGCCGCGATCTGGTCGAAATTATGATGACTGTTGCCCAAAAATTGGGAGTCGAAGTCATTGCAGAGGGTATCGAAACACCGCAGCAGCTAGCGCGCTTGCAGCAACTCGGCTGCCAGTACGGGCAAGGATACTATTTTTCAAAGCCTTTACCCCCTCAAACTGTCGCCCCATTTATCGAGCTGCGGGCGAGCGCGTCATAGAGACTGACAGCTGCGCCCGCAGGAGCAAAAGGCCTGAACTCAAACTAGCCTCTAGGACACGGCAGCTAGTTCTGGTTTGGGTCGCTTCGTGACTACCATATCGACGATGCCGTAGTCGCGAGCTTCTTCAGGTGCCATGAAGAAATCGCGATCGGTGTCTTTTTCAATGCGCTCCAAAGGTTGGCCAGTGTGATGAACGAGTAAATCATTCAAATTGCGCTTGATATAGAGAATCTCTTTCGCTTGAATCTCGATATCTGTAGCTTGACCCTGAGCGCCACCGAGAGGTTGGTGAATCATGATGCGCGCGTGAGGCAGAGCCATCCGCTTGCCCGAACTGCCCGCAGCTAACAGAAATGCTCCCATACTGGCTGCTAAACCAACACAGATTGTCGAGACCTCGGGCTGCACGTGCTGCATGGTGTCGTAAATAGCCATGCCGGCGTACACCGAGCCACCAGGAGAATTGATGTAAAGGTAGATATCCTTTTCAGGATCCTCGGACTCGAGATAGAGCATTTGAGC
The DNA here is from genome assembly GCA_039817845.1 of Cyanobacteria bacterium J06642_2. Taxonomy (GTDB): domain Bacteria; phylum Cyanobacteriota; class Cyanobacteriia; order Thermostichales; family PCC-7336; genus JBCBTL01. The sequence goes on from JBCBVC010000095.1 coordinate 14,982, forward strand.
CACGATCAGATTGGAGATCGCGTCATCAACTTGGGTGCCCAAGAAAATAATTCGATCCCGCAGCAAGCGCGAATAAATATCAAACGCGCGCTCGCCGCGAGCCGACTGTTCGATCACGGTAGGTACCATGGCAATCCTGAATGCTTACAGCTACAGTGGTTTGTCTTTAGTGTAAGGTTTGGTTTTGGTTTCGCGTAGGGGGGAGATCGCTACTGTTCGACAAAGGTTTCTTCCCCTAGCCGTCTTCGAGAGCGTGGCATACATATTGGAATACTTGCAGTATGCTCCTCAATTGACGAACGCAACGCATGCTGCAAAACCTATGGTGCCCGATCTTGCTTGGCCTGAGCCAGAGCAGCCTCAAACTGTTCGAGCGAGACGGCACCATTGAGAGGAATCCCGTTCAGAACGAAGAAGGGCGTCCCTCTCACGCCTAGGCGATCTCCCAATGCCATATCGGTACGGACGGCAGCCTCTGCACTTTCCCGATCGGCGTTAAAGCGTTCGAGATCGAGACCCAGCTCTTCTGCAATTTCCAGGTATGTCTCTTCACTCAGCTGTTGCTGGCGTTCGAACAACTCGTCGTGATATTCCCAAAACTTACCCTGCTGTTGAGCGGCCCAAGATGCCCGAGCGGCAGGAACACCCTGCGGGTGAATGCGTTCGAGCGGGAAGTGCTTATACACTAGAGTGACCTCATCGCCTCGCTGTGCCATAAACGTTTTGAGCGTGGGATGGACGCGGGCGCAAAATGGACATTCAAAATCGGAGAACTCGTACAACACGATCTCGCGCGCTTGCGCCCCCGTTGTCGGCGACTCGCCCACAAAAATATCCGGTTCGGCGGCGGTAGGTTTGAGCAATGCGAGCTGTTGCGTCTGCTGTTGGGCCTGTTGCTGCTGGCGCTGCTCTTGCTGAAACGCTTGCAGGGATTCAATCACCACGTCGGGGTGTTTGCGGAGGATCGCGAGTACTTGTGCTTCCAATTCGGGATCGATCTCGATACTCTTGGATTCATTCGGTACGGAAACCCGCTCGGTTGATGTTGAATCGGTAGCAGACGCACGCTGAGAGTTGGGCGCCTCCGGAGCGGCAATGAATGAGCCACACCCGGAGATCGCGATCGCGAATCCACACAGGTAGGGCCACAACCATCGTTCGTGCATCTTCATTTTTTCGCTCCGGCGGGCTCGGCCATTCCACTCGTTTCTCGCAGCATAGCGTACCCAGATAACGCTCTAAATCTGCTCGGTAAATACTGCGACGAGCTCCGCTTCGAGGTGTTTTTCACCGTGCTCGTACGAGGTTCTGACAGTGACTCTTCCCCGATTCTGGCTGGTTTGAAATTGGTCTCCCCACCTGATAGAGTCACAAGAGCAACACTCGGATAGTCAAGTAATGAAAGTCATCGTAATCGGCGGCGATGGGTACTGCGGCTGGGCAACTGCCCTTCATCTAGCCAATCAAGGCTATGAAGTGGGCGTCATTGACAGCTACGTACGGCGGCATTGGGATCGCCAGCTCGCCATCGATACGCTGACTCCGATCCAATCTTTAGAACACCGGGTAGATTGCTGGAATGCTCTGACGGGTCAGAGGATCGAAGTTTTCGTCGGAGATATCACCGACTACTCCTTCTTAATCGAGACCATGCGGGCCTTCCATCCTGATGCCATGGTGCACTTTGGCGAACAGCGCTCGGCTCCGTTCTCGATGATCGATCGCGAACATGCCGTGTTAACCCAGAGCAACAACGTTATCGGAAACCTCAACGTTCTGTATGCCATCCGCGACGAGTTTCCCGATTGCCACTTAGTGAAGCTGGGCACGATGGGCGAGTACGGTACGCCCAACATCGACATTGAAGAAGGCTACATCACCATCGAGCACAACGGTCGCAAAGATACGCTGCCATACCCCAAACAGCCAGGCAGCATGTATCACCTCAGCAAAGTGCACGACAGTCACAATATTCATTTTGCCTGCAAGGTGTGGGGCCTGCGCGCTACTGACTTGAATCAAGGCATTGTCTATGGCGTGCTGACGGAAGAAACCGGCCGGGACGAAATGCTTGTCAACCGCCTCGATTATGACGGTGTCTTCGGCACGGCCCTCAACCGCTTCTGCATTCAAGCAGCGGTCGGTCATCCGCTGACGGTTTACGGCAAGGGCGGTCAAACGCGGGCATTGTTAGATATTCGCGATACGGTACGTTGTGTTGAGTTGGCGATCGCCACTCCCGCCGAGCCGGGTGAATTTC
>JBCBVC010000096.1:0-16951 GCA_039817845.1 Cyanobacteria bacterium J06642_2
TTGGCGATCGCGAGTTGACTGAGTTATCAGCTTCCGAGTTGAGGGCGGTACGGCGACGGCTCGGACTGGTTTTCCAGCACTTCAACTTGGTGGGTAATCTGAGCGCGTTTCACAACGTGTTGCACGGAGCGTTGGGGCGCATTCGGGGGCCGCATTTCTGTCTTCCAGCTACGGCTCCGGAGATCGAACGGCAGCGGGCAATGGCCTGTTTGCGGACGCTATGGGCCTTCAGAATATCTCTTTCGGATTTGGAGAACGCCGCCCGATCGAGCCCGGTCGAGCGGTAGCCTCCGAATCCCCCGTGTAGAGACACTCGGGATATGCTGACGACGTAGCAAAGGCAAGTGTCATCGTGAATGAGATCGCCCCTCTTCCTCCTGGAGAATTCGGTCTCCCCGTCATCGGTCAAACCCTGAATTTCTTCTTCGATCCGGATTTCGTTCGCAAGCAATACGATCGCTACGGTCCCATCTTCAAATCTCGATTGATTGGCAGGCCGACCGTATTTATGGTGGGGGCAGAAGCTGCAGAGTTTTTGCTCACCAAAGGGTTCGACTACTTTTCTTGGCGTGAAGGTTGGCCCGCCACCTTCAGGTTGCTACTGGGAGAATCGCTGTTTTTACAAGAGGGAGCAGAACATCGTCGCAATCGGCGATTGTTGATGCCTGCGTTTCACGGTGCCGCTCTGGCCCGCTACGTCGAGACGATGGATGCGATCGCCACCGCTTATTTCCAGAAATGGGAAGCCAAGCGATCGCTGCACTGGTTCGAAGACTTCAAACAGCTCACATTCGATATCGCTAGCCAACTGCTGTTGGGCTCCAGCACGGGAGATGAAACTGCACGCCTCAGTCAAGATTTTAGTATCCTCACCGAAGGCTTCTTTACTCTCAATCCACTGCAACTGCCATTCACCAAACTGGGCAAAGCGATTGCTGCTCGCGAGCGCTTGCTGAAACATCTCCGAACGGTGGTCCAACACCGCCAAAAACAGCCGACAGATGACGCCCTCAGCTTTCTGGTGCAGGCCCGCGACGAAGACGGCAACGGCCTCAGTACTGAAGAACTGACTGCCCAAGCGATGCTGTTGCTGTTTGCCGGCCACGAAACTACCACCTCTATGCTGACGTGGCTTTGTTTAGAGTTGGCTCGCCATCCTGACGTACTAACAAACGCTCGCCAAGAACAAGCTGCATTAGACGCAAATAAGCTGAATATCGAGCGCCTCAGCAAAATGAGCTACCTCGATCGCGTGCTGGCCGAAGTCGAACGCTTGCATCCCCCCGTCGGTGGTGGATTTCGCGGTGTAGTTAAACCATTTGAATTTAAGGGCTATCACGTTCCTGCTGGCTGGATGGCGCAGTATTCCATTGCCCATACCCATCGCCTTCCCGAACTTCATCCTGACCCCGAAATCTTCGATCCCGATCGCCACAGTTTAGATCGCGCCTCCCTGCGTCAAAATCCTTTCAGCCTGATCGGATTCGGCGGCGGCCCGCGCGTGTGCGTCGGCATGGCCTTTGCCAAGCTGGAAATGAAACTTGTTGCAGCCCGACTGCTGCAACGCTATCAGTGGCAGCTCAAACCCGAGCAAAGTTTAGACGCTGTAACGATACCTACTCGCCGTCCTAAGGATGGTTTGCAAGTGGAGTTTGTGCGGCTTCAGTGAGGGCGGTCTGGTCAGACACCTAGAGCAGCTCTAACTCTCTAATAATTTGTGTGGTAGCCGTCGTTACCTCCAAAGAAAAGCTGTTAAACTAAATGCTCAATTGTTCCCAAACATGCGTGCGAGTGTCCGTCGCAAAGTCGTCTCACTTGTCTCGCGATCGCTGGCCCGAACTTGCTGGAGACGTGTCTGTGGCTACAGGTGGATACGCATTAATTGACAGCCTGCACCGCCAGGGAGTCGAACATATTTTTGGCTATCCCGGCGGTGCGATTTTGCCTGTCTACGACGAGCTTTACAAAGCCGAAGAAGCTGGAACGCTCAAGCACTATTTGGTACGGCACGAGCAGGGAGCCAGTCATGCCGCTGACGGTTACGCGCGGGCAACAGGAAAAGTAGGCGTTTGCTTCGCCACCTCCGGGCCGGGAGCGACTAATTTGGTCACTGGCTTGGCTACGGCCTACATGGACTCCGTACCGATGGTTGCCATTACCGGCCAGGTACCTCGTCACGCAATTGGTACCGATGCTTTTCAGGAAATCGATACCTTCGGCATTACCCTGCCCGTAGTCAAACATTCCTACGTAGTGCGCGACCCAGCAGACATGTCTCGGATCGTGGCCGAAGCCTTCCACATTGCCAATACGGGGCGGCCGGGGCCGGTCTTGATTGACGTGCCTAAAGACGTGGGTTTGGAAGAGTTCGACTATTCGCTCGTCGCTGAAACCAATATTCCCGGCTATAAGCCAACCCGACGAGGCAACCCGCGCCAAATTCATGCCGCTGCGCTGGCGTTGCTGGCCGCCGAACGTCCCCTCCTCTACATTGGCGGTGGCGCGATTGTCTCGGGGGCTCATGCCGAGCTCATGCAGTTAGCCGAGCTGCTGCAAATTCCGGCAACGACCACATTGATGGGCAAAGGTTCGTTCGACGAAAATCACCCCCTGGCCCTCGGCATGTTGGGCATGCACGGTACGGCCTATGCCAACTTTGCCGTGACGGAATGCGACTTGTTGGTGGCAATTGGGGCGCGGTTTGACGATCGCGTGACCGGCAAGCTCGACGAGTTTGCCAAGCGGGCCAAGGTCATTCATATCGATATCGATCCTGCAGAGGTAGGCAAGAATCGTGGCCCTGACGTTCCGATTGTGGGCGACGTGCGCACGGTGCTGATTGATTTACTGGCTCAACTGCAAAAAATGACTCCGGCACTGGGACAGACGCAGGAGTGGCGCGATCGCATCGACCGCTGGAAGCAAGACTATCCCCTGCAAATTCCCACTTACGACGGTCAGCTTTCCCCTCAGCAGGTGATTGATGCGTTTCGCCGTCATGCACCGCGAGCCTACTACACGACTGACGTCGGTCAACATCAAATGTGGGGGGCGCAGTTTTTACGCAACGGTCCTCGTCAGTGGATTTCCAGCGCGGGCTTGGGCACGATGGGCTACGGCTTCCCCGCCGCGATCGGCGTCAAGGTGGCACGACCTGATGACGAAGTGGTTTGCATTAGCGGCGATGCCAGCTTCCAAATGAACTTGCAGGAGCTGGCTACGGTGGTGCAGTACGGTATTGCTACAAAGGTTGCCATCATCAACAATGGCTGGCAGGGTATGGTGCGGCAGTGGCAGCAAGCCTTTTACGGCCAGCGTTACTCTCACTCCAACATGGCAACGGGCATGCCCGACTTCGTCAAAATGGCGGAGTCGTTTGGCCTGCAAGGTATGGTCGTCTCGCATCCCGACCAGTTGGACGACGCCGTTCTTGCCATCCTGAAAGCAGAAGGCCCGGTTCTAGCAGATTTTCAGGTGGTGCGTGACGAAAACTGCTATCCGATGGTGGCTCCAGGCAAATCCAATGCCCAAATGCTTGGCTTGCCCGAAAAGGCACTCGAGTTCTCGGCTGAATTAATGTACTGTCCCAGCTGCGGCATCAAGAATCCTTCGACGCACAAGTTCTGCGCGGATTGTGGCACCAAGCTCTAATCGGCTTCAGGCACTGATAAGGATCGCGATCGCCAGTACCTCACTGGCACTATCGAGCTGCTCTGCGGCTGCCGATTTCAACACTGCGGATATTTCAAAGTCCTCCTCACAGCACCGCCTGCTCGTGTCTGCGGCTGCGAGTCTGGTAGATGCGTTACATGCGATTGACCCACTGTTCGAGCAAAGTCATCCAGGTATTCGGGTGGACTACAACTTTGCAGCTTCGGGCACCTTGCAGCGTCAAATCGAGCAGGGCGCCCCTGCAGACGTGTTTATTTCTGCGGCCCTGGAACCGATGGATCGCTTGGAACAGGCAGGAGCGATCGCCCCCGTGTCCAGATGTAATGCGATCGCTAACACCCTCGTTTCGATCGTGCCACGAGACTCTGAATTAAAGCTGTCAGCTTTCGGGCATTTGGTGCGACCGGACGTGCGCAAAATTGGCGTGGGCGAATTCCGCACCGTTCCCGCTGGGGCTTATGCAGCAGAGGTGTTGGCGACCGAGGGATTGTTGGAGCGCCTTAACGACCGACTAGTCTTCGCGCGCAGCGCGCGCGGCGTGTTGGCTGCAGTGGAAAACGGTCACGTCGATGCCGGGATTGTCTACGCGACGGACGCGGCTGCTAGCGATCGCGTGCGCGTGGTCGCCGCCGCCCCCGAACGCGCGCACTCTCCCATCGTGTATCCAATTGCAGCCTTGGCTGAGAGCCCGAATCTTGATGTCGCTCGCACCTACATCGAGTTCTTGCTCGACGAGCGGGCTCAACGTATGTTCAGAACTTTCGGCTTCGACCCGGTTGCACCTGCTCGCGTACCGTGAACTTGCTCGAACCGTTGTGGCTTTCCCTCAGCGTGGCGATCGCAGCCACGGCGATTGCGTTTGGTCTAGGATTAATTGCCGCACTTAGCATGGCCCACTATCGCGGGCGGTGGCGGGCGCTGGGGGACGGAATCGCGATCGCGCCGCTGGTACTGCCTCCTTCCGTGGTGGGGTTCGTGCTCCTGTTTGTCTTGGGCAAGCGCGGTCCGCTGGGATGGCTGTTCGACAGTTTGCGATTTTCGATTGCGTTTACATGGTATGCCGCTGTCATTGCCGCTAGCCTCGTAGCATTCCCGCTGATGTATTTGACCGCATTAGGGGCGATCGAGCAGATCGATCCCGAACTCCAGCAAGCAGCTCGCACGTTAGGAGCTTCAGAAGCGCGCGTATTCTGGCGTGTCACGCTGCCGCTAGCGCGCTCGGGAATTGCGGCTGGTACGACGCTGGCTTTTGCTCGCGCTCTAGGAGAATTTGGTGCCACGCTGATGGTCGCCGGGAATATTCCCGGTCGGACTCAGACCTTGCCCATGGCTATATACGTAGCCGTTGAAGCTGGGGACTATCGACAAGCTGGATTAGGTTCGCTGCTGGCTATCGCGCTGTCGTTAACTGGAATCGTGATCGCTCATCGGTGGCGCTTTGCGCCATCCTCTCGCCTGCCGCAACAGGTAGGCCCAGAAGACTTGGACTCCGAATGGGCATCCATTTCGTCGCCGCGACTGCTACCCGAGCCATCTGTATCGGTCTCCCCTTCCAACACTCTTTCGGTAGACATTCGCAAGCAGTTTGCAGACTTTTCTCTCGATCTCACCTTCAATACCCGCACTCGCGTCCTCGGTATTCTCGGCGCGTCAGGAGCTGGCAAAAGTGCTCTCTTGCGCTGCATTGCGGGTCTCGAATTCCCTGATACCGGTCGCATCGCCTGGGGAGAGCGCTGTCTGTTTGACTCGCAGCAGGACTTGAATATCCCCAGCCATCAACGTCATATCGGTCTGATGTTTCAGAACTACGCTCTCTTTCCCCATCTCAACGTGGCTGACAATGTTGCTTTCGGCTTGTCCGCCAGTTCTCTTGAGACAGAAGAAGTCAATCGTCAACTAGAGGCGGTGCAGATGTCTGCTTACGCGCGTCGTTATCCCGAGCAACTCTCCGGCGGTCAACGGCAACGAGTCGCACTGGCCAGAACCTTAGCTAGTCAACCCGATTTACTGTTGCTCGACGAACCATTCTCGGCTTTAGATACGCACCTTCGCGATCGCCTCAGCACGCAACTGGTGAATCGCTTGCAGTCATTCCGAGGCACCACCTTACTGGTCACCCACAACGTGAATGAAGCCTATCGTTTGTGCGATGAATTATTAGTCATTGACAGAGGCCACGTCATTGCCTTCGGCCCCAAGCGAGACATTTTCGAGAGACCGCAAACCTTAGCCGTTGCGCGTTTAACGGGCTGCCAAAACTTGTCTAGAGCGATTGCGTGCAGCTCTCACAGCATCAAAGCCATTGACTGGGGCTGCACGTTGCAAACGGTCGCTGTCGTCCCGCAATCTTTACAGTACGTCGGTATCCGCTCTCATCACGTGGCGATCTCCACTGCATCAAGTGCAGACAATACGTTCCCGTGCTGGCCGACGAGCGTGAGTGAACTGCCACAACGGATAACAATGTTTGTCAAGCTGCACGCGCCGCCATGTCATGCATCTGACTATCACTTACAGTTAGAGACCGCTTCCACCGGTCGATGGGAGAATTTGCAACGATGCCCTCCTCCATGGTTTGTCCATATTCAGCCAGAGAACTTGTTATTGCTGCACAGCTGACTTAACCCGACCTCACGTTAGGCAACACTGGTAACTCTGCAGAGCAGCGATCGCGCTTTGAACCTGGCAAAAGCACGATATTCGGGCGAGATTGACGTAGCAGGAGATTGTCCCCATCACGTCAAAGCTCGACCTCTAAGAAGTTTTCGTGCAACCTTCATGCGGTCGTCAGTACGCGCGATTTAGTTGCAAACAATTCAGACGTTTCAATCATGCTGCGGGCAAAGGCGTCGAAGCGGCGATCGAGCTTTTCGTCTCGAATCCGTCCGGTCTCATCAAATGCTTGCCACGCCTGCCCGATCGCGATCTGCTCGGGAATCACCCAGCCGTGCACCCAGCGCGCGATGACGCGAAGATGATTGAGGGCATTGCTATTGGACGTGCCCCCCAAGACACTAATTGAGCCGAACACCTTGCCATCCATCTGCTCGAAACTCATCAGATCGAGTGCATTTTTGAGCACGCCACTAACACTGCCGTGATATTCCGGCGTCGCCAAGATAATGCCGTCAGCTTCTTTTACAGTCTGTCGAAGTTTTGCGACGTCAGGATACTCATCATAATCTTTGCCACCATCGCAAAAGGGCAGCTTCAGCGATCGCAAATCCAGGAGTTCGACTTCCGCTCCCAGCTTCTGCACACGCTCTAGAGCGAGATCCAATGCCTGGTACGTGTAGGACTGCGGACGCAAACTACCACCGATACCCACAATTTTGACCATGAGACGATTCCCATCAATGCGTAACTTCGTCTTCCTCTTAATCATACTCATAACGAGTATGAGTATCAAGATCTGCAAGTGTGGGAAGAGGTGGAGTATTGGCTTATGAATTGCTGTTCAGGCTAACCATGCGGCGAACAGATTCTTGGCACCATCTGCGGTAGAAATGAACTGCGTGATTAGCGCAATAGCGAGCTCCATCCTCCTTTATTCAAATACCGAGCTGAACCCGAGCTGAATCATGACTGCTTTTTGGATATCGGGCCAATACTTCAATTCCAGCACTCCAAGTCGATTGACGATCTGCACGGCATCCACGACGCGCAGATTACTCAGATTGAGGTGGCGATCGCGATCTAGCTGATTGCTCTTCGTAGGGGGCACATTCACGACAAACGGATAGGGTTTAAAGCCAGGGAAGAATGGGGCCACAATCGTGGTCGATCCTTCTTGATTGCCGCGATCGTTTTGCAGGATTGCGCAGGGTCGCGTTTTCGCTGGCTCGCTACCCACAGCAGGGTCGAGTCTCACCCACCAAATCTCTCCGCGCCGATACGTTAACTGTCCTCTAGGCATCGAGGCCATCACTTACAGTGGTATGCCAAAGCTCGTTCTCGCGCTGAAACTCCGGATCGTTTGCCTGTTCCTCGTAAGCATTCCCAAGCTCTTCCAGAAATCGACGACGCTTTTCATTCCACAAAATCTCATTGATAAAGTGGCTGCGGTTATCTGTTTGCGCGTCCACAAACTCGACTACAGACTCATCTAGAGTCAAACTGACTCTCCTAGTTGACATAGCTCAGTTATGCGATACATCAGTAGTACTATGCTGTCATACTATTTGGGTAGTGACAGCAAGCGCGCCGATTTAGAAGGAGCTACGCGCAAGGAGCTGTCGAGGGTTTATTTGCTTAGGCTTTGCTTCGGATAATTGCGTGCTGCCTGCTGAGGCGATCGCGGTGGGTAGGTTGAGTGAAGGATTCCGTGCGGGTATTGAAACTGTCATGTTTGCCAAAGTATGGTCGGCCACGCTGTTGGGATTGCAAGCGTTGCAGGTAGCCGTCGAAGTCGACGTGGCGGGCGGGCTACCCCAGATCCTGATGGTGGGATTGCCAGATAAAGCCATTCAAGAAGCCAAAGAGCGGGTGCGCTCGGCAATCAAAAATTCGGGATTTGCCTTCCCGCCTCGCAAAGTTGTTATCAATCTCGCTCCCGCCGACTTACGCAAAGAAGGACCGAGCTTCGATTTGCCGATCGCCTTGGGCTTACTGGCTGCCTCCGAACAGCTCGATCCGAGCCTGCTGGATGAAGCCTTATTTCTCGGCGAACTCAGCCTGGACGGAACGCTGCGACCGGTCGCTGGCGTGTTGCCCGTTGCCGCAGCAGCCAAAAGCATGGGATTGAAACGAATCGTCGTTCCCGCTGCCAACGGCACCGAAGCCGCTTTAGTAGAAGGATTAGAAGTTTTCGGCTTGCGATCGCTGCAAGAAGTCACTCACTGGCTACAAGATCCGCATCAGTTCGACCCCGTACGCATATCTCCAGCCGATGTTGTGGCGCATCGCGATCGCCACGTCCCTGACCTAGCAGATGTCAAAGGCCAAGCTCACGCCCGTCGCGCCCTCGAAATTGCCGCCGCTGGGGGACATAACGTCCTATTCGTCGGCAGTCCGGGGGCAGGTAAAACCATGCTGGCTAAGCGCCTACCCGGCATTCTGCCGAGTCTAAGCTGGGATGAAATTCTAGAAGTCACGCAAATCTATTCGGTTTCAGGATTATTGCGCCATCGGGGAGAATCCTCGGCAGGAAGCCTGCCGCTAGTTCGCGATCGCCCCTTCCGCGCTCCTCACCATTCCGCTTCAGGTGCCGCATTAGTCGGTGGCGGCTCCTATCCCAAACCGGGAGAAATCTCTTTGGCCCATAGAGGCATCATTTTTCTCGACGAGCTCACCGAATTCAAGCGAGAAGTTCTAGAAGTTCTAAGACAACCCCTCGAAGACGGCTCCATATCCATTTCGCGAGCCAAACACAGCGTCACGTTTCCGGCCAAAACCACATTAGTAGCTTCCACCAATCCCTGCCGCTGTGGATATTATGGCGACCCGGTTATGTCGTGTTCCTGTTCGCCCTCGCAACGCGATCGCTATTGGTCGAAACTCTCCGGACCTCTGCTCGATCGCATCGACCTTCACGTGCGCGTTAATCGCCTCAAACCCGAAGAAATGCTGGACGTACGACCTGGGGAGTCGTCTGCGACAGTGCGCGACCGTGTCGTTGCTGCCCGCGAGCAGCAAAAAGCCCGTTTTCAATCGGAAGCCAATATTACTTGCAATGCCCAAATGCAAAGTCGGCATTTGCGACAGTGGTGCGAACTCGGCGATCGCGAACGTGCGGTTTTGGAAGGAGCCATTCGCAAACTGGGGCTGTCCGCACGGGGCAGCGATCGCATTATTAAAGTTGCTCGCACCCTCGCCGACTTAGCAGCAAACAAAACCGTACAAGCTCAGCACTTGGCGGAAGCAATCCAGTATCGCAGTCTAGACCGGATGTCATCCTATAGCTCTTGACGTTAGTCCAAACGCGGGTCTTCGAGGTCTTGGAAATGTTCGAGGAGGTTCGCTGCATTGGCAGTTGACTGAAGCATTATGCTTTCCAATTGGGAGATATGCCCTTTGACTCCCTCAGCCTGAGTATGCGTTTGCCCTGCTGCAAAGACCACATTGGCATCGAGATGCCTTATCTCAGGATTTATCGACTTGAGATCTAAGCGTGACAAAAGCATACAGACTCATGCCAGCTAGAACCGCGATCGCCAACGAAGCCCACGGAAAGTCAAGATTGGATTGAATGAGTGAAATCGCTGTAGCATCAGTTTCGATTAGCAGAAATGCCATCAACAGAGATGCAGCTTGTTTGGTTGCTTTTGCCCTGTCCATATCGCGACTCCCAACCGAGCCCGCCTCTCCATTGACCCATGCAGCTAGGAAACCGAAAGGGACTCTAGGCATCGGAATACCGACCCGCTTGAATCAGGCATTCGGTGCCACCAGGATGACCCTACTCTAGCAACCGATTTTGGTCAGTAACTCAGACTAGAAGCATAGTAGAGATCGCGCAATTCGGAATCGAACAGTTACTGAGTCACGCGTCGCTCGTTGTGGATGCGACGTTGGGCCGCATTATGTTCCGTCAGCGTGCGGCTAAATACGTGACTACCGTCGTACCGCGCGACGAAATAAAGATCCTGAGTCGGTTCAGGATTGAGAGCCGCTTCGAGACTAGCTAGCCCCGGACTGGCGATCGCGGTGGGCGGCAAGCCCGGCGTGACGTAGGTGTTGTAAGGAGATGGTTGCTCGACCTCGGCAAAGGTCAGAGGCCGATCCGGAGTTTGGGTTATGTCAAACGCATATTCAACTGTTGGATCGGCTCCTAACAACATACCGAGCCGGAGGCGATTAGCAAACACGCCAGCAATACGCCCGCGCTCTTGGGGTTGAACTGACTCTTTTTCAACAATGCTTGCCAGCGCGGTCCACTCCAATAGCGATAGCTCCGTCGGGTTGCTACTTGCGCGATTGGCTTCGTAAAGGGGCAACGCCGTCTGTTCGAACTGTCGCAACATTGTGTCAACTACAGCTTTGGGGGTGCGAGCCTCCAGTGATAGCTGATAAGTGCTGGGAAACAAGAACCCTTCCAACAGCGGCAGACCTGCGGGCAACCAGGGAAATTCTGGACGCTGGGTGCGTTCAGTTTCAGCGATGAACTCATCTGCAGAGAACCACCCTACTTCCGTTTCGAAGTACTCAGCCATCTGTTTGATGCGCCAGCCTTCGGGAATCGTAAAGGTCTCTTGCACGATCTGGCCGCTGCCCAGCTGGGCGGCAATATCAGGTAACCCGCCACTGGGATCGATGTCGTAAACTCCGGCTTGAGGAGCAGGTACATCCTGAGCAAACCGAAACCACAGCTCCCAGGCCAGAGGCGAATGAATCAGCCCTTCTTGAGCCAGCTGATGACCGATCGCGCGCACGCTGCTACCAGTAGCAACTTCAATGCGAGTCTGACTGGCACCTTCTACAGGAGCCAGCCACTGCTGCCATTGTTTCCACCCGAACCAACCGGCCCCGCCAGCGCCGAAGCCCAAAACTGCTAATAGTCCTACCCACAGTCGCTTGCCGGCCATTAGTAAAACTCATCAGTTCGCTTTCTATTGAACCGGAGGACGGTCGCGATCGCCAACGAGATCGAACGCAATTTCGAGATTTTGCCAGCTTGTGGCTGAAATCCTACTGGGCTAAATCGAGCAACCGATCTTGCAGGCGAGCGAGCAAGTCATCAGGGGTATCGGGAGGCAGCACGTGAGGTTCGCCATTGCGAGGAACGACGGCAAAAAACAGTAAAGGATCGCGCGGCGAAAACAAGCCGTACTGACGACTTTGATGAAAAAACGTTGCCAGCAACTGGAATTCATCGACGTCCCCAGCTTCATTGACAATTTCAACGACGTCATCTTCCTGTGGTTTAGGTAGATTGCCCTCCACAGTCATCGTAAATGCGCTGAGATTGAGCTTGAGATTGAGTTCTTCAAGCATGGCTTGGGCCACAGGCAATACAGCTGTCACTTCTTCGGAATCCGGCTCGACTAGACTGCCATCTGCGTCTGCAACGCTGTCGTCCGCCGAACCCGCCGTATCCTCTTCCCAACCCAAAATCTGAACGGACGGCCACATTGGCATGACGAGTGCATAGGTCAAACCGTCAAGCGAGACCTCCTTGAGAATCTCGCAAACAAGGGTCTGCTGGCGATCGTCGCGCAAACGCAGCGTGTTGCTCATGCCATCAGGCCTAGTGACTTGTGCTTAGTTTATCGTTTGATGGTTCTAGTTTTGTATCGAATCGCGAACTTCTGTGTCTACTGGCGGCTTCAAACCCGCTATACGTAAGCGGCGACGGTCCAGCCACTGTTGTAAGACAATTGCCGCCGCTTCTCGATCGATCGCGCCTCGGTTGCGGCCTTGCGTTGCAATCCCTGCTCGGCGCAAATTGGCTTCGGCCTGAACGCTCGTCAATCGCTCGTCCACGAACTCGATGGGGAGATCGAGATACTGACCGAGAGCCTGGGCAAACCGCCGCACCTTTTTGGCTTGATATCCCGCACTGCCGTCCATATTGAGCGGCAAGCCCACCACTAAACAGCGAGCCTGCCGTCGTTCGACCCAATCTTGTAATGCTGCAAAATCCGCCGCTCGCGATCGCCGCTCTAATGTATCTAGTCCCGTCGCAATCAGACCCGTGCCGTCACATCCAGCAATGCCGATGCGGCGATCGCCTACATCAAGACCCAAGGCAGATATTGAAACCATTGCAACTCAACCATCCGCCCGGTCTTCTGCAGACCAGGCGGTAGAAATGACCAACCCAACGTAAGAGCAAAGACAAACTGCGCGTCAACACCACAACTAGTCGTACAGGCCCTTATTGATACGGGTTTCAAGACTGTTGAGCCCTTCGTCATAGGGACCGATGACAAAATTAGGAAAGTTGTCCTGCAAGCGCTGCTTTTGGCCTTCCGACAACCCCGGAATTTTCAACAGGTCTTCTTTGCTGTCATAGGGGGCATTCTCGACCATCGCACGAGCTAGTTTCGGATAGAAGCCGGGAAGTTTGCGATAATTCCGTAACACGGTTGAGTTGACGTCGATCTTTGCCTCCAGTGCTTTGACGTTGCCGTTCTTGGCAGCCGGTGCAACTTCAACTGGTGTGGGCGTATCCTTATCTGTTTGGGCAGTGGCAACAGGTGTCACAGCCGTAAGTGCTAGCGTGCCGACTAGCGCCCATGCCAGCGCCAAGCTCAAAACCGCTCTAACCAGGCGCTTTCCAGCGCGCATCCAAACCCGTTGCATAGGTAACGTTCTCTCCCAAGCAGATATCATTCGCTGATGACTGGCACGATAACCCTTATCTAACCAGTCACCTGAGTAAGAGAGTATCATTTGCCTTCGTCGCCGCGACTTAAACTTTCTTACAGAAATGACTTTCTGCATATCGGCAGCAGCCACGCCGTAGAACTCAATGTGTTAGAAAAGTCGCTTTGGGATGAGTTCGATGTCAGGACAGGCCGTTACAACCCGTCACCCCATGCGTGAGTTCCGCGCAGGCTTACTCGCGATCGCTTTGGTGACTTTCAGTCCGTCTCTACCCGCAATTGCTTTGTTTGAAGGACCTCTCGAGCGTCTGCCGTTAGACGCGCGCGTGGCAGTGCGTGAAGGCGCAGCTTATGTCGATCTCGAAGCCGGACAATTTCGAGGATACGTTTTGATAGACGCCACGCCAGAGAAGGCGTGGCAAGTGTTGACCGACTACGAGCAGTTTCCGCAATTCCTGCCCAACACCCTCGACTACACGATCCTGTCCGAGTCAGGGCCGGCTTCACGAACATCGGAGACCGACCAGACCAACAATGCAGTTGGCAGAACGCTCCAAGTAGAGTCCGTCACTAGCGCGCGGGTACTTCTGTTACAAGTACAGTCCCGCGATCGCTTCGACATCGTCGAGCAGCCCTTCGAACGCATTGAATTCGAGCTGGTCAGTTCGGAAACGCTGCGGGATATGTCGGGGGCGTGGTCTTTGGAAGTGGTGGAAAGTGCCCTCAGCGATCGCCCCCAAGTCTTAATTGGGTACGAAGCCGCCGCCACGCCGACCAATCAATTCTCAGCTGGAGCCTTTGCCAATATTTTCCAGACTCAGCTGGAAGGCACGCTCACTGCTATCCAGCAAGAGGTACTGCGCCGAGGAAGCTAGCAGCCGTCAAACAATGGCCCTTTGTCTAACAACCTTCAAGCTGCTTAGGGCGTTTTAGCTATTCAGAACCCAGTGGCAGTCAGTGCCTCCACGTTTGAACTAAGAGCGTTGTCGCCTGACATGAGGTCCATCTTGTGAAAATCCTCCTGACGGCAAAAAGGCTAGGAGAGCAGTCCATACCTCAACAATTCAGAAAATGCTCTGAGTAAAGCTTGCAGGCTCAGATGTTCATGAGATGGCTTGCTGAGTCGATTGAGAGCGATCTGCAAATTTAATCGACAAGCCTAGGATGAGCGGAGGTCAAATGTAGAGACAAAGGAATCTAAATTTCTCGTTCATCTTTGACCGACCAGTTCGGACAGGTTCTCAGACTCATGCGTACTGGTGAAAATGAGCTGCGGCCGCCAACACAGGTAAGCTAGCGGCCCAAGCAGGGGGATGCTACTCGTCACCCAGAAAGGCCATTGGGCTTCTAGGCCGCGGCGAGGTAGATCGTCGTAAATGAGGAAAGGTAAGAGGGCACACAGCAGCACGAAGTCCAGCGTCATGACGTGCACGAATCGCTGCGATCGCCACAGATCGACAAATGTGCCCCAATCCCCTGCCGCAATGCCGTAGCCGAGCAATGCGATCGCTCCTATCAAAATGACCAGAGCCGTCCATCGCGAATCCCACAGCCGCAACCAGAAATTAAGCGGGCCCGGTACTGGATAGACAGGGCGTCGCCAAGCCATATAAGGCAACAGAGCAAATCCGCCCACACCCATCATCAAGGCAGCAAATGGCCAGGCAGGGAGCCGCTGGCCGCGTCCGTCGGTTAGCAACAAACACCAATACGCTAGCGGCAGCACACCCATGAGGTTGAATTCAGCAACCAGGAGCGGATTGAGGTCAGCAACGCGCCCAAAAATCAGATTTTCCAACAGGAGACGAGTCTCTTCCGGTCGATCGGGGGGAGCCAAGAGGGTGGCATAAAGCACGAAGGCAATCCACAGGCCACCGAACGACAATCGGCGCAGCCAAGGACGAGAGGGCTCAGCAGACATCACAACTCCGGTACGCGCAATCTCTAACGTCGAAACCTTTTACTAGGTCGATATCTCTATTACAAATCGTAAATGTCCCGAAAGCGCAGTGAGACAATAAACGGTACGCAAAAGCGCTGGGAGATGGAGTTTGCTATCACTTTGGGCTGCGATCGCGCCATCTCAGCGACGGCTGTGGCTAGCCGCAATCAAACCTCCCATGTACAGCGTGGCCGTCATGCCAATTATCATCGGCACGGTGATCGCCTGGGCAGAAACTGACAGCTTTCGCAGCAAGATTTTCGTCGCCTTTCTGTTCGCCAGCATTGCGATCTTGTTTTGGCTCAACAGCAGTAACGATGCCTTTGACGCCGCTACGGGAATCGACCGTAACAAGCCCCATTCTCTTGCCAACTTGACCGGGCGAGCCGATTTAGTCCTCTTGGTCGCAAACTTATCCTTAGTCTCAGGTCTGAGCAGTTTGGGGGCGATCGTTTGGTGGCAACGTGACTTCACCGTACTCGCGGTTATCGCTTTGTGTTGCGCGTTGGGCTACGCCTATCAGGGGCCGCCGTTTCGGTGGGGATATCGCGGTTGGGGCGAACCCATCTGTTTTGTCACGTTTGGGCCGCTAGCCGTGGAAGCGGCATACTACAGTCAAACTCAGTCTTGGTCGTGGGTAGCCCTGTGGGCCTCTGGGGTGGTAGGAGTGGCCACGACGTTAATTCTGTTCTGCTCGCATTTTCACCAGCTAGAAGATGATGCAGCCGCAGGCAAGCGATCGCCCATTGTTCAACTCGGTACTGCTCGGGCGGCTCAACTCGTACCGTGGATGGCGGGAACCCTTTTTGCTCTGACGGGATTGGGCATTGTCAGCATGGTCTTTCCCTGGCAAACCGCGATAGTCGGACTCAGCTTCCCTCCAGCCTGGAAACTGAACTCTCTCATTCGGTTACACCACGCCAATCCAGCCCGAGTGAATCACTCTAAATTCATCGCAGTCTCATTGCATTTCTGGAGTTGCGCGCTCTTGGGGGTTGGGTTTGCACTCAGTCGGCTTTGAGCGGGCGATATCTTGCGGCAAGAATTGCCCCCATTGTTCTAACTCGCGTTGTATTTGCCCCATTTAAGCAGCTGATGTGGTTAGTGACGGGTAGCGAATCCGCTCGTGGTTGTATTGCTTCCACACCTGCACGAAGACATCGGCAACGGTTTCGAGGTTATCTCGGGTCAGTTTAGAGTCCAGCAATTGACCGTCCTGCCAACGACTCTGGAAAATTCGAGAGATCGTGCGGCGGGCCTCATCCTCCGAAACGCTCTGACCTTTACCCTCTTGGCTGGATAGACTGCGGAGAGCAGCTTCGCAGGCATCTGCCAGCATCACCACGCCCGTCTCGCGAGATTGAGGAATGGGACCGTCGTAGCGAAACGAGCTGTCATCCGGCAGGCGATCCGGGGAGCGCAGCTGAGCTTGATGGTAGAAGTAGGCAATGCGAATTGTGCCCTGGTGTTCGGGGATAAAAGCGCGAATGGCGGTAGGCAGGCGATATTGCCGAGCCATTTTCAAGCCATCTGCAACGTGATCTTTAATAATCTGAGCGCTGCGGTAGGGGTCGTCGAGCCCGACATGAGGATTGGGTCCGCCCATCTGGTTCTCGATGAAAAATTCGGCCTGCAGCATCTTACCGATGTCGTGATAGAGCGTGCCCGTACGGACGAGTTCGGTGTTGAGCTTGAGTTTTTGGGCGGCCCGTTCGGCCAACGCAGCGACAAACATGGTGTGCTGATACGTGCCAGGAGCCTCGGTTGCCAATCGACGCAGCAACGGACGATTGGGGTTAGCCAGTTCGGCCAGCCGAATGGGGGTGACGATGTCAAACACGGGTTCGAGGTTGGGACTAGCGCCCAAAGCCACAATGCTCCATAAAAAACCTGCCGCTCCGGTCAAAGCCATCACGCTAATATCGATGCCTCCCGCCATCAATAAAGAGAGCGTGGCAAAGACAAACATTTGCGTTAAAGCAGCACCTCCTCCCAACAATGCCAACTCTTCGCGAGAACGCAGCCGCGCTGCCAGCATGCAAGCCACAAAGCTGCCTGCCATCAACGGCAC
>JBCBVC010000097.1:0-16900 GCA_039817845.1 Cyanobacteria bacterium J06642_2
CAGGCGTCAGACTTGGCCACCAGTGAAAATCAGTGAGGCCTTGAATGAAGTCACTCATTTGAGCGCTGAGTTACAGCCAGCAGAGCGGTTGTGGTCTTTGATTGATGAGCCGCTGGCCAATCGAGATTTCAAGTGTCTTGAGGCCCTCGAACAAGTCTTGGCTCAACGCTGCCGGTACCTCAGCGCTCAAATGAGTGACTTCATTCAAGGCCTCACTGATTTTCACTGGTGGCCAAGTCTGACGCCTGCTTTATGAGGGGGTAAATATGCGGATTTCGTATGACATTGCGACAGAAAGCCCTCAGTTTAGATGGCACTACCTGCTGAGATCGACAACGCTGCGGCTGACCGTAGTGGCGGTGGCGATCGCCTGTGCTGTCGCCGTTTTTGCACCTCACGAAGCCTACGTTAACCGCATGGCGTTTCTTTTTGTCGGCATTTTGCTGGGCCGACTCGCGCGGGATGCCATGTGGCTCAAAGATGTCGTGGATGGATATCCATTTCTCGAACGGGTTCTCGATTGGAAGCGCGTCGAGCAAATGGCAGCAGTTGGAGATAACGAGCTGTCTTCGGATGCCTCTACCTCTCCTGCTGGAGAACAGCAATAAGCTCCCTGAGGGTACGTGAGGGGCTAGGCTGGATTGCGGACATTCCGAAGGTTTGGCGGTGTCGCTTCCTCATCCCGCGCGTCAAGCTCCAGATCGCATTGGCCCTCGCCTGCGACCTTGGTGGCAGCGCGATCGCTTCCTTCTGATTGCGTTCTGGGTCGTCGCCGCAATCGGCGATCGCCTCTGGTTCGCGCTCGATCGCGCGCCGCCGCTCTGGGATCAAAGCGATCATCTCTCGCGGGCCATGACCTACTGGCAACATTTGCAGCATCCCCACCTACTCTCGGGAGAGTGGTGGACGCAGCTGTGGTTGTTCTCGCCAGGCTATCGGGCACCCTTTGTTTACTTACTTACGACCCCTTTCTTGCAAATTTTCGGACCGGGGTACGACCAAGCAGGGCTGGTCAATCTCGTCTTCAGCGGCATTATCATTGCCTCCGTCTACCATCTCGGCAAACAGTTTGCTTCGCAGGCAGTGGGCCTGTGGGCCGCAGCGCTGGTTCTGGCAATGCCGTACCTTGCGGAAATTCGCACGGACTACTGGCTCGATTACGGCTTAACAGCAGTCGTCACTCTAACGCTGCTGTGTTTGACCTATTGGCGGAGCGAGCAGACGATCGCCAAACAGTGGTTCTGGACTTGCGCCAGTGGCATCAGTGCGGGTTTGGTCTTGCTGACGAAACCGACTGGCTTGCTGTTTCTGCTCGGGCCGAGTTTGTGGCTGGGAGGCACCAGCCTGCGAGATCGCCAGTGGCTGCGTTGCGGACAGTTAGCGATCGCTACCGGTTTGGCTCTTTCTGTTATTTGGCCCTGGTTTAGTACCAACTGGCTGACTGTTTTTACCTCCAGCCAACGCGCGGTCGATACCGCACCAACGATGCAGTCACCGTGGTTGTTTTATCTCGCCGTACTGCCGACGCTCGTCCCTTGGGTCGTTCTGGCTCCCGCCGTCATGGGTGCGTTAGTAGCGGCTTGGTTTTGGCGACGGCGATGGCTGACGTTGGGGCCGTCCGGTTCGGCATGGCGATGGTGGATCGTACTGGTATTTGGCGCTTACTTGAGTTGTTCAGCTGTTGACAATCGCACGGCGCGGCACATTCTCCCCATCGTGCCTATCTTTATCCTCGGCGTTGCCTACGGATTGATATCCTGGCCCGGTCGCTGGGGCCAGCGCATCCGGTGGGGCACTTTCGTAACGGCGATCGCGGCTTGTATCGTGCGGCTGTTTCCCGTACCGGGAGCGAACGTACTGGACGGCCAACATCTCGCTTACACGGGAACTCCTTGGCCTCATCAAGCAGTTTTGGCCGACATCGAGCAGGCAACTCCAGGGCTGGTATCCACCATCGGCGTTGCCACCAACACGGGCGAAATCAATCCGTTCACGCTGGATTTTTATAGTCGGTTAGCAGGTACGGCTCGCAGTCGCGAAATTGGGTTCAGAGCCGAAGAGCTCTCGGACGACCTGCGTGCGTTTGAATGGTACGTTACCAAGACCGGCTCGCACGGGCCGTTCCAAAGTATTCTGACTTCTCAAGCTGAACTGCGCGCAGCGATCGCCAACGACCCAGCCCTAGAGCAGTGGCGTGCTTGGGACCTTCCTGACGGCAGCGAACTGCAGCTCTATCGCCGTCGCCAGATTGCTACCCGAGTCGAATCATTGAATGACCCCTTAGATATTGAGTCGAATCGCGTGCGGTGCGATCGCGTCAGTCTGCCCGATGCTGTCGCTCCTGGAACGACAGTCCCGGTCACCTACGAATTCTCTGGCTCTGGGGCAGCATTGCGTTCGGGCTTGGTGTTGATGACGTGGACGCCGGAATCCTCAGATGTCAAGGCACCGGTCTGGTGGCACGATCGCGCGATCGCGGCCGGTCAACTGTCACCGCAACTGGCAACTTTCGACGCACCCCGATTTCGCGTGACCGAGCAGTTAGCTTTGTGGGTGCCTGCCGAATTGCCTACCGGACGCTACCGCTTGCACAGCACGTATCTCGATCGCGTCAGCGGCCAGCACTACGATCTCGACCTGCCCGCAACTATCGTTGATATTAGTTCCGACGCACCCCAACTCGACACACCTCAGCTTGATTTCGTCACTCAACTGCGGCAACTAGGGACATTGCTGGCAGCAGGAGAACTCGATACCGTATTCGACGTTGCCGGTCGCTTGAATCAGTACGATGCCACTCAAGATTATTTGCAACAGGCGGAGCGAACATTAAAATTTCGCCTCGAACGCTCTCCAGATCTCATAAACGAACGGTACGCCTTGGGACTGGCCCAGGTCTTGCAGCGCCAGGTCCGTCCTGCTCTGCAAACCTTCAGGCACTTGACCGAAATGGATGCAGACAATCCTTATGCCTGGACTTACGTTGGATTTATCAATCTATACCGTTGGCATCCTCGGGCTGCAGAAGCGGCTTTAGAACGAGCGCACGCAATCGATCCCGATTTACCCGAGCTTAAAACTCTACAAGGTGTCGCTGCCCTCATGCGCCTGAACTTAATGCGGGCGTGGGAATTATTGGTTGATTGAATGTCAACAAACTTACCCCCAGCTGATGAAGGGGCCAATCTGATGAACCGGAGCAACAGCAGTCCGAGAATTCCTCCTCGGTCAATCTGCTACATGCAGTCCGTAACGATGAGGTTAGCCACGTACGTCTGAGACGACCTCTCGTGTCACCATGGGGGATACGCAGCCTGCCTGCGCAGACGTTAGCCTGTCCCCCACCGTGCCCGAACCTTCTGCGATCGCCACCACCCCACCTTCGAGCTACAACAGCACTCACAAACAAGCGGTGCAGGAGTATTTCGACCGCGTCGCTCCCGAATTGGATGCTTGGAGCGATCGCAACCGCTATTACTACCGCGACCTCGAACACCTACATCAATTCGTTATTCCAGCAGGCAGTCGCGTCTTGGAGATTGGCTGCGGTACCGGCGATCTCCTGGCGGCAGTCGCGCCAACGGTGGGCATCGGTATCGACAGCTCGGCTCCGGTGGTAGCACTGGCTCGTCAGAAACATCCACACCTCCAGTTTTACGCCTGCGATGCCGAACACTTAACTCTCGAACGCCTGCCAGCCGATGCTGAAACACCGCCAACGTTCGATTACATCCTGCTGTCGGGCGTCCTGGGCTATTTGAGCGATATTCAATCCGTCCTGCACAATCTCCAGCCCTTCTGTCACCGCCGCACGCGGCTGATCCTGTGCTTTCACAACTATTTGTGGGAGCCGCTATTGCGCTTGGGCGAGCGCTTGGGTCAGCGGCGTCCACAGCCACCCCAAAATTGGCTGTCCATGGCAGACGTTCTGAATTTACTAACAATCTCAGGCTATATCCCAGTCAAACGCGGTCGCCGCCTGCTATTGCCCAAACCCGTCCCGTTGCTGTCAAGTTGGATCAACCGTTTCGTCAGCCAGCTGCCCGGCATCAATCAGCTGTGCCTGACCAACTACATCATTGCCCGTCCCGAACGCTTCGCGCCGTTAGTAAAAGCGCGGGAAGCAGTCACCTGTTCGGTGATCGTTCCGGCTCGCAACGAAGCTGGTAATATCCAGGATGCGATCGCCCGCATGCCTCAACTCGGGAGGCTTACGGAGATCGTCTTTGTCGAAGGCCATTCTCAGGACGAGACGTGGGCGGAAATTCAACGCCAGATCCGAGCTTATCGCGGCCCGCTCGCACTCAAAGCGTTTCAACAAACGGGGAAAGGCAAAGCCGATGCTGTGCGCCTCGGATTCGAGAGTGCTACAGGCGATATTTTGATGATTCTGGATGCCGATCTGACCGTCCAGCCAGAGGCACTGTCGCGATTCTTCGAGGCGATCGCTACCGGACGCGGCGAATTTCTGAATGGGGCCAGACTAGTGTATCCGTTTTCGGCTCAGGCCATGCCCTGGCTGAATGCAGTGGCCAACAAAATTTTTGCCATGATGTTCTCATTTTTATTGGGGCAGCATCTCAAAGACACATTGTGCGGCACCAAAGTACTGTGGCGGGAGGATTATGAAGCGATCGCGGCCAATCGCAGCTATTTCGGAGATTTCGACCCTTTTGGAGATTTCGATCTCTTGTTCGGAGCTACCAAGCTCAATTTGCATCTGGTTGAAGTTCCCATTCGCTATCAACCCCGCACCTACGGCAGCTCCAACATCGCTCACTTCCGCGAAGGCCTGATTTTGCTGCGGATGTGCCTCTATGCCTCGCGCAAGATCAAATTCTTTTGACCGGGTTCAGCACGAGAGTGGCAAGCCGCGATTGCCAGACAGGCCGAACGGCCCCGACATTCGCGTCAAGACCGTTCGTACGTTATTCCAATACCGATGGAGCTAGTAAGCGTTCAAGTCAATTCCAGCTTGACGAGCCATCGCTGCAACCCCCTTATTCTTGAGGGTCTTGATCGCCTTCGTTGACAGGCGCAGACGGACGAAACGTTTGCCCTCTTCCCACCAGACGCGCTTATATTGCAAATTGGCCTCCTGGACTTTTTTGGTGCGTCGATGCGAGTGGGAAACCTGATAGGCGTTGTTGCCCTTCTTGTTGGTGAGTTTGCAATGACGCGCCATGGGAAAATGCAGCTTTGGCTAGACAGCCTCACTAGTTTAGGCGATTGCCCTCAACCCCGACAACTGCCACTCGCATCTTTAGAAGCAAACCTAGCTTGAGACCAACACTAAGACTTGCGCGACGTCGGCGCGAGTTGTTTGATGATCGATTCGACGCTGTCAAACACCTGCCGACAGTAGTTTTCTCGTTGAAGGGATAGCGCGTCGTTCTTGGCAATACAAGTCACCTGAATGCGATTGTCATCCACCCCACTATCCAGCAAAAATTCGAGGGTAACGAGGCGGTCGAACGACACTTGGCCGGGCAGTTCGCGCACCACCCAGTAATTAGGACTGTCGTGGATCAGCTCGAAGCGCTCGGGTTCAAAGACGCCCACTAGGAGGTCGTGAATCCGTCCGGCTGGCCCTAACACGTAATGCACACAAGAATAGCGAGCCATACCTGACTGTAAAACCGTCAGCAAGGGAGCGAGCTCCGACTGAGTTGACGATACTACATGCGAATCGACCGCTACGAGATATTTGGCCGAGTCAGAGACACCGTTTTGAGCTGAAGTGAATTCCAAATCACAGTCAGCGAACTTAACGCCATCGCCACCTCAGCCATGATGGGATGTAAGAGCCCGGCTGCGGCAATCGGTAACATCACTAGGTTATAACCGTAGGCCCACGCTAAGTTCTGCCTAATTTTCCGAAACGTCGCTCGCGAGAGCGAGAGCGATCGCACTGCTCCCAGTAACTCTTCCCCAGCGATGGCAATATCTGCAGCCTCTAAAGCAATATCTGCACCTGTACCCATCGCAATCCCTACGTCCGCTTGTTTGAGGGCTGGCGCATCATTGATACCGTCTCCGATAAATGCGACGACTTCTCCATTCGCCTGCCACGCTTTCAGCGCCTCGACTTTATCGCCAGGTAGAGCGCTGGCCCGCACCTCCTGAATGCCAACGGCTGAGGCAATCGCCGCTGCCACGCGCGGATTATCTCCTGTCACCAGTGCGGGCCGCAGCCCGAGGTCTTGGAGCTGCTTAACGGCCGCCACTGCATCGGGCTTCAGCGTATCTGCCAGCGCGATCCAACCGATAACGCGATCTGCGTCCGCTACCCCGATAACAGTTTGTCCCGCTGCTTCCAACTCCTCTACCTGTATCTGACCAGCTGCCGTATCCAGACCGCGATCGCTGAGAAATTGCCAGCTGCCAACAGCAATGGTTTGCTCTGCCACCGTGGCAACGATTCCCTGACCGACTTCAGTCTGCAAGCTCGTGAGAGATGGCACTTCAAGCTCGCGATCGCGAGCTGCCCGAACCACTGCCTGTGCCAGAGGATGCTCCGAGCCGCGTTCTGCGGCGGCGGCCAAAGCCAACACGCGTTCGCGCTCGGCTTCTGGCACCACAACTGTCACCTGAGGACGACCCACTGTCACCGTCCCGGTTTTATCCAACACGACCCTGGTAGTGGATTGCAGCGTTTGAATGGCCGCCCCGTGGCGAATGAGAATGCCGTTCTCGGCTCCACGTCCTGAACCCACCATCAAGGCTACTGGAGTTGCTAGTCCCAAAGCGCAAGGGCAAGCTACCACCAGCACTGCAATGGCATTAAACGCTGCTACAGCTAAGGGCGAACGCTGGGCATCCACCCACGGCAACACCGTAGCCACAGTTGCCAGCCAAGGGTGCAAAGTAGCAGCAGCAAGCGCCCACGCAACAAATGTAAGTGTGGCAATCACGACGATGGCGGGTACGAAATACGCCGTTACGCGATCGGCCAAAGCCTGCACAGGCACTTTCGAGCCCTGAGCCTCTTGCACCAATCGAATCGTCTGGGCCAGAAAAGACTCTGAGCCAGGTCGCGTCACCTCAACGGCCAACCACCCCTGCTGATTGAGCGTCGCTCCAATTGCCTCATCGCCGACAGTTTTCTCGACCGGCAGAGATTCCCCTGTCGCGATCGCCTCATTAATGCTGGAAACTCCGGCCACAATGCTTCCGTCGGTCGGAATGGCTTCGCCCGGTTTCACCAGCAGGATATCGCCCACTTGGACTGCCTTAATAGGCACGTCAACGCTCTCGCTGTCTGCACCCAGTGCCTCTTTCCCGCCGACGAGCAAATGGGCTTGCTTGACCTGCAACGCTTGCAGCTGGCGAATCGCTTGAGAGGCTTTGCCTCGCGCTCGCCGCTCCAAATAGCGACTGAGCTGGTGAAATGCCATCACCATTGCGGCCACTTCCACGAACGGAGTGGTATCGGGGATGCCAGACAGTCCGGCTGCGTAGGTGGGCACCGTTCCCAACGAAATCAACGTATCCATGTTGGGATGGCCCCGCCGCAGCGCGGCCCAGCTGCCTCGATGGGTGGGCCACCCCGCCACGAACACCACTGGAAATGCCAAGGCCAACATCAGCCAGCGGTGATGCATATTGTGGGGCATGTCGAACACGGCACAGTAAAGCATAACCCCCATCAACGCAAACGTTGGCACCCAAGCGATCGCGACACGAACGAGCTGCGCTCGGGCGCGTTCGTCAGCACCCGCTTCTACACTCGGCTCGTCATCTGCAAGGGGCTTAGCCTCAAATCCACCCGCATCCACAGCTGCCCTTAGCGCTGCTACATCGGTTCGGGCTGGATCGAATCGGATCCGCGCCTGTTCGGCAGCAAAGTTGACGTCAGCCTGCTCAACTCCAGGGACATCTTGTAAGAGTTTCGTGACGCCCCGCGCGCAGCCCGCACAGCTCATCCCTGCGATCGCCAAATGGGCAATGGCAAACGCGCTTAGCCCAGAATCAGACACAGCAACCATCGTAGAGCGACCAGTAGAGGACACAGTTGAGTCAGCAGGAGAGGCAAGAGTCATGATACTTACGCGAAGAGATACTTTTATTGTGCGGGGCAAATATCGTCCCGCGATCCCGATGTTCTGCTATTCTTGCGGTGGAAATCAGTAATTCTAGACGGACACCAGTGCAAAATGTTATACCGTTGCGGTTCGGATAACGAAAGGTTAGCGTAGATTGCATCCGCTTGGCATTGAACTCGGGTTTCGTGCAGAGCTGTAGATTGATGGGGGTAGTGCGATTTGCTGGGGTGTGACAAATCGTGCCTAACAGAGTCTTTAGCTGGCGTTTGGCGACACGCTCTTGAGAATGGGCACCTCCTTGTCGACTAGAATAGTGCCGATAGATTAACTTCTTCACTCGTCCGTTGGCGTCACCGCTGATTTGCATGTGTAAGCTCTAGCGGCACGAGTTGTGACTGTATGTGACTGTATTGGGTGCATCGGGATTGGTAAGAGGTCTCAGATGCCTGCGGTCCAGATTCAAGCTAGGATTGGGTGCGCCCGAGATTCCGCAAAAGTATTGTCGAACAGCTAGCGTCGTTTGAACACGAGGAACAAAGCATGACTCAGGCCAAGCAAGCGCCGACCTTAACGGTCACGCCTCCTGTCGACATTGCGGCTCCAGCCGCAAATGAGGCGGCTCCGTCCCAAGGCGTGCCAGCTGAGGCCTCCAGTGATGCGGCTGCAGAAGCTCTGACCTCAAACGGAGCAACGACGAAGAAGAAGGCGAAGAAAGACACGAAAGCAACGAAGTCTCGACGCCGGGCAGCCACTAAGAAAAAGCACTACACCGAAGACTCTATTCGGCTGTATTTGCAAGAAATTGGTCGCATTCGTTTGCTAAGAGCCGAAGAAGAGATCGAACTGGCTCGTCAGATTGCCGATTTACTCGAGCTCGAACGCATTCGCGACGATATTGCTGACGGTAGTGAAGAGTGGGACGATCCCGAAGACGTCCCGAATGAAGTTTGGGCCCGAGAGGTGGATATGCCGCTGGAGGCATTTTTACCTCGCCTACACAAGGGTCGTCGAGCCAAAGACAAGATGGTTCAGTCCAATTTGCGCTTGGTGGTATCGATCGCGAAGAAGTACATGAATCGCGGCTTGTCTTTCCAGGATCTGATTCAAGAAGGGTCCCTCGGCTTAATTCGCGCGGCTGAGAAATTCGACCACGAAAAAGGCTACAAGTTCTCGACTTACGCAACTTGGTGGATTCGCCAAGCCATTACACGCGCGATCGCCGACCAATCCCGCACAATTCGTCTGCCCGTCCACCTGTACGAAACCATTTCGCGGATTAAAAAAACCACCAAGCAGCTTTCCCAAGAGTACGGTCGCAAGCCCACCGAAGAAGAAATCGCCACTCGGATGGAAATGACCATCGAGAAGCTGCGATTTATTGCTAAATCCGCTCAGTTGCCGATTTCACTAGAAACTCCCATCGGTAAAGAAGAAGACTCTCGTCTAGGCGATTTCATCGAATCCGACGGCGAAACGCCAGAAGATCGCGTATCCAAAAATTTGCTGCGGGAAGACCTCGAAAGCGTCCTCGATACCCTTAGTCCGCGCGAGCGCGACGTATTGAAGTTGCGCTACGGCCTCGACGACGGTCGCATGAAGACGTTGGAAGAAATCGGCCAAATTTTTAACGTCACCCGCGAGCGCATCCGCCAAATCGAAGCTAAAGCTTTACGCAAGCTGCGCCATCCCAACCGCAACAGCGTACTGAAAGAATACATTCGTTAACTGGATATCGTTCTCAATACTTCAGAATGTCATAAATCCTCTTACCGTTGCGGGACAGCGGGCCGCAAATGCACCCATGCCCAAGCCAGACTACACTGCCGCTGCCCAAGCCCTTCTGCGCGATGCTAACCACGCTGTCTTGTCGACGCTTTCAGTGCAGCTCCCTGGCTATCCCTTTGGCTCAGTCATACCTTGTGCGGTCACGCCCGCGCAGGAACCCATTCTTTGCATTAGTAACCTAGCGGAACACGCGAAGAATATTCAGCACGACCCTCGCGTAGCGTTAACGGCGATCGCGCCCAATTCTGCTCCAGAAACCCAAGCGGGAGCTCGGTTCACGTATCTCGGTACCGCGCAGCCCGTCACCGACACCCAGCTCGATGCCGTCCGCTCTCAATTTCTCGCCCTCGTCCCCAGTGCCCACCGATACGTCGGATTTGGCGACTTTCACTTCTACACCATTGCCATGACAAGAGGCCGCTATATTGGCGGATTTGGGGCCATCGCTTGGATCGCAGCGGAAGCTTTTGCACAGCTCGATCCCATTGCCACTAAGATTGGAGGCCGTCTCGAAGACCTCAACCGCGAATTAGCCACTCAGCTCGACTCTCTCGGGACTGATATCGTCAGCGTGGATCGTTTCGGCTGCAATACGTTGACGCGAGCAGATATATCTGGAGACAAGACACCTCAGCGGTGGTCCTTTGTCGAACCACTGGCCCCTGCTGAGCTGGCTAGCGACAATCGCGCACGACTATCTGCAGTTGTCGCGGCCGCAGCTCGCGTGTTTCAAAGTCACGCCCTCATCTAGTCAGTTGTCGTCATAGTAGATTTTTGTAACGCTTATCCTCATAATTAAAGATACTGGTCTACCACTGCCTCAGATAGCTACTGCTTCAAGCAGCCGCTGTTCCACACGGCATTGGAGCTAGTTCAGTTGTTTGAGGGCGATCGCCCATGCCTCAAGATTCTTCTACTCCGGCTCCCGATTCTCTCGATGCGATCGAGCCCCCATTAATCGAACTCGAAGACGACCGTGACGAGGACGAGGGCACGCCCGATCCGGCTCAGCTCAGTACCTACGAATGCCGCTCTTGCGGATACGTATACGAACCCCTCAAGGGCGATCAGCAAGCAAAAATTCTGGCTGGAACGGCGTTTGCTGACTTGCCCATAACCTGGCGCTGCCCCGTGTGTGCCGCTGGCACGAGCCAATTCGAAGATATTGGTGCCAAAGGGAAACCTTCGGGATTTGAAGAAAATCTCAGTTACGGTCTTGGCGTCAACGTCATGACTCCCATGCAGAAAAACCTGCTTATTTTTGGCGGGCTGGGCGTGGGCTTCCTGTTTTTCATGAGTCTTTACCTGTTGCAATAAGAGTTGCCAAACTTTGTCATGCTGATGCGCTTGTTTGCCATACTGGTCGCTGCGTTCCTGATGGCCGCGGGCCTACCCAATATGCGGGTCGTCCCGTGGCAGGTGGTCGATGTCCCGACCGACCGCACGCTGCTCGATATCGCTTTTACTGACTCCAGCCCGGAGCACGGCTGGGTAGTGGGCGACCAAGGTACGCTACTCGAAACCCGCGACGGCGGCGTGAACTGGACTGCTAGTCAGTTGCAAACCAGTAACCCCGATTATTATCTAAGCTCCGTTGACTTCGATGGAGCGGAAGGATGGATAGCTGGACAGCCCAGAGTTCTGCTTCACACTGAAGATGAAGGCGATCGCTGGCTGCAAATTCCCCTCAGCGACAAACTGCCTGGCGAGCCGACCCTGATCACGGCACTGGGACCGCAAACAGCCGAGATGGTGACCAATGTCGGCGCTATTTACACGACAGAAGATGGCGGCAGGAATTGGCGCGCGCAGGTGGACGATGCCGTTGGGGTGTTGCGCAATGTCAACCGTCGCGATGACGGTACTTATGTTTCCGTCTCAGCTCGCGGTAACTTCTACGCAGTTTACCGACCCAACAGCCACGAATGGCAACCTTTCAACCGCGATTCGTCCCGCCGTTTGCAAAATATGGGCTTCGGTCCGGACGGTAAAGCGTGGAAGCTCAATCGCGGGGCAGAAATCAGCTTTACGGACGACGTCCTTTCCGGCAAATGGGAAAAAGCTCAGCGCCCCGGTCGCGCCCTCAGTTTCGGCTATTTAGATGCGGCTTACCAAGACAGCGATAACATTTGGGTTGTCGGTGGCAGTGCATTGGTCGTCCACAGTCCCGACAGTGGTAAAACGTGGGAAGAGGTGGGCAAACTAGGTAAAGTGCCCGCCAACTTTTACTCGGTGAGCTTCCCTAGTCGCGATCGCGGCTTCATTCTCGGCCAAAAAGGAACTCTGTTACGCTACACGCCAGCATCTTGAGTTTTGGATCGGTTTGGAGGTCGAAAAGTCGCGCTGACGGCGAAGCCGCACCAGAGGCGGTAATCGACTCACGTTCGAGCGCACGTGCCGATGTTGACGCAATGTACTGCTCATGAACCTCAGCGACATTCAACCCGCCAATCCTGAAGAAGTCAAAGCCTACAACCCTTACTATCCCGTAGGGCGGCGGCCGCATTTGCCACTCGCCCTGGGATTGTACCGTCAGAAAAGCTTCGAGGGACATCGTCAAGTTGAAGGTGAAGATGCCATTCCTTTTGTGGCAACGTGGCCACTCCAGCCATTACCCTCCGATCTAACCCGCTGTCAGGTGCAATTCGAGCGCGATGCCGAGCTCACCTATGAGCTGTCTTTATCGAACTACGAGTTTATCGATTTTCTCATTGACGTCGTCTCTCAGCTCGAGCGTTCGCAACAAGCTGATTTCAACAAAACGTTTTATCGAAAGCTGATGCGACGCGACGACGGTGGGAAATAAGCCCGATTTTATAAATCGGCCAAATCGGCATGGGGCAGCCTTCTCGCCGTACTTGAAGCTCCATCAAACGCGAGTTCTGAACAATGGTCGTGGCTTTGGCCCAAACGCGACGGCTAAGCTAGAAGGAATGCTCTTCAGTAATTGGTTTACGCTGAGTCGCTGGGCGGGGCAACCTCTCGATTGTGAGTAGGGCGGGTACGGACTTGCGCGCATGAGAAACTGGGTTTTGCTAATCCTGCTAGGGCTGTTCGCGTATGTAGCCCTCAGCCGGGGTGTAGCGCGGCTAACGCGGATACCCTGGTGGATACTGTGGACGGTCGTCATGTTCCCCCCGGTCGTCCTGGTTGTCCTGGACGATGTGTTTCAGCAAGAACCCGATTTGGGGTTGATGTTATTGCTGTTTGCCACATCGTATATCGCGACGGCTGTACTGCTGCGGCGGGGCCGATTGACGCCGCCATCTGTATCGAGATCGCCTGCATCCAAACCCTCTAATACCGATTCGCAGACAAATCCAGAACTCAATAGTCCTAGCTCCTTGGAGTCTAGCTTGGTCGATCATCAACCCATTTCTGACATTCCTCGCGAGAAGCTGCGCGGTTGTTTCCCGTGGACGATTTTTTACTTGCAGAATATGGAGTATCGACCGCAAGCCATCATCTGCCGAGGAAATTTGCGCGTCCAAGCCGATGAAGCTTACGAGCGCGTGCGAACCAATGTCGAAAATCTTTTCGGCCAGCGATTTTTAGTAGTGTTGCAAGAAGGATTCGCTGGCAAACCCTTCTTTGCTCTAGTCCCCAACCCAGCCGCGCGGCGTTCCGAAGCCGACAAAACGGCGCGGCGCGAACAGCCCGCTCTAGCTTCGATCCTACTCGTCGCAACGGGACTAGCTATGTTAATAGCTGGTGCAATGGTACGCGGCGTAGCACCTGAGGATTTGCCCAATGCACCGTGGCAAGTTCTGGCCGGATGGCCCTATGCTGTCGCTCTGGGTGCCATTTTGACGGCTCAAGAAGGCGGACGCCATTGGGCTGCCCGACGCCACCACATTCCCATCTCTTTGCCCTATTTCATTCCCGTACCGTTTGCATTTGGAACCTTCGGGGCACTGGTGCGACTGCGAGCCCCCGTTCCGCATCGTAAAGCCCTCTTCGATATGGCGATCGCTGGCCCGCTAGCCAGTTTGTTGGTGGCATTGCCGCTCTTGATCTGGGGCCTGACGCAGTCTCAAGTCGTCCCTTTCCCCACAGGAGAAGAAGCAGGCAGATTATTGCTGCTGCAACAGTTCGACCCGACGATGTCGATCTTGTTGGCGATCGCGAGCAAGATCGCCTTGGGTAGTGCTTTAGAGCCGAGTACTGTCATTCAATTCCATCCTGCTGCGGCAGCTGGATGGCTGGGGTTATTGGTTTTAGCGCTGAACTTGATGCCGATCGGTCAGCTGGACGGCGGGCATATCGCCCATGCTGTCTATGGCCAACAGATGGGCGCAAATATCGGGCGCGTCGCCCGGCTTTTGGTTCTGATCTTGGCTTTTACCGTGCAGCCCTGGCTGATGGTTTGGGCTTTACTACTGTGTTTGCTCTCCAGCGGGGACGAACCTGCTCTCAATGATGTCAGCGATCTGAGCGAGGGGCGCGATCTGCTAGGCCTGTTTATGCTGACGCTCGTAGCGATTGTCGTACTGCCCGCACCGCCTTTCTTGAGAGCATTGTTGGGATTAATGTGAGCTCGACGCACGCTGCCTGCACATTGCAGGCTTTAACAGGCGTAAAGCTATTTAAAGAGATGCCAACCGGGGATGCAGCTGTGTCAGACTCGGATCGTCCCCAACTACGATCCCTCTTCAACTACGATCCCTCCCCAACTACGATCTCAAAAAATACAATTTTCAAAAATACGGTCCTTAGAATACGGCGGATGGCTCAGTATTTGGCAGTTTTCTCAATGATGCAGTTTTCTCAGTGATTATGTGTCGGTGGTTAAGGGTTTAGGCGAATGCGCGTTGCAGATTTGTTGATTCGATGCTTAGAAAATGAGGGCGTGCGCTACATTTTCGGGGTACCTGGGGAAGAGACTCTCGACATCAACGATGCTCTGCGCGATTCCAGTATTGAGTTCGTCTCGGTACGACACGAACAAGGCGCGGCGTTTATGGCCGATGCCTATGGGCGCCTGACCGGTAAGGCAGGCGTCTGTTTAGCCACCTTAGGCCCAGGAGCAACCAATTTAATTACTGGTATTGTCGATGCCAATCTCGATCGCGCGCCGTTGGTCGCTATCACCGGACAAGCAGATTTGCGCCGCATTCACCAGGAATATCACCAATACATCGACGTCAATTCGGTATTCCGGCCCTTTACCAAATGGACAGCCAGCATTGCCTCGCCAGAACCCGTAGTGGAGGTAGTACGCAAGGCGTTTAAGTTAGCAGAAGCCGAGCCTCCGGGAGCAACGCATATCGAGCTACCGGAAAATATTGCTGCCATGATCGTGGCAGATGACATGCAACGACGACCGCTCCTGAATACACCGCGCGATTGCAGCCATCCGCCCATTGCCCCTCAAGAATTGTTGCAACAGGCAGCCGAAATTCTGGAGCAGGCAAAATCCCCCGTCATGTTGGTGGGAAATGGCGTAGTACGAGGTCGCGCTTCGGCGGCAGTACAGCAGCTAGCCGAGACCTTGAACGTTCCCGTTGTCAACACGTTCATGGGCAAAGGCATTCTCAGTTTCCAGCACCCTCTCAGTCTGTACACCATTGGCTTACAGGTTCGAGATCACATTGCTTGTGGTATTGACGGTAGCGACGTTATCGTCGCGATTGGTTATGACTACGTCGAGTACGGCCCCGAATATTGGAATGCCCATCGCGATAAAACCATCATCCACATTGCGGCTACACCGGCAGAGGTAGATTCGCACTATGTTCCAGCCGTAGAAATCGTAGGCGATATCAACCGCATCGTTTCTCGATTGGCCGCAATGACGTTCCACGCCAAAGAATTTTCGCGTTTCCAAGACGTCCAGACGCGAATTTTAGACGAATACCGGGCCAGTAAGGACGATACGCATTTTCCGATTAAACCGCAAAAAGCGCTGTACGAGCTGCGTCAGGTGCTCGTACCAGAAGACATCGTCATTTCGGACGTAGGGGCACACAAGATTTGGGTAGCGCGGATGTTCCCTGCCTATCGACCCAATACAGTACTGATCTCAAATGGCTTTGCCGCCATGGGCTTCGGCCTACCTGCCGCGATCGCCGCTAAGCTCGTACATCCGAATCGCACCGTGGTGACGATTTCAGGCGACGGCGGCTTCATGATGAACGTGCAGGAGCTGGAAACAGCCGTGCGTCTGAATATCGCGGTTGTTGTTGTGGTGTTCAACGACAACGGCTACGGCCTGATCCGCTGGAAACAGGAAAATCGCTACAACGCTACAACAGGCGTCGATTTCCAAAATCCCGATTTTGTCGCACTGGCCCATAGCTTTGGAGCAGAAGGTTTTCGCCTAGAACGCACGGAAGACTTTCCCATGCTGCTGCGTAAAGCGATCGCCTGCCAAAAGCCTGTAGTGATTGACTGTCCGGTGGATTATCGCGAAAACTTAAAGTTGACCAAACGGTTGGAAGTGCTCGACTGTCCGGTGAACTTTTAACGCAGGTAATTCGCGCGCTATGACAGAGCTAAACGTGGATTGATATAGCAGCCGTCAAGCTGACTAGGATGGTTTAGCGATCGAGAACCCAGTCGCAGCCAGTACTTCGGTCCAAACTAAAACGTCAAGACCCACAGGAACGCGTGCCAGGGCAAACGCATACTCACCCGGCGAGGATGGTTGAAAGGAAATCGTTATCCCATCCAGCCTTAAGTCGTTTCGCCTTGATGCCAACCTTGGTAGACCTATCTTGTTTGAGTAGATTCAACGCTAGATGCCTCACCAGAGCGAGATTTTCAGGGGCATGGTCTTTACGAATGCGAGAAGCATCTTCGTGGAAGGCGACATCAAGCACCCAATGCAGTTGGTTCTCAATCCCCCAATGAGCCCGAACCGCTCGGGCAAAGCGCTCAACGCCACCATCAAGACTAAGCAGATAGTAGCGCTGCTCAAGGGTGGGAGGACAACCGGGTAAGCGTCGCTCCGATTCCACCAGACCCACGCGTGCTAGTCCTGCCCACCGTTTAGCAACTGAATAGTTCGTGGCAGCGGCGCTGGCAAGAGCGAGTGCCGCTGTATTACGTGCTGGGTACTCTGACGTGGC